>JAGTRY010000037.1 GCA_018262235.1 Pseudomonadota bacterium
AGATTGGTGATCTTGTCTTGGAAACCCGTTTTCACGGTGCCGTTGGCACCAGTGGAATTCGATTGACCATAGCCACCTTGATTGATGTAGGTCGCAGCAACCTTCAGGCCACCAATCGGGAAGACGCTCACGTAAGCGCGGGTCAGGCTGAAGCTATCTTGACCAGCATAGGTCGTGGTTGCCTTGTTGGCAGTAGCCGACGAAGCCGCGTAGGTCGTGGTCGTCACCAGATCATTGTTCGTGGAACCACGACGCAGCACGTCGAAACCACCGTTAACCAGCTTCGAGAACTTCCACTCAATACCGGTGTTCCAGGCGTCACCACGATTGGTACCGGAAGTGTTGCTGCTACCACTCTTGGCTTGTTCGCCAAATGCGTACTGAGCATGGAAGTTGACGGCGACAGGCCCAATGTTCAAGGTCGGCGACAGATATTCGGTCAGGCGGCTCGACAGCGCGGTATAGCGATAGGTCGCAATGCCGTACTTGACGATTTCCAGATCCTTCGGCTCAACCATGTAAGGCTTGGACGAAATCGTGAAGTAGTTGTCGCCCAGATTGATCACACCCCAGGACAACTTACCGGCAGCCGTCTTCAAGTAAGCCTGTTTCTTATCGTTGGAGTTGATACCACCGGTGGTGGTGGTGTTCTTGCCTTCTTCAACCGTACCAAAGCGCAAGTCCATATTCACGCCGGCTTCGATCGATGGGGAGATGGTTTCCTTGGCGGAAATCGTGATACGGGAGGTCGATGCAGCACCGTCACCCAACGTTTCAGTCGTGGAACCGCCGTTGGATCCGCCAGCGGTGGAGTCGGCACTAGCTGTGTGCTTGAATTGGTAGCCTGCGTCGAACTTGCCGCCGATGGTGACGGAAGTCTGGGCAAAAGCCGCGCCAGACATCAGACCAGCAACAGCCAAAGCAATGAGTTTCTTCTGCATGGATTTATCTCCTGAGTGAAAGGATGACCCGCGTTGTCTGCTGGCGTCCGTGCCGTGCAGGCCTTCCGGATGAACAAGCCCGACACATCTACGCGGGGTCGGATTCGTTTGTACAAAACATCACTCAGGTGCCTCAATTTCGTTTTCCCGGCATAACGTTTACGTTTCCGCTCCAAATATTTATTTGGAATATGTTGGCGTTCGATGGGAAGCGCTGATGGGCTGGGCGCTCATGCCATATTCAAAAAAACAAACCCCGGTATGCGGTGAACAAGCGCAGATATCGGGGCGAAGTGTGGCAAGCGCGCAACAGTTTTGCGTCAAACCACTATTTTTGCTCCTGCTGTTTGGCGGATTGAGCGATGAATTCGCTTGGTGACAGGCTCAATTCACGTTTGAATACTACGTGCATATATTGCTGGGTTCGGAAGCCACAGCGCTGGGCCACTTCCGCTGTGCTCAAGGTGCGTGACAGAAGCAGTTGCTTGGCCAGGCCCAGGCGCGTGCGCAGCAGTTCTTCGTGCGCGGAATAGCCCAGATGTTCACAAAACAGGCGTTCCAGAGTTGTGCGGGACATACCCAGATGATCGGCAACCTGTTCGGCCTTGATTCCTTGGGCGGCATGGCTGGCGATATATTCGAGCGCATCGCGCAGCACAGGGCAGGTCTTCGGGCTGGTTGCCGCCGGATGGATTCCACGCGGGGCTATCGCTAGACGTACCGGAGGGCGGTTCCTGTCACGCATGCTGGCATGCAGCAATTCTGCCGCTTTGCGACCAATCTCATGTGAGCCCTGCATGACCGAGGTGATAGGCAGGGGCGCCATGGCAGCGACCAGCGGATCATTGTCGATGCCGACAATGGCGATTTCCTCCGGTACTTTGCGGCCCAGGGTGTTGCAGGCATGCAGGACCTCCCGCGCGCTCGAATCATTGACGGCGATGATTCCCGTACGGGCCGGCAGGCCGTGCAACCACGCCAGCAGGGTCTCGCCGCCTTCTTCTGCGCTTGGATTGCCACTGATTTCATACAACATGCCAAATGCCTTGGGGGTTTGTTGAGCGAAGGCTTCACGCCGGTCTTTCGCCCACAGTGCGTGGCGATACTTGGGTTTGGCGTAAAAGGCAAAACAAGTCAGGCCGGAGTCGCGCAAATGCTGAATGGCAAGATCTACTAGGGCAGCATTGTCCGAGGCCAGCTGAGATACCCCAGGCGGACAAGCGCTGGACACGGCACTGCTGATACAAACCAGGGGGTATTTGTCCATCGAGGCGAGCAGCTCGACTTCCTCGGACGCATCCGTGTCGACGATAAAACCATCTGGCACTTTGGTGGCTGCCAGGGCCTTGAGAACATTCGTTTCAACCTCAAAGGCCCACTTCAGTCCTGCTGCCTGAGAGAATGCTCCAACTCCTGCAATGACCTCGCGGTGAAAGGTCAAACCTGGATTCAGTACCAGTACAATGCGGCTCGTATTTGCTGAGTGATTACGCATACTTGGGATCCCAACGCTATCAGTGACAGCGACAAAGTGTAGTACATTCAGACACATCAACTATTCATTTCCCTGCCCGAGCCCTTCTGCGCTCGCCACGAATCGTGAAACTCTTTCGCTTTCAGCTACAGTTTTTGATCCCGCTGGGGGTGACGCTGATTGTCGCTGTCGTATTGGCTTTTCCGCTCATGGACGCGTTGACCCAGCGCTGGTTTTCCCGCGATTTGGGTCTGCGTAGTGCGCTGGTTGCCAGTGCCTTGTCAGAGTCGATCAACAAGGCTGTGTCTGGGCAGAATATCGAGCGCCTGCATCCGCTGTTCGACCGTACGCTCAAGGATGAACGTTTGACAGCCTTGGGTTTATGTCGTTCGGATGGCCGTTTGTTGCTGTCGACGCCCGAGTATCCGGTGGGCCTGTCCTGTGCCCAGGCCAATGAAATCTCTCACCGAAGCCCCCCCCGTCTGGTCTCTGAAGCCGGAACGATGCATATCTCCATTCATCCGATTGCCCTCGATTCGGGAGAGAGTGTGGAGCTCATCCAGCTGCATGATCTGGCCTTCGTCGAGCGTCGAACCTTGCTTTCCAGGCAGTACTTCGTCATCTTTGTTGTCTTGCTCGGCCTGGTCATTGCATTGACCACCGTTGTGGCTGCGCAGCTCAGCTGGCGGGCCTGGATTAAAGGGATTCGCGGGATCCTGCGTGGAGAAGATGTTGCGCGAGCTCCCTTGAGCCCCGCGCCCCCCGAGTTACCAGCCGATTTTGCCGCCGACATTCGTGCCCGTTTGCGTGATCTGGAGGATGAGTATCATCGCAATCACGGTAGCTCAGAACACTGGAGCGCGGCCCGGCTGCGCTCGCTGTTGCGCACGCAGTTGCGCAGCGATCAAGTCATCGTGGCTTCGAATCGGGAGCCTTACATTCATGAACGTCAAAATGATCAGATCATAGTCAGCCAGCCTGCGAGTGGCTTGGTGACCGCGATCGAGCCCGTGATGCGCGCCTGTTCCGGGACATGGATTGCGCACGGCAGCGGTGGCGCTGATCGCGAGATGGCCGACAAGCAAGGATGTCTGGCCCTGCCTCCCGGCACATCCGAATACACTCTGCGGCGCTTGTGGTTAAGTCCTGAAGAGGAGGCCGGCTACTACAGTGGTTTTGCGAATGGTGGGTTATGGCCGTTGTGTCATTTAGCCAATATGCTTCCAGTATTCAGGGATGTTGACTGGGTACATTATCAGACGGTCAATCGGCGGTTTGCGGAAGCCATCATAGCCGAAGCACGGGTTGAAGATCCGGTCGTTCTGGTGCAGGACTATCACTTGGCACTGGTGCCGGCCATGGTGCGGGAACGCTTGCCGCGCGCTACGATAATAAGCTTCTGGCATATACCTTGGCCTAATCCGGAAGCCTTCTTGATCTGTCCGTGGCGGAGTGAAATCCTGCATGGCATGCTGGGAAGCACGATCATCGGGTTCCAGACGCGCCACCATTGCCGGAATTTCATTGATACCATCGATAGAACCCTGGAGGCGCGTATCGATCATGAGCGCTCGACCATTCTCTACCATGGGGCTGAGAGCCTGATTGAAAGCTATCCGATTTCGATTGCCTGGCCCGAATCCGCCGAACAGGAAAAGTGGCCTTCGGTGATCGAGCATGGTGCGGAAGTACGCCGTCAGCATGGCCTGCCCGAGTCTTCCAGGATCATCCTCGGGGTTGATCGTCTCGACTATATCAAAGGCATTCCGGAGCGCTTGGCTGCTTTCGAGAGGCTGCTCGAAGCGTCACCCGAATGGCTTGGCAAACTGGTTTTTCTGCAGGTGGCGGCGCCCAGCCGGGAAAGCATGCAGGAATACCAGATGGCCCGGGCGCGCGTTGCGCATTGCGTCGGGCGCATCAATGCCCGCTTTGGTTGGCCAGGCTATCAACCTGTCCATTTACTTGCACGCCATCATGATCGTGCTGAAATTCTGGCGCTGTATCGCGCGGCGGATGTGTGCATGGTCAGTAGTCTGCACGATGGCATGAATCTGGTCTGCAAGGAGTTTATCGCGGCGCGCGATGATGAGCGTGGTGTACTGTTGCTGAGTCAGTTCGCGGGGGCTTCACGCGAACTGCCCGAAGCATTGAGCATCAATCCGTATCATGTTGAAGGCATGGCGACCGCCCTGCAACAGGCGCTGGAAATGCCCCTGGCCGAACAGCGCGAACGGATGGCCAGCATGCGCATGGCCGTACGTGAGGCGAATGTCTTCCGCTGGGCCAGCCGCATGCTTTCGGATGCCAGTCGTCAGCGTCTTCACGAGCGGGTTACGCTGCGTGTCCAGCGTCATCACGACGCCTGAGTTTCGCCTGCGGCGGCTTCGCGCAGCTTGTCCTTCTTGCTCTTGCGTTTGCCCTTGACCCCACCGGTGGCAGCGCCTGGCCCGGGGACTTCGGAGGGCTCGAACCCGTCGATGTATTCCCGTTCCAGCTTGATTCCCATGCGTTTTTCGATGAGGCGAAAGTGCGCTTCGGTGTCGGCACTGATGAAGCTGATGGCCAAACCTGGTTCGCCAGCGCGGCCCGTTCTGCCAATGCGGTGAGCATAGTCTGCCGCGGCGCGTGGCAGGTCATAGTTGATGACGACCGGCAGCCGGGCAATGTCCAGTCCACGCGCGGCTACATCGGTCGCGACGAGTACGTGCAGACGCTCGGCCTTGAAATCGGCCAGCACGGTGCTGCGGGTGCCCTGACTCAATTCGCCATGCAGCGCTGCTGCGTGGATGCCACGGCGGGCAAGCTTGTCGGCAACCAGATCGCAGGCGTACTTGGTGGCAACGAAGACCAGTACGCGCGTCCAGCCTTCCTGTTTGATCAGGTGCAATAGCAACTGGGTACGCGTGCGGGCGTCCACGGTGAGGGCGTGCTGATCGATCTCGGGTGTGTCCCCGTCTTCCTCGATACGTGTCGGGTTATGCAGCAAGGATTCAGCCAGGGCTTGTACTCCCGGTGGGAGTGTGGCGGAAAAGAGCAGACTCTGGCGTTGTATGGGCAGTAGGGCGAGAAGCGCTTGCAGCTCGTCGGCGAAACCGGCGTCGAGCAGGCGGTCCGCTTCGTCCAGCACCAGTGTGGTGATGTGAGCGATGCTCAGGGCGTTGTGCTCGATCAGATCCAGGAGTCTGCCGGGCGTGGCGACGACGATGTCGGCGCCGCCACGTAACGCCATCATCTGTGGATTGAGTGACACACCGCCGAAGGCGACGACGATCTTGATCGGCCCCGGTAGATGCCGCGCAAATTCCTTGAATGTTTCGCCCGTCTGGATCGCCAATTCGCGTGTGGGGGCAAGCACCAGCGCGTGGGTTCGTCGCGCTGCGCCATAGATCGATTTGCGCGGGAGGCATGCCAGCTGTTGCAGGATGGGCAGTGCAAAGGCGACGGTTTTGCCCGATCCGGTGGGCGCTGCTCCGAGGATGTCCTCTCCGCGCAGCGCTGCCGGAATGGCCGTGGTCTGGATCGCAGTGGGCATGCTGAAGTCCCGCTCGGTGAGTGCATTGAGCAGGGCGGGGGAAAGGCCGAGGGCAGAGAAAGGCATGGGGGCGGTGCCAAAGGGGAAGTCAGGGCGTGATGATAGGCAAGTCTGCTGGTGGCGTCAGGATGGGCAACCCTTTCAGCAGAAACTTTGTTCAGTGCGGCGTAGCAGGGACGGGAGGGAACGTGCAGGTTTCACTGAACGCCACCCGGTTGCCGCCAGCCTCCTTGGCGGCATACATGGCGACATCTGCGGCCGTCCATAGAACCGTGTCGGTGTCGCCATGCTCTGGATGGCAGGCGATGCCGATACTGGCGGAAATCCGGATGGTCTGTCGATCCAGGATGAAGGGTTCAGCCATGGCCGAACGGATTTTCTCGGCGACATGCCAAGCGTCCTGCATGGTACCCAGTGCCGGCAGCAGGATGACGAATTCGTCACCGCCAATGCGTCCGGCAGTGTCGGATTCACGGAGACAGGCATGCAGCCGCTGAGCGACCTCCTGCAGCAGCAAGTCTCCGATGCCATGACCGAAGCGATCATTCACACTCTTGAATTCATCAAGGTCGACGAAGAACAGTGCCAGATGCGTATGGTCCCGGCGGGCGAGACTCAGGGCTTGTTGCAGGCGGTCGGCAAACAGGGCGCGGTTAGGCAGATTGGTCAGTTGGTCGTGTTGGGCCATGTGCCGTATCTGCTCTTCGATGGTTTTGCGGGCGTCGATATCCGATATCGTGCCGATCAAGCGCAAGGCTTTGCCGTTCTGGTCGCGGTGCATCACCCGGCCGCGGCTCAGTACCCACTTCCAGGTGTCGTCCTTGCAGCGCAGGCGGTATTCGCTGGCGAAGCTTTCTTGATGACCGTTGATGCAGGCTTCCGTGTCCGCCAGTGCGGCCGCGCGGTCTTCAGGGTGGATCCGGCTGATCCAGGCGCTGCGCACGGGCGGGAATTCTCCGGGCACATAACCGAAGATTTCCAGGCAACGTCTGGAATAGAAAACCGTATCGGTGCTCAGATCGCGATCCCAGACGCCATCTCCGGCGCCTTCAAGAGCAAATTTCCAGCGTTCCTCGCTGCTGCGCAGGTCTTCGGTCATGCGCTGTGCGAGATTGATGGCCATCTGGCGTGCGGTGCTCAGGATCCGGGTCAGCAGCGCGAGCAGCAGGCTCAGGCAGATGCCACTGATGGCGATGGTATTCGCGTCACTGCGGGCATAACGTGCGGCGAAACCGGGCAGGGAGTAAGCCTCGATGGTCCAGCTGTGTCCGCCGACCTGAATGTATTCGTAGCCGTGCAAGAGTGGGTTGAACTGGCTGTCGGGATGCGAGGCATAAAGCAGGGATTCCGACGTGTTTTCGATGCCGTCATGGATGTGGAAAGCGATGTCGGGATCTGTCGAGCCATACAGGCTGGCCATCATTTCGGCAAGGCGGACCGGAGCATAGACCCATCCGGCGATGCCTGCCCGCCGTTCGGCCAGCGTCGTGATCGCTGCGCCATGGTGGAAGATCGGGGCGTACAGGATGAACGAAGGGCCATCTTCCGGCCGTTGATCCAGGATCTGGCGGAGTTTTCCGGTAATCCGCGGGATGCCGGCATCACGGGCGGCTTCCATGGCCGCACGGCGCAGAGGGTCGGAGTAAGGATCGAACCCCAGCGCCACAAGGTTGCGTCCGGCATAGGGCTCTACCTGGATGATGGGGGCGTAGACCGGGCGCTCTCCTGGCGGGTGGATGGTGTAATCCGGCATGCCCTGGTCACGCATGGTGTTGATGAATCTGAGCTTGTCAGCGGTCGGGATCAGCGAGATCCGGCCAATCCCCTGGATGCCGGCAAACTCGGCGCCGAGTTGCAGGGATGAAACATAGGCGGCAAATTCCTGCGGGCGGATGTCTGCAGAGCCGGCGTGAAAGCCCTGTACGCCGCGCATCATCTGCTCGTAGGTACTCATGCGCTGTACGACGCGGCTGGCGACATCACGCAGGCTGTCATCAAAACGCGCACGCAAACGACGTTCGGTAATCTGTTGCTCGTGCTGCCAAAGCAGGCCGGTTGCCCCCAGCGCAGTGCAGAGGACCAGTAGAACGGGCAGATGCCGGCGCAGGCGCGTCATGTCAGTCACTGAAGTGGGTCAGGGTACGGGCCAGTTCGGCCGGGAAGTATTTTTCGAAGATGCGTTGCGTCGTCCCGTCTTCGCGCATTGCGCGCATGATTTCACGCCACTTGCCCTGTTCGGTGGTGCTCAGTGACTTCTTCGACATGATCAGGCCGTGAGGCACCGGGTCGTCTCCGAACTCCAGGATGCTGCTTTGTTCGCGGATCTTGCCGTTCTCAGCTGCGGGATAATCGAAGGGTTCGATGATCATGCCCTGAATGCGGTTGCCCAGCAGCAGTTCGTAGAGCGGGTCGAGCCCGGACGCAAAGCTGACACGCCGGCCCTCCGCCAACTGGTCGACAAGCGCATTGGCCGTTTTGCTGTAGCGGAACCCACGGATCACCCCGAGCCGGAGTGTGCTGTTGCGGGGGAAATCGCTGATCCCGGCAACCCCCGCGTCGCGGCGCACCAGCAAGTAGTACTTGTTGGAAAAGTACCAGGCAAACCCGGCAAATTGGTCGCGCTCCGCATTCGTGATGCCGGACAGGCTGAAATCCAGTGCGCCGGACTCGATGAGCTGCCAGATGCGCGCCCGCTGGATCACCGTGACGGTGATCTTGCAGCCGCTGCGGCGGATCAGTTCATCGGCAATATCACGGTCGATGCCGCGATCGGTTGCAGAGTCGTACAGCAGGCCGTGCTCGTGCAGGGCCAGGGTCAGCGGGCGAGAGCAGTCCGGACCGGCTGCGATGACTGGTGAAGAACAGCTCAGAGTGACACAGAGCAAGACGGCCTTGAGGAAGGATGTCACGGGGTTCTCCTTGGCAGCTAAACGGAGGGACGTTTCGGGCTTTAACGGCCCGCAGCCGGAAAACTTGTTCGCCCGGTTGGGTACTTATCGTGAAATGCAATGCAAGCACAGTGCCTGAAAATTCACGGTGCCAGTCAAGCATGCTGGCGCCGTCGTGTGCCTAAGGGCAGGCGCCTGCTTGCAGTTGAAGTTCCAGAACCAGCCATTCGCCTTGTGCCGGGACCTTCACGCTGCGGCAATCGGCTGGCGCCAGGCTCTGGGCCGTCATGCCCGGGGCGTACAGGGTGACGCCGCGCAGGCGCTGACCCGTGGGGAGTGCGGCGTTCAGACGGACATTCAGTGTGGCGCTCTCTTTGTGGGTGCGTACCAGATGGAGCAGGCGGAGATCCGGTCTGGCGGGTTGAAGACGTGGCAACAGCAAGGTGTCTTTTTCATCCACGCTTCCCGCGGACAGGCGTGCGGCCTCGGCCTCACTGATCAGCCGGTCGCCTTGCGCCTGCAAGGTTGTGGCAAAGTCCTTGTCGAGTTCCGTGGCGGGCAGGACCGCCGCAGCACGCAGTAGGCGTGTGGAGTCCGGTGCATGTTCCGGCAGGGCGTGCTGTACGGCTTCGACCGCAAACGGGATCTGCTTCGCCTGCAGGCGGCCGGCGAGGCGCAGGGCTGTGTTGCTCTGGTAATACTCCATCTGGAAGACCAGCAGCAGCGCGGCCGCACTGTCCCAACCCTTGAAAAGAGCGGGGTTGTCGCGCACGAAGCGGTAGAGGTCGCCGTATTCCGCGGGGGTACCGAAGTAGCGTGCTTGCGGGGTTCGTACGCCATTCGTGTCGGTTTGGTCCGGCATGTATACATCCCACGGCACCAGCGGTGGGGCGCCCAGCGCATAGAGCAGGGCGATGGCGCGGCGTGTCTCAGCTGTGCCGTGTGGCGTGAGGCTGGGGACGAAACCGATACCACGCCCCAGCACGGTCGCCGTGGTGAGCGCGAGGTTGGGCGGGGAGATCGGGCGCATCTCGGCCATTACGTAGTCTGCGAGATCCAGCAGTTGCAGTGTGCGCTTGTCCGGTTGTGGATTGGTGAGGTTGAGACTCAGGGCGACGCTGCCAGGGGCCAGTTCGGTGCGCAGACGCTGGAAGAAACCGCGCACGTTTTCGAGGTGAAAGCGTTCCCAGGCCGGGTTGAGCGGCGAACGTAGGCGGTTTTGCTGGGCCTCCTGCGGCGTGGCGAAGCCGAGGCTGTTGCGCAGGTAATGGCGATAGTCGAACTGCCCGCTGCGTACCTCCGCGGGCAGGTTCGCAGGCAGGGCGTGGGCTGGATCCGCCAGCCAGCGGGCGAAGCCTTGCCGCGCCGCTTCCGAGTATTCACCGCCGAACTCCAGGGCCGCTACGTCGAGGCGTGGATCATCAAACTGGATCGCTGCTACGCCGAAGCCGATTTGTCTGCGCGCTTCAGCGAGCAAAGCTTCGCGCGTGGCCGGGCTGGCGATGCTGATCCACTTTGCTCCCCAGCTTTGCATCCAGGGCGCGATCAGTGGCTGGTCATCGAAAGTTCTCGCGAGCCCTGCGGGGGGCACGGCGTGATTGGCATTCAGCGTCGTGCCGACAGCGAGACCCCTGGTCTTGAGGTTGGCGACATAGGCTGGGATTCTGGCGTAGAGCCATTCGACGCGGGTGGCGCCAAAGGCTTCGATGACCGGCAGGGCTTCCGGACGCTCGAAGCGGGTGGAGAAGATCACGCTGTCCGCAGGCGGTGCAAGCGGGTTTCGGGGAGGATCGAGCACCTGCTGCGCGGCGCTCGAACAATTGACAAAGGTGACAATCACGGCTGCCGTGAGTGCATGCCCGTAACGTTTATGCCTTGCGCACGGTTGTTTGCCTGTTTCTTTTGCCCGGTTTTGCATGCATCTGCTCCGCGAAAAGGGCATGGCCTCCAGCCGGGGGCCACTATCCCTGTCAGTGGTGCGCACAGTCTGCCCTGAGAACGCGGGCCTGACAGGCTTGTTCAGGGGGTCAATGCAGTGTGCGTGGGCCGACCAGGAAAAATTCCGGGATGTCGGCATCAAAGGCTGTGCCATCCTCGGTAACGAAATGGTAGCGTCCGCGCATGCTGCCAAAAGGGGTGGTGAGCGCACAGCCGCTGGTGTATTCGAAGCTTTGGCCGGGGGCGAGCAGTGGCTGTTCGCCGACGACACCTTCACCTTGCACTTCATCGATCACGCCTTCGGCATCGGTGATGTACCAGTGGCGGCTGAGCAGTTTCGCCGGCTTGCTGCCGATGTTGCGGATGGTGATCTGATAGGCGAAAACATAACGTTTTTCGTCTGGTTCGGATTGCTCGGCAACGTAGTGAGCGACGGTTTCGACTTTGATTGCGTGAGGGGGATGACTTGGGCTCATCTTTTTTTGCTGGCGTCTGTTGGGGGGCGACTGGGATAATAACGCTTTGTCGAATCAGCTGAACCTGCCATGACGGATCGCTCCTATATTCTTGCTCCCAGTCTGCTCTCGGCCAATTTCGCCCGTCTGGGTGACGAGGTCGAAAAAGTCATCGCTTCAGGTGCCGACTGGTTGCACTTTGACGTGATGGACAACCATTACGTACCCAATCTCACCATCGGCCCGCTGGTCTGTGAGGCGATCCGCCCTTGCACCACCGCACCCATCGACGTACACCTGATGGTCGAGCCGGTGGATGCGCTGGTGCCGATGTTCGCCAAGGCGGGTGCCAACATCATCACCTTTCACCCGGAAGCCTCGCGTCACGTGGACCGCACCCTGCAGCTGATCCGCGATCATGGTTGTCAGGCCGGGCTGGTGTTCAATCCAGCCACGCCGCTGGAGTGGCTGGACCATGTGATGGACAAGCTCGATCTGATCATGCTGATGTCGGTGAACCCCGGTTTCGGTGGGCAGAGTTTCATTCCATCAACCCTGCCCAAGGCGCGGCTGGCGCGCGCCCGGCTGGATGCGTATGAACGTGATGCGGGCCGGCACATCCGTCTGGAGATCGATGGCGGGGTGAAGCCGGCCAACATCGCCGAGATCGCTGCCGCTGGCGTCGATACCTTCGTGGCCGGCTCGGCGGTGTTTGGTGCCGGCAAGGACACGGATCCGAACCGCTACGATTCGGTGATCACCGCGATGCGTGCCGCGTTGCAAGAGGTAGCGAGCGCATCATGATGCTGAGAAATGCTCCGGGGCTGGTGCTCTGCGTGGTGTTGTCGACGGGGTGTGCCTGGTTGCAGCCCCCGCCTTGCCCCTGTCCCAAGCCGGCTGCCGAATCGTCCCCTGCCGCAGTGTGTCCGGTGCAACCGGAGCCTGCGGCAAGCAAGCCTGTCGCGAAAGAAGAGGAGCTGCCTGCTGGCGTGATGGCTTTGCCGCCAGGCGTGATCATCGGCGAGTCGTGGCAAAACACTTCCGACCTGGCCGTTGCGCGGGCGATCTCGGCCAAGCTGCGTGCGAACCTGATCTTGCCCAAGGGGAAATTTCCGAAGGATGCCGAAGTCGTGATCGAGGCGGCACTGACGCCGGGCGGTCGTACGATAGGCGCACGCGTGGCGCGTTCAAGTGGGCATCCGGCGCTGGACAAATCCGTGCTTGCGGCGTTGCGGCGTGCTGAACCGCTACCGGTGCCTGGCAGCATACGCGAGGCGGATACTTCCCAGACGATCAAGCTGGTGTTCCGGCCTCTGCAGCCACGTTAGCTTGCGCTGCTATCCTGTGACCTCTGTTTTTACCGACTGAGCGGAGTATTCATGCCCATCTTTGGCATCGGTCTGCATATCCTGATCGCTTTGTATTTCGGCATCCATGCCGTGCGGCGCGGGCACAACCTCTACTGGTTGCTGATCCTGTTTTCATTTCCGCTGCTGGGCAGCATCGTGTATTTCTTTGTGGCCTATCTGCCCGAGCTGCGCGAAAGTCGGGGGGTGCGTGCTGCCAAACGGGTGGTGGCGCAGGCGATTGATCCGGGACGGGAATTGCGCGAGGCCGGGCGGGCATACGAGCTGACGCCGACCATCAACAATCGCTTGCGTCTGGCGGCGGCTCTGCTTGATACCGGGAATGTTCCGGGCGCCTTGCAGCACTATCTGGAGGCTGCTCAAGGGCCGTTTGCAACCGATGCCGTGGTGCTGCGTGGTCTGGCCCGCACGCAACTGGCTGCGAATCAGCCACAAGACGCCGTGGCGAGCCTGGAGCGGCTGTATGCCGACAACAAGGACGCCTGCCGCCATCCCGAAGCCGCCTTGCTGTATGCCCGCGCCCGGGCAGCAGCACAGCTTGACGGGGTGCGCGAGGCGTTCGAGCTTGCGTTACAGGTGGCCACCGATGCCGAACCGAAGTGCCGCTATGCCGATTGGCTGTCGGAGCAGGCGGACGAGGATGCGCGGCAGCAGGCGCGGAGCCTGTACCAGCAGATCATCAAGGATTCCGGTCATTGGCATAGTCATGCCAAGGCCCATAACGCTGAATGGCTGCGCCGCGCGCAGGCCGCATTGAACGCATAGGAAACATGGCATGACCCCGAAGTTTTCTCCCCGGGCCATCTTCTTCGATCTGGATGGCACGCTTGTCGATTCCGTTCCGGATCTGGCCGAAGCGGCCCGCCGCATGCTGGCTGAACTGGGCGAAGCAACCCGCAGCGATGCAGAAATCGCGACTTTCGTCGGCAAGGGCATTCCAGTGATGGTCGAGCGTGCGCTGACTGTGGGCCGCAGCCCGGTGTCCCCCGAACGCCTGCAACAGGCGATTCATGTATTTCTCAAGCATTACGACGACACCAATGGATTGCTGACCGTGGCTTATCCGGGCGTGCATGAAGCCTTACCGCTGCTGCGCACGCGTGGCCTCAAGCTGGGCTGCGTGACCAACAAGGCCGAGGCATTCATCGCTCCCTTGCTCGACAAGCTCGGGCTGCTGCCCTACATGGATTGCTTGATTGGTGGCGACACCCTGCCGCAGAAGAAGCCGGATCCCGAGCCACTGTGGCATGCCTGTGAGCAGGTCGGGGTGACGCGCGAGCACGCCCTGATGGTTGGAGACTCCGGCAACGATGCGCTGTGCGCACGCCGGGCGGGCATTCCGGTGTTGCTGATGACCTATGGCTACAACGAGGGTGTGCCCGTGGACACTGAAGATTGCGACGGGTTACTATCCAGCTTCCTTGAATTGCCTGCTTTGCTGACGAACGCCTGAAAATGATTCTGACGTTGTTGCGCCTCCTTGCCGTACTCGATGTACTGTCATCGTCGGCGCGCCTAGTCAGAACCGCTTCGCTTCATTTTCAGACGTTCCTTGAAATGTAGGCTTCAACCCTGAATTCCATCATCGTGACTTGCAAGAGCCTGTTTCTCGCAGAGGAGATCCTCCCGTCATGCGCAGCCTTCCGTTGGCAGCGCACCGGGAGTTCATGGCGCGCTCACTGAGTGAGTGTTGCGTCACGGGCCGGCATGCTTGCCGGCCAAGTTTTCCTGAATTGAAGAAACACCGGAGTCATGATGACTGAACAAGAATTCCAGGCGCTTGCTGCCGAGGGTTACAACCGTATCCCGCTTACCGTCGAGACGTTTGCTGATCTCGACACCCCGCTATCCGTCTACCTCAAGCTGGCCAACGAGCCTTATACCTACCTGCTCGAATCCGTGCAGGGCGGTGAGCGCTTCGGGCGCTACTCCATCATCGGCCTGCGTGCCCATACGCGCATCGAAGTGCGCGGGCGCAGCGTGTTGCTGCTGGCGCATGACCGCATCGTTGAACGGCGTGATTATGGCGATCCGCTCGCCTATATCGGCGAATTCATGCAGCGCATCAAGGTGCCGCCCAAGGATGGTTTGCCGCGCTATTGTGGCGGCCTGGTCGGCTGCTTCGGCTACGACACGGTGCGCTACATCGAGCCGCGTCTGGCCGGGCATGAACCCAAGGACGAACTGGGCTTGCCGGACATTGCCCTGCTGCTCTCCGAAGAACTGGCGATTGTAGACAACCTTTCCGGCAAGCTGACCCTGGTGGTGTATGCCGAGCCGGAAGTTCCGGGTGCCTACAAGCGTGCCCAACAGCGTCTGGCAGCACTGCTGGCCAAGTTGCGCGAGCCGCTGGTGGCACCGGTTTCCAAGCGCACCGAATCGAAACCGGTGGTTTCGGTGACCGGCGAAGACGCCCATCGCACCGCCGTCCTGCGTGCCAAGCAATACATTGTGGATGGGGACATCATGCAGGTGGTACTTTCGCATCGCATGAGCAAGCCCTTCTCGGCGAGCCCGATGGCCTTGTACCGCAGCCTGCGCGCCTTGAATCCGTCGCCCTACATGTTCTACTTCAACTTTGAAGACTTCCATGTGGTGGGCGCTTCGCCGGAGATCCTCGTCAAGCTCGAACACGAAGGCGACAATCAGGTCGTGACCCTGCGGCCGATTGCCGGCACGCGCAAGCGCGGTGCCACGCATGAGGAAGATCTGGCACTGGAACGCGAACTGCTCGCCGACGAGAAGGAACGGGCCGAACACCTGCAGCTGCTCGATCTGGGGCGCAACGATGTGGGGCGTGTGGCGCAGACCGGAACGGTGAAGGTGACCGAGAAATTCATCGTTGAACGCTATTCTCATGTCATGCACATGGTGTCCAATGTCGAAGGCACCTTGCCGCCCGACCAGGACAAGCGTGCAGCCGCGCTCGCCGTGCTGCGCGCGACTTTCCCGGCCGGCACGGTTTCCGGTTCCCCCAAGGTGCGGGCGATGGAAATCATCGATGAGCTTGAACCGGTCAAACGTGGCATCTACGCGGGCTCGGCGGGCTATATCGGCTTTGATGGCGAGATGGATATGGCGATTGCGATCCGCACCGCGGTGATCAAGGATGGCCGCATGTACGTGCAAGCTGGCGGTGGGATCGTGGCGGATTCCGATCCTGCGGCCGAATGGCAGGAAACGCTGAACAAGGCACGCGCGGTGATCCGTGCTGCCGAAATCGCCGAAGCCGGACTCGATACCCAGCACTGAGAGCACATTTGCGCAGGATCAGAATTGCGGCTTGTACGTATTCCCGTCGTCTGGTCCTGTCCGTAGGCTAGCCATTTGTTTCTTCATCAAAGGATCTAAAAATGGCTAGTTCCCCCTTGTTCCGCGGCAACATTCCTCCCGTCCCCACGATCTGGACCGCAGCCGGTCAACTGGATCGTACGGGTATGGGCAACATGCTCGATTTCGTGATTGCCGGTGGGGCTGACGCCGTGTTCTGTTGCGGGAGTGCCGGTGAATTCAGCCAGATGAGCGAGGCACAGCGGCGTGAGGTGGCAGAGTTTGCCGTGAGCCACGTTGCCGGACGCGTACCGGTGCTGATCGGCATCGCCTCGTGCAGTACCCAGCAGGCCATCGAATTCGGTCTGCATGCCAAAGCGATTGGTGCAAACGGCGTGGTTGCGGTGAATCCCTTCTATGCGCTGCTGCTGCCGGACAACATCATGCTGCACTACCGGCGTCTGGCTGCTGCGGTCGATCTGCCGCTGATCCTCTACAACTTCCCCTTGCTGACCGGGCAGGATCTGTCACCGGCGATGATTCGCCAGCTGGCGCTGGAATGTCCCAACATCGTTGGCGTGAAAGACACCACGGATACCATCCGGCATATCCGCGACGTGATTCAGGCCGTCAAACCGGTGCGCCCGGATTTTGCCGTGTACGCCGGATTCGACGAGTACATGCTGGATACCCTGATCATTGGCGGCGATGGCGGATTCCCTTCTTCGATGAACTTTGCCCCGCATATTTCGGTCGGAATCTGGCAAGCTTTTCATGCCAAAGATGGCGCCAAACTCATCGAAATGCAGCAGCAGCTGAGTCTGTGTCCGCCGATCTTCGGACTGGAAGCGCCGTTCTATGCTGTCGTGAAAGAAGCTGCGAAGATGGTCGGAGTCGATATTTCCACCCATGTGTTGCCACCGGCGGTACCCCTTACGGAAGCCAAGCGTGAGAAGCTTCGTGAGACGCTTTCGCTGCTGGGGGTGCTGCCGTAACCTGTTCAGGAGTCCATGTCATGCAGAATTTCAGCTACTACAACCCCACACGCATCCTTTTCGGTCAGGGCCAGATTGCCGCGATTGCCGGCCAGATTCCTGCTGGCGCCAAGGTGCTCGTCACTTATGGTGGCGGCAGCATCAAGCAGAACGGTGTGTATGAGCAGGTCAAGACCGCGCTGGCGGGGTATCAGTGGCTGGAATTCGGCGGGATCGAGCCGAACCCGCGTTACGAAACGTTGATGCGTGCGGTCGATGTCGTCAAACGCGAAGGCGTGGACTTCCTGCTGGCGGTCGGTGGGGGTTCGGTGGCTGATGGCACCAAGTTCATCGCGGCCGCTGCCTGTTTCGATGGCCCGGAACCCTGGGACATCCTTGCAAAGCATGCCGAGGTGAAGGCCGCCCTGCCGGTCGGCGTGGTGCTGACCCTGCCGGCAACCGGCTCGGAGTCGAATACCTTTGCGGTGATTTCGCGTGAATCCACCGGCGACAAGCTCGCTTTCGGCAGCGAGCATTGCTATCCGCGGTTCGCCGTACTGGATCCGCAAACAACCTTCAGCCTGCCGTCACGCCAGGTCGCCAACGGCATCGTGGATGCCTTTGTGCACACCCTGGAGCAGTACATGACGTATCCGGTTGATGCGCCACTGCAGGACCGGCTTGCTGAAGGCATCCTGCACACCCTGATCGAGGTCGGTCCGCATACGCTGGCCCATCCGCAGGACTATGCGGCGCGGGCCAGTCAGGTGTGGAGTGCCACGCTTGCCTTGAACGGCTTGATTGCATGCGGCGTGCCGCAGGATTGGGCGACCCACATGATCGGTCACGAAATCACGGCCGAGTACCAGCTCGACCATGCCCAGACGCTGGCGGTAGTATTGCCCGGCCTGCTGCGCAACCGTCACGAGGAAAAACGCGCCAAGCTGCTGCAATATGCCGAAAGGATCTGGGGTGTGCGTGAGGGCGGTGAGGCCGAACGTATCGAAGCGGCGATAGCGGCCACCGAGGCATTCTTTGAGTCCCTTGGCGTGCATACACACTTGTCGCTGTATGGCGTCAAGGATGCGGCACAGGCGCCGCAGAAGATTGCCGCACGACTTGAAGCGCACGGGCTCACCCAGCTGGGTGAGCATGGGCACATCACGCCGGCAATCGTCAGCGAAATATTGGCGACACGGATCTGAAACGTGGTGCAAGGGCCTGCTGCGGGGGCGTGAGCGAGTCCATACACTGCCTTGAGCCGTCGCCTCACTCGTGTGACAGGTCGCGAACTGCTTCTGAGGTGGCCAGGCAAACAAGGCGACCTGTGTAACCGCCGTGCGGCACGGGCCCTGATTCCTGTGCCGCGGTTTTGTGTCGTTCTGGCAGGCCGGGCCATGATCTGTGGGCGTGCCTGCAACAAACGAAGGACTGTTTGCCAAGTAGCTTTCCCCATTCCGGCCGGGTTGTTAGAATAGGCCCACGATGCAGCGCAAAAGTCTCCTTCTTCGCACCCGTTCCCTGTTTCGCTGGTGGCGTTAGCCATCCAGCCAAAACTTTGCGCGTCTCCCCGCGCGCGCCCGGCCTCATGGGGAAACAATCGGACAGTGATGAATGCGGCGGTTTCGCCGCCAGGCGAACATGCCTTGTCCGGACAAGCTCAAACAGTGAATACACCGGCATTGGAGAGAACGACATGCTGCTGATGATCGACAACTACGACAGTTTTACCTACAACATCGTGCAATACCTCGGCGAACTCGGCGCAGATGTGCGCGTGTTTCGTAATGACGGGATCACGATTGAACAGATCGAGGAAATGGCACCCGAGCGCATCGTGATTTCGCCGGGGCCGTGTTCTCCGGCCGAGGCCGGGATTTCGGTGGCGACGATCCAGCACTTCGCGGGCAAATTACCGATTCTGGGTGTGTGCCTGGGGCATCAGAGCATTGGTGCGGCGTTTGGCGGCAGGATCGTGCATGCCAAACAGCTCATGCATGGCAAGACTTCGCAGATCCAGCATACGGACGTGGGCATCTTTCACGGCCTGCCCAACCCGTTCACGGCCACCCGCTATCACTCGCTGGCGATTGAACGTGAGAGTTTCCCGGATTGTCTTGAAATCACGGCATGGACCGATGACGGAGAGATCATGGGCCTGCGCCACAAGACGCTGGCGATTGAAGGTGTGCAGTTCCATCCGGAGTCGATCATGACCGAGGGTGGCCATCACTTGCTGAAGAACTTTCTGGAGATCTGAATCATGACACCGCAAGAAGCCCTGCAACGGGTAATCGAACACCGCGAAATCTTTCATGACGAAATGATTGATCTGATGCGACAGATCATGTCCGGGCAGGTTTCGCCGGTGATGATTGCGGCGATCACGATCGGATTGCGGGTAAAGAAAGAGTCTGTCGGCGAGATCGCCGCTTCCGCTCTGGTGATGCGTGAATTGGCGACCAAGGTGCCACTCAAGAGCGATGTGCAGACGCTGGTGGATACCTGTGGCACCGGTGGCGATGGCG
Source organism: Pseudomonadota bacterium (assembly GCA_018262235.1). Lineage (GTDB taxonomy): Bacteria > Pseudomonadota > Gammaproteobacteria > Burkholderiales > Rhodocyclaceae > Uliginosibacterium. The sequence continues at coordinate 19,368 of JAGTRY010000037.1, forward strand.
CGCACACGTTCAACATCTCGACTTCGGCAATGTTCGTGGCCGCTGCAGCAGGCGCGCGCGTGGCCAAGCATGGCGGGCGCTCGGTCTCTTCGCAGAGCGGGTCGGCCGACGTGCTGGAGGCTTTGGGGGCGAATCTGAATCTGAGTCCCGAGCAGGTCGGGCAATGCATCGATGATGTCGGGCTGGGCTTCATGTTCGCACCGAATTATCACGCGGCCATGAAGCATGCCGGGCCGGTGCGGCGCGAGCTAGGCGTACGCACCATCTTCAACATCCTGGGACCGCTGACCAATCCGGCAGGGGCTGCGAATCAGGTGATGGGCGTTTTTCATCCGGATCTGGTGGGTATCCAGGTGCGTGTTTTGCAGGAACTGGGGGCGCGCAATGTGCTGATCGTCTATGGCATGGAAGGGCTGGACGAGATATCGATTTCCGCGCCGAGCCTGATTGGTGAACTGCGCAACGGGGAAGTCCGTGAATACCGCCTGACGCCAGAGGATGTGGGGCTGCCGCTGCATGCTGCTTCGGCAATCCGGGTGAGCAATGTGGAAGAATCCAAGGCCATTTTGTTGGGGGCACTGGATGGCAGCATCCCGGCTGCACGGGATATCGTAGCGTTCAATGCCGGGGCCAGCCTGTATGCCGCTGGGGTGAGCGATTCACTCTCCAATGGCGTGGAGCTTGCGCTTGATGCAATTGCAAGTGGCGCCGCGACCCGCAAGCTGGACGACTTCATCGACAAGTCGCGCAGCTTCGGTGTTTGACAATCATTTCTTAGAAATCGAATAGGCAAAAGCACCGCAATGTCCGACATCCTGCAAAAAATCCTGGCAACCAAGCGTGTAGAGATTGAATCTGCCGAGCGCGAGATCTCGCGTGAAGCCATTGTCGAAGCGGCTCGCGATGGTCTGCCGGGGCGTGATTTCGTCGGGGCGATCCGTACCAGGATCGCCGCCGGAGGCGCTGGCGTGATTGCCGAGGTCAAGAAGGCCAGTCCATCCAAAGGTGTGATCCGCGCCGATTTTCAACCGGCCAGCATTGCTATTTCGTACGAGCAGGGTGGTGCAGCCTGTCTGTCGGTGCTGACAGACAGGCAGTATTTCCAGGGCTCACCGGAATACCTGCAAGCCGCGCGTGCGGCATGCAGTCTGCCGGTGCTGCGCAAGGATTTCATCATTGATGCCTATCAGGTATTCGAAGCCCGTGCGATGGGCGCAGATGCGATTCTCCTGATCGTGGCGGCTTTCCTGCCGCCGGATGGTGCGGTGAATCTTGCCAGCGCACGCGCAGCACTTGCGGCCATGCTGGAACTGGAGCAGCTGGCCCATGACTTGGGCATGGCGGTGCTGGTTGAGGTGCACAGTGCCGAGGAACTCGATATCGCGCTGCAGCTGCACACCCTCTTGCTGGGCATCAATAACCGCAATCTGCGTACTTTCGAGGTTTCGCTGGACGTTACACTGTCCCAGCTTGGACGGATTCCGGACGGACGCATCGTGGTGACCGAAAGCGGGATTCTTGGCCCTCAGGACGTGGCGACCATGCGGCGCGCAGGGGTGAATGCTTTCCTGGTGGGGGAGGCCTTCATGCGGGCGGAGGATCCCGGGATGGAGCTGGCCCGGCTGTTTGCCTGAGGCCCTGCATTGAAAAAGCGAAAGGCCCGATCAATCTGATCGGGCCTTTCGCTTTCCATGAACGAGTTTTACTCGTGCTTGGGAGACGAGATCATCACGTGCTGGACCAGTTCTGCCAGTGAGTTCACGCCCATCTTTTCCATGACGCGTGCGCGGTGCACTTCAACGGTCTTGATGCTGATGCCCAGGTCATCCGCGATCTGCTTGTTCAGGCGTCCGGCAACGATCAGTTCCAGCACCTCGCGTTCACGTGGTGTGAGCGCTTCGATGCGGCGCTGAGCATCGGCGCCTTGCTGACGGGCTTCGTGGTTCTTGAGATCCTCGAGCAATGCGCCCCGGATCAGGGTGACCATTTCTTCATCATTGAAAGGTTTTTCGATGAAATCGACGGCGCCTTTCTTGAGGGCGGAAACGGCCATCGGAACGTCTCCGTGTCCCGTGATGAAGATCACCGGCAGTGTGGCGTGCATGGCATTGAGTTTTTCATGCAATTCAAGCCCGCTCATGCCGGGCATGCGGATGTCGAGGACCAGGCAGCCATTCATTTTCGGGCTGTAGGCGGCAAGGAACGACTCGGCGGATTCGAAGGCCTGGGATTTGAGCCCGGTGGATTCGAGCAACCAGATCAGGGAGTCGCGCAGGGCCTCATCGTCATCGACGATGTAGACGAGTTGCTCGGGCGGTGTGATGTTATGCGTCGTATTCGGGTTCAAGACTTTTCTCCTGAGGCAACGTGAAACTGAAGATACTCCCTCCGGCCGGGTTGGCGTCAACCCATAGCCGACCTTTGTGATATTCAATGATCGAGCGGCAGATATTCAAGCCCATGCCCATGCCATCCTGCTTGGTGGTGAAGAAGGGAGAAAATAGATCCTCCCTGTGTTCAGGACTGATGCCGCAGCCGGAGTCTGCGACGCTGACTTCGATGGCTTCATCGGCAAGGCGTGCCGTGATGTGAATCTGGCGCTGCTCCAGAGGAAGATTCTGCATCGATTCGGCGGCATTCTTGATCAGGTTCATCAGGATCTGCTCGATCATGATGCGGTCTGCCATGACCATGGGCAAATCGTTCGGGATATGCATCACGACCCGGGCCCCGAGACGGCGCGCTTCAATCCCGGCAATGCTCAGTGCATCTTCGGTGACCTGGCCGATGTTGACCAGGGCTCGACGTGGTTCGCTTTTTCGAACGAAGTCGCGAACCCGGCGCACGATGTTGCCGGCTCGTGCTGCCTGGGCACTGGCTTTTTCCATCGCGCCCAGGATTTCTTCGTGCTTGTAATTGCCGCTCTTGAGGCGGTTGACGCAGCCCATGCTGTAATTGGATATCGCCGAGAGGGGCTGATTCAGTTCGTGCGCCAGGGTGGAGGCCATTTCGCCCATGGTGATCAGACGGGAAGTACGCGCCAGGCGAGCCTCCTGTTCGCGGTTGAGTTCTTCGGCGCGTTTCAGGGCCGAGATGTCGGTTGCTACGGCGAGGCGAACTACGCGTCCGTCTACCCATCGCAGTGCGCGTTCGCGCAGATGGAACCATTGGGCGGTGACCGGGTGCTGCAGTTCGCCGTCGAACAACTCACGCGGGACATCGCGTGCGCTGAGCTTGCGCGGATCGACCGGGTAGTCGCCCAGTTCCGGATGCGGCACGACCATGTGGCTGGCATTGCCGGCAAAACAGGCCTGCGCTTCGTAGGCCCGGTTCGAGTAAAGCAGATCCCCGCTGGCCGCCTCGGCAACATAGACGGCAGCATCCAGCCCTTCGAGAACGGTCGTGATGCGATCATTGGCGGCCTGGAGTTCGGCACGTGCGCGACGTTGTTCGGTGATGTCGGTCATCGCGGTCATCCAGCCGGTCTGGTGGCCATTGGCGTCGATCAGTGGCGAAACGTGCAGGCGCACATCGAGGTGTTTTCCGTTGCGTCGGCGGATGCGCTGTTCCATGCCTTCAGGGGGCGCCTTGCCGGCCAGGCTCAGACGCAGCTTGTCCCAATAGAGTTCATGGTCCCGTTCCGGCCAGTACGGGAAGGGCGGCGTCTGGCCAATCAATTCTTCGGCAGCAAAGCCGACCAGATCGCAGAAAGCCCGATTGACGTAGATGATGCGGCCTTTCAGATCAATGGCGCGCAGACCGGTGAGGACCGAGTCCTCCATCGCCTTGCGAAAAGCGGATTCCGCACGCAGTGCATCCTCGCTGGCTTTGCGGTCGGTTACGTCGTGTGCCACGGCATAGATGCGCCGGTCCTCGGGCAGCGGATTGGCGCTCCAGTTGAGCCAACGGTAACTGCCATCGCCACAGCGGCAGCGCAGTTCGAATTTTGTCGGGCGGCCGCTGGCCAGAGAGGTCAATCCGTTCCGGGCGATCACGGCGTCATCGGCATGAACGATGTCGGTGAGGGCCATTCCCGCCACATTTTCCGGCTTGAGGCCAAGGATATTCACGAGAGCAGGGTTGATCCGTTCGAAGTGCCCGTCCAGGCTGAGTACGCTGACGATATCCAGGGACAGGCTGAAGAACAGGTCGCGTTCTTCTTCGACACGCCCGACGCGCTGTTTCTGTTCCGTGACCAGCCGTACGCTCCAGGCCGCAACTGCAATCAGTGCAATGACGATGACCAGCGGAAAACGCAAAAGCTCGCCGCCATCCTGGAAGACATCCGATGGCAGGGCCGCGAACCAGACCAGCCCAAGTACCGCCGCCAGCATCAGGATCGAAAGGGCGGAAGACTGGGGCCGTTTAGGGGATGGCGAGGAGTGCTCGGTGTCGTCGCTGGGTTTCATCCCGTGAGATAGGTGTAGTTGCGTTGCGCGTGGATTATCGCCTGATCGGTCGGTTCTTGCAGGGCGATGAATCTCGTGCAGCGGCAGGCGGATGTGCGCACCGATGAGTTTGCTGATGGATTGTCCGGGAGGTCTGCGTCGAGATGCATCGGGTATTCCCCCTAGAGGTGTGACAAAGCATCCTGATGCGGCGGGAGAGCAGGTTGGGGTGGAGGAGGTGAGTCTCTTGGTGCAAGGGGGCTGCGAGGTACGAAGGGTTATTTATATTGCATTATGTTGCGCTGCAACACAATGATTGTTCAAGGTTTTTTATGGCGTTCTCACTATATTTGATGGGAGCTTGTCATTGCGTAGAGGGGGTCGTTCTTTTATATTGTGCAATCGACGGACCTTATGGGTGGTTTCTCCCTGCGATGGTTTCGCTGTGAAAAAATCCCGACTTGCGTTCGAGGACGGCAAATGTCCTGCATGCTTGTCTGTGCTCCGGTTGCACCGGATCTGAAGTAGCGCGCAGACGGCTCGAAAAATAGCTAACCATTCTGGTTCCTCCAACTGGAATGGGTCCATAAACCCCTGGTGAGGAGAGAAAAATGGCAGCAGTGCCCCATGTCCTTCTGCAATCCGATGCGGATAAGCAGGAGACACAGGAATGGTTGGAAGCGCTCGATGCAGTCGTGGCGCAAGAAGGTCCGGAACGTGCCCGCTATCTGATTGAGCGCCTGATTGAAGACTTGCGTGATGGTGGGCTGGAGGTTCCTTACAGCGCCAATACGCCGTATCTGAATACCATCGCTACTGCTGATCAACCGAATTACCCCGGAGATCCCGAACTTGAATTGCGCATCCAGGCCTACCTGCGCTGGAATGCCATTGCCATGGTTGTGCGCGCAAACAAGCACACCAACGTCGGCGGCCATATCGCATCGTACGCATCCAGCGCCACCTTGTATGACGTTGGTTTCAACTGGTTCTGGAAGGCCCCGACAGACAAGCAGGAAGGTGACCTGATTTTCTTCCAGGGTCACTCCATTCCCGGCATTTACGCACGGGCTTTCCTGTTGGGCCGTCTGACCGAAGAGCAGCTCGAAAACTTCCGTCAGGAGACCTCGGGCAAGGGCTTGTCGTCCTACCCGCACCCCTGGCTGATGCCCGATTTCTGGCAGTTCCCGACCGTGTCGATGGGTCTGGGCCCACTGCAGGCAATCTATCAAGCCCGTTTCATGAAGTATCTGTCTGATCGTGGTATCCAGGATACCTCCAGCCGCAAGGTCTGGGCCTTCATGGGTGACGGTGAAATGGATGAAGTCGAGTCGCGTGGTGCGCTCGGCCTGGCTTCCCGCGAAAAGCTCGACAACCTGATCTTCGTGATCAACTGTAACCTGCAGCGCCTGGATGGCCCGGTGCGCGGCAATGGCAGCATCATCCAGGAACTGGAAGCCGAATTCCGGGGTGCAGGCTGGAATGTGATCAAGCTGCTGTGGGGTTCGAACTGGGATGCGTTGTTCTCCCGCGATACTCAGGGCTTGCTGAAGAAGCGCATGCTCGAAGTGGTCGATGGTGAATACCAGACCTACAAGTCGAAGAACGGGGCGTGGGTGCGTGAGCACTTCTTCAATACGCCGGAGCTCAAGGCGCTTGTTGCTGACTGGACTGATGATGACATCTGGAAGCTCAATCGTGGTGGCCACGATTTGTTCAAGGTGTTCGCAGCCTACAAGCAAGCCGTAGAAACCAAGGGTCAGCCGACCCTGATCCTGGCCAAGACCATCAAGGGCTTCGGCATGGGCGAGTCGGGCGAGGCGCAGAACACCAGTCACCAGGCGAAGAAGATGTCGCTGGATTCGCTCAAGGCCTTCCGTGACCGTTTCCATATTCCCGTGGCGGATGACCAGCTTGAGAAGATGCCCTTCATCAAGTTTGAAGAGGGCTCTCCGGAACTGAACTACATGCGCGCACGTCGCATGGATCTGGGGGGGTATCTGCCGAGTCGTCGGCGTAGCGCCGCCAAACTGGATGTGCCGGCGCTGACTTCTTTCGATGCGCTGCTCAAGGCTTCGGGTGAAGGCCGCGAGTTCTCGACGACGATGGCCATCGGCCGGATGTTCAATACGATTCTCAAGGACAAGAGCGTCGGCAAGTACGTAGTGCCCATCGTGGTCGATGAATCGCGCACCTTCGGTATCGAAGGCATGTTCCGCCAGTACGGCATCTGGAACCAGGAAGGCCAGAAATACGTTCCGCAAGATCATGACCAGCTCATGTTCTACAAGGAAAGCAAGGACGGTCAGGTCCTGCAGGATGGCATCAATGAGGCCGGCGCGATGGCCGACTGGATCGCTGCTGCAACGGCCTACTCGGCGCATGGCGTGCCGATGATTCCGTTCTACATCTTCTATTCGATGTTCGGTCTGCAGCGCACCATGGACTTGTGTTGGGCAGCGGGCGATTCGCGTGCCCGTGGTTTCCTGATCGGCGGCACCGCCGGGCGGACCACGCTCAATGGCGAAGGCCTGCAACACGAAGATGGACACAGCCATGTGCTGGCGCACACCATCCCGAATTGCCTGAGCTATGACCCGACCTTCTCGTACGAAGTGGCCGTGATCTTCCAGGACGGCCTGCGCCGCATGTTCGCCGAGCAGGAAGATGTGTACTACTACATCACCGTGATGAACGAGAACTACGAGCACCCGGCCATGCCGGAAGGCGCCGGACCCGACATCATCAAGGGTCTGTACAAGTTCCGCGATGGTGCCAAGAGCAAAGGCCCGCGTGTTCAGCTGTTGGGGTCGGGCACGATCTTCCGCGAGGTGATTGCTGCGGCTGACCTGCTCAAGGCGGACTGGGGCGTTGAGGCGGATATCTGGGGCGCACCGAGCTTCAATGAGCTGACGCGGGATGGTCAGGCGAGCGCGCGCTGGAACATGCTCCACCCGCTCGACGAGAAAAAGGTTTCGCATGTCGAGGCCAAGCTGAAGGGCTCCGTTGGTCCGGTCATTGCTGCGACCGATTACATCCGCCTGTATGCCGAACAGATTCGTCCGTTTGTGCCGAACAAGTACGTTGTGCTGGGCACCGATGGTTTCGGTCGTTCGGATACGCGTGAGGCCTTGCGTAACCATTTTGAAGTGGATCGTCGCTGGGTGGTCGTCGCTGCTTTGTCGGCGCTGGCCGATGAAGGCAAGGTGGATCGCGAAAAGGTGGCCGCCGCAATTCTCAAATACGGTATCGACGCCAACAAGCCGAACCCGATGACTGTTTGATGTGAAGAGTGACTGTGGAACGTGAATGCCGGGGAATCCGGCATTCACGTTTTGCCGGCGCATGGCGCGTCATCACGCTTCACGTTTCAAAAAGGAAAAACAATGAGCCAACTCATCGAAGTAAAAGTTCCAGACATTGGTGATTTCAAGGATGTGCCGGTCATCGAGGTCTTCGTCAAAGCCGGCGATACGGTCAAGGTGGATGATCCCCTGGTCACCCTGGAGTCCGACAAGGCCACCATGGAAGTACCGTCCTCGGCGGCAGGTGTCGTCAAGGAAATCCGGGTCAAGATCGGGGATCGCGTGGGTGAAGGCGCGATTGTCGTCGTGCTGGAAGCTGCTGGTGTGGCGGCGGCCCCCGCTGCTGCGGTTTCCGCGCCGGCCGCTGCCCCCGTTGCCGTGGCCAGTCCGGCAGCCGCTCCTGCCGTAGCGGCGGCTGTCGGCAAGATCGAATTGAAGGTTCCCGATATTGGTGACTTCAAGGATGTTCCCGTCATTGAGGTGTTCATCAAGGTTGGCGATACGATTACCCTGGACGCTCCCGTGGCAACGCTGGAGTCTGACAAGGCCACCATGGAAGTACCGGCCTCGGCTGGCGGGGTGGTCAAACAGGTGTTGGTAAAGGTGGGTGATCGCGTTGCAGAAGGCGCTGTACTGGCGGTGATCGAAGGCGCCGGTGCGGGTGTTGCTGCGCCAGTGGCTCCGACGGCATCCGTTGCGGTGGCAGCTAGCAGTGCTCCGGAAAAAGTCGTGGCACCGGCAAGCGCGCCGGCCGTTGCAGCTGCACCGGTGGCCACTGCGTCTGCGGCAAACTCCCATGCCAGCCCTGGCGTGCGCCGTTTTGCGCGCGAATTGGGCGTGGATATCACCAAGGTAGCGGCAACGGGACCGAAAGGTCGCATCCTGCAAGAAGACGTTCAGAACTTCGTCAAGGGCATCCTTGCACAGGTTTCGTCGGGTGCGCTGGCGCCTGCAGGCACTGCTCCGGCAGGTGGCGCAGGCGTGGGCGGGCTGTCCCTGCTGCCCTGGCCGAAGGTCGATTTCAGCAAGTTCGGCGCGGTTGAATCGCAGCCGCTGTCGCGCATCAAGAAGATTTCCGGTGCCAACCTGCACCGCAACTGGGTGGTCATCCCGCACGTGACCAACCATGATGATGCGGACATCACCGAGCTGGAAGCCTTCCGCGTGCAGATGAACAAGGAGCTGGAAAAGAGCGGCGCCAAGCTCACCATGCTGGCCTTCATGATCAAGGCCGCCGTGGCAACGCTGAAGAAATTCCCCGAGTTCAATGCTTCGCTGGACGGCGACAATCTGGTGTTGAAGAAATACTTCCACATCGGTTTCGCGGCGGATACGCCGAATGGTCTGGTCGTGCCGGTAATCCGGGATGCCGACAAGAAGGGTGTAATCGAGATCGCCAAGGAAATGGGCGATCTGGCCAAGCTGGCCCGTGATGGCAAGCTCAAACCGGACCAGATGCAAGGTGGTTGTTTCACGATCAGCTCGCTGGGCGGCATTGGCGGTGTGTACTTCACCCCGATCATCAATGCGCCGGAAGTGGCCATCATGGGTGTGTGCAAATCGCAGATCCGCCCGGTGTGGGACGGCAAGCAGTTTGCGCCGCGCCTGATGCTGCCCTTGTCGCTGTCGTGGGATCACCGCGTGATCGACGGGGCCGCCGCCGCACGCTTCAATGCTTACTTCGCCGGCGTGTTGCAAGATTTTCGCCGCGTGCTGTTGTGAAGCAGAGGACTGAACAATGAGTGAATTGATTGAAGTGAAGGTCCCTGATATCGGGGATTTCAAGGAAGTTCCTGTCATTGAACTGTTCGTCAAGCCGGGCGATGTCCTGAATGTGGATGACCCGATTGCGACGCTTGAGTCTGACAAGGCCACGCTTGATGTGCCGTCGCCTGCTGCAGGCAAGGTCAAGTCCGTACAGGTCAAGGTGGGGGACCGGGTTGGTGAAGGATCGGTCCTGCTGATGCTGGATGCCAATTCCGTTCCGGCGTCGGCGCCAGCGCCAGTGGGCGCGAGTGAAACGGCTGCAGCACCTGTTGCGGCACCCGTAGCGGATGGACCGATCGGCAAGGTGGACATCGAATGCGAAATGCTGGTGCTGGGGGCTGGCCCCGGAGGGTATTCCGCCGCATTCCGCTCGGCAGATCTGGGCTTGCAGACGGTTCTGGTTGAACGCTATGGCAAGCTTGGCGGTGTGTGTCTGAACGTTGGATGTATCCCTTCCAAAGCCTTGTTGCACGTTGCCAATGTGATCGAGGAAGCCACCCATTTTGCCAATGTGGGGGTAGCCTTCGATGCACCGCGTGTGGATCTGGATTCTGACGTTGCTGTCCGCGCTTCTTCTGTGTATTTATCTGTTGTATTATCGCCACTTTATCCCGGGGTTCAGCAATATTGTTGAACCCATGGTGCGGCTGTTGGCAAGCATGATCGTAGCG
>JAGTRY010000038.1 GCA_018262235.1 Pseudomonadota bacterium
CTTGGCTTCATCCTTGGCTTTGTCGCGGAAGGAGATGTATTTGAGCGCAACGGGATCAGGATAATACGGATTCTCGGCCAGATAGACGACGGCCGTAGCCCCCCGCCCGATCTCGCGGATGATCTTGTATTTACCGACTTGCGTTGGCACATCTGCCATGGATTGGATTGCCCTGTCTGTTTAACGCTGACACTGATTCTAGCGTCAGTGTGACAAAGAACACGAAAAAAATGGGAGATGCTCTTGAAAAGCAGGCCTTATCCCCCATATGCCGCTCTGAATTCAATCAGGAGTCCGTTTCATGTCGCAATCTCAGGATAGTCTTTCCAACGAAGTTCTCCCTCCGGACGAGGCTGCCGTACCGGCAGATCAAGCGGAGGAGAATGGTGTCGACACGCTTCCCAGTCTTGGCGAACAGCTTCGGCAGACAGAGCTGCTGGCCGCTGAGCACCATGATGCCTGGCTGCGCGCCAAGGCCGAAACCGAAAATGTGCGCCGCCGTGCTCAGGAAGACATCAGCAAGGCAGCAAAGTTCGCCATCGAAAAATTTGCCAACGAACTGCTGGTCGTCAAGGACAGCCTGGAACAGACCCTGGCTGTCGAAGGCGCCACACCGGAAGCCATCCGTGAAGGCGTGGATCTGACCCTTAAGAACCTGGCCAAAGCTTTCGAGAAAAGCGGTCTGGCCGAAATCAATCCGGTCGGCGAGAAGTTCGACCCGCACAAACATCAGGCCATTTCGGCCGTTCCGTCTGAGCAACCCGCCAACACGGTAGTGCAGGTTTTCCAGAAGGGTTACCTGCTGGAAGGTCGCGTATTGCGTCCGGCGCTGGTCGCCGTGGCCCAATCGGCTTGAAATATTTCGGCTTGTCCCCACTTAGTTGTCAGGAATGAATTCGAAGCGCGTATCCGTGCTTCATGAGACACCATTTAGGAGCTTTGAACATGGCAAAGATTATCGGTATTGACCTTGGTACAACCAACAGCTGCGTAGCCATCATGGAAGGTGGCGCACCGAAGGTCATTGAAAACTCGGAAGGTGCGCGCACCACCCCCTCCATCGTCGCCTACATGGAAGATGGTGAAATCCTTTGTGGCGCACCGGCCAAGCGTCAGGCCGTAACCAATGCCAAGAACACCCTTTACGCCGTCAAGCGCCTGATTGGCCGCCGCTTCGAAGAAAAGGAAGTACAGAAGGACATCAACCTGATGCCGTTTGCCATCACCAAGGCCGACAACGGCGACGCCTGGGTCGAAGTGCGCGGCAAGAAGATGGCCCCGCCGCAAATCTCGGCTGAAGTGCTGCGCAAGATGAAGAAGACCGCCGAAGACTATCTGGGCGAAGAAGTCACCGAAGCCGTCATCACCGTGCCGGCCTACTTCAACGACAGCCAGCGCCAAGCCACCAAGGATGCCGGCCGCATTGCCGGTCTGGATGTGAAGCGCATCATCAACGAGCCGACTGCTGCCGCGCTGGCTTTCGGTCTGGACAAGGTTGGCAAGAAGGACCAGAAGATTGCCGTGTTTGACCTTGGTGGTGGTACCTTCGACATCTCCGTGATTGAAATTGCCGACGTGGATGGCGACAAGCAGTTCGAAGTGCTCGCCACCAACGGCGACACCTTCCTCGGCGGGGAAGACTTTGACCAGCGCCTGATCGATCACATCGTTGAAGAGTTCCGCAAGATCAATGGCGTAGACCTCTCCAAGGACGCCATCGCCCTGCAGCGCATCAAGGCTGCCGCCGAGCGCGCCAAGATCGAGCTGTCTTCGAGCCAGCAAACCGAAATCAACGAGCCCTACATCACCATGGCCAACGGTGCTCCCGTGCACTTGACCATGAAGATTACCCGCGCCAAGTTTGAATCCCTCGTGGAAGAACTGGTCAACGCCACCATTGAGCCGTGCCGCAAAGCGCTCAAGGACGCCGGCCTGTCGGTTTCCGATATCGATGACGTGATCCTCGTCGGTGGTCAGACCCGCATGCCCAAGGTGCAGGACAAGGTCAAGGAGTTCTTCGGCAAGGATGCCCGCAAGGACGTGAACCCGGATGAAGCCGTGGCTGTAGGCGCCGCCATTCAAGGTGGTGTGCTGCAAGGTGACGTGAAGGACGTCTTGCTGCTCGACGTCAGCCCGCTGTCGCTGGGGATTGAAACCCTGGGTGGCGTGATGACCGCGATGATCAAACGCAACACCACGATCCCGACCAAGCACTCGCAAGTCTTCTCGACGGCCGACGACAATCAGCCCGCCGTGACCATCAAGGTCTATCAGGGCGAACGTGAAATGGCTGCCGGCAACAAGATGCTCGGCGAATTCAATCTCGAAGGCATCCCGCCCGCACCGCGTGGCGTGCCGCAGATCGAAGTGACCTTTGACATCGACGCCAACGGCATCCTGCACGTGAAGGCGGCAGACAAGGCGACCGGCAAGGAAAACAAGATCACCATCAAGGCCAATTCCGGCTTGTCCGAAGACGAGATCCAGAAGATGGTCAACGATGCGGCTGCGCATGCCGAAGAAGACAAGCGTCAACACGAATTGATCGACAGCCGCAACCAGTGCGATGCCTTGATTCACACCACCAAGAAAGCATTGACCGAACATGGCGACAAGATCGATGCCGACGAAAAGGCCAAGATCGAAGCCGCGTTGAAAGAAGCGGAAGAAGCCATCAAGGGCAGCGACAAAGCCGAGATCGAAGCCAAGGCGCAGGCTCTGGCAACGGTCAGTCAGAAACTCGGTGAAGCCATGTATGCTCAGCAGCAAGCGGCTGAAGGCGCAGCCACGGGCGGAGCCCAGGCCGAAGCCAAGCCGGCGGATGACAACGTGGTGGATGCGGAATTCACGGAAGTCAAAGACAAGAAGTAATTCCCCTTTACCGCAGAGGCGCCTGGGAGCGCAAAGAGCCCTTCAGAAGTATTTGGCGCTCTTTGCGCTCTTGCCTTGAGGATCAGCAATGGCAAAAAGAGATTATTACGAAGTACTCGGCCTGAGCCGTGATGCTTCGGACGACGACATCAAGAAGGCCTACCGCAAGTTGGCCATGAAACACCATCCGGACCGCAACCCGGATGACAAGAGCGCGGAAGAAAAATTCAAGGAGGCCAAAGAGGCCTACGAGATGCTTTCCGACAGCCAGAAGCGTGCAGCCTATGACCGCTATGGCCATGCTGGCGTCGACCCGTCCGCCGGCGGCGGTGGCTTTGGTGGTGGCGCACAAGGCTTTGAAGGCTTCGGCGATGCCTTTGGCGGCATTTTTGACGAGATCTTCGGTGGCCGTGGTGGTGGCGGTGGTGGTGGCTCCCGCGTCTATCGCGGTGGTGACTTGCGTTACAACTTGGAAATCAGTCTGGAAGAAGCTGCGCGCGGGGTAGAAAAAACCATCCGCATTCCGGTACAGGAAGAGTGCGGCACCTGCCATGGCTCCGGCGCCAAACCCGGCACCCAGCCCAAGACCTGCCCGACCTGCGGCGGGGCGGGTCAGGTACGCATGCAGCAAGGTTTCTTCTCGATCCAGCAAACCTGTCCGAAGTGCCATGGCTCGGGACGCATCATTGCCGACCCATGTGGTGATTGCCACGGCGCGGGTCGCGTAAAGAAGCAGAAGACCCTGGAAGTGAAGATTCCGGCCGGGATCGATTCCGGCATGCGCTTGCGCCATGCGGGCTTCGGGGAACCGGGCGTCAATGGTGGTCCATCGGGCGACCTGTTTGTCGAGATCCATATCCGGGAACACGCCGTGTTCCAGCGTGACGGCGACGATCTGCATTGCGAAATGCCGATCAGTTTCGTCACTGCGGCACTCGGTGGTGAGATCAAGATTCCGACGCTGGATGGCGCAGCATCCATCAAGATTCCTTCCGAGACGCAAACTGGCAAAGTCTTCCGTCTGCGCGGCAAGGGCATCAAGAATGTACGCAGTGGCTACCACGGCGACCTGCATTGCCATGTCGTGGTCGAAACTCCGGTCAAACTCAACGAACGTCAGAAAGAACTGCTGCGCGAGTTCGAAACCACTTGCAAGGATGGGGGTGACAGTCACAACCCTCGGGCCAAATCCTGGATGGACAAGGTCAAGGACTTCTTCGCTGACTGATTGTGTTCATACGAAAATCAAGCCCGCTTCGGCGGGCTTTTTCGTGCACTTGGTCGTATCATTCGCAGGCATCTCTTCTCCACGATTCTCATGGCTTCCCTATCCCCGCGTTTGTATCGGTTTGCCCGTCTGCTTCTGCAGATCGGTGCGCTGATCGTCATCTGGCTGGCTGCGGTCCAGCTCTCCGAACACTGGCTGCACAGCCTGCCCCCGACTGTTTCCGGCATCGCCATCGCGCTGGTCCTGCTTGGTCTCGGTCTGGTCAAACGGGAATGGCTGACGGATGGTGCAACCTGGTTGTTGCGTGAAATGTTGCTGTTCTTCATCCCGGTGGTGATTGCCGTGTTGCAATACCGCGAGCTGCTGGATGGCAAGCTGCTCGCCATCTTTCTGGTCATCATCGGCAGCACGGCCTGCGTCATGATCGCGACTGCACTGGCCGTCGATCTGGCCTGGCGGATTGAAGAGCACTTTCGCCACTCAGACGAGAAGCAATCATGAACATTCTCTCCGGCTTGTTCTGGCTGGCCTTGACCGTTCTGCTGTACGCCGGCATGCGCGGATTGCACCAACGCTTCCCGCGGCCGTGGCTCTCTCCGCTGATCGTGGTCCCGGCCATCCTGATGGCCGTCCTGCTGCTCGCGCGCGTGCCGTATGCCGCTTATAACGCGCAGAGTCACTGGCTCTCCGCCATGCTCGGCCCGGCCACGGTGGCGTTTGCCATCCCGATTCATGAATACCGGCATGTGATCCGGCGTCACTGGTTTCCCTTGGTCATCGGGGTCGTTGTTGGCATGGGCGTTGCCGTGTTCAGCACGGTATGGTTCTGCCGCTTGCTGGGCTTGCCGGAAGCCCTGGAACGCAGCTTGTCGGTTCGTTCGATCAGCACCCCGTTTGCCATTGCAGCTGCGCCGCAAATGGGGGGTCAAGCCGAACTGGCGGCGGTCTTTGTGGTCATCACCGGGTTGGTCGGAATGGTCCTGGGTGAATGGTTGCTGGGATGGTTACCCGTGCGTACAAGCCTTGCACGCGGCGCGCTGTTCGGCGCAGGCGCGCACGCTGTCGGCACTGTGACGGCTCACAAACGCGATACCGAAGAAGGCGTAATCTCCAGTCTGACCATGATCATCGCCGGCATGCTGATGGTTCTGCTGGCCCCCTGGCTGGCCGCCTGGGTCTGAAATCCCGACAAACCCAGGCTTTCTTCGGTGATACGCGGAATCAGTCCATGAACCCTTCCGCGTTGTCGTGCCAGCGCCCGATGCCGAACTGCGTACTGTCCAGCTGCATTTCATCAAGGTACTCCTGCCGCTCAAGTTCGTTATCAAGCTCGCAGTTGCCGACAGCGCCAAGTTCATAGGTATCTTGAGTGCTCATCATGTTCCCCTTTAAAAGACCGCGAATTGCAAACATGGTCAAGGCGGCACGCCTTGTACGGATATCTAGCAAGTCTTGAACCAAGTTGCGGCAGCGCAGCAAACTCAGTGATCCGCGGCGGATAAGACTTTGATACGCAAGGCGTTCCCAAAACAGCACGGGCCAGACGTGTGGCGCAGGGATTGGTGCGTGAGCGAAAAGCTGCACGCTTTCGGGCACGCCGTCTCACTGGCGTGCATGCCGCACACCGTTCAAACGCCGAACAAACGCCCCTGCCAGGTTTGGCGTGCTTCCAGCCGCGCCTCCAGCTTTGCCGGAAAGGCATGCAGGCGCATTCCCCAGTCTGGTGAAAGCAGCAACGGCGGCGGCACCTCGCTGCCCAGGCGCTGGATCTTGATCGCGGGCGGCAGCAGTTCCAGCATGTCGATCACCTGATCCAGATAGGTGTCGGGATCAGGCAAGGGAATGCTCGCCGGGTCGCGCTGATACTGAATAGCAAGGCGGGTGTGACGCACGATCTGTAGCTGATGGAATTTCAGCGCATCCAGCGGCAGCAAAGCCAGCTGGCGAGCGCCTTCCAGCAGGCTGGCCTGTGTTTCTCCGGGCAAACCGATGAGCAGATGCCCCGTCACGAACAACCCACATGACGCGGCTCGGCGGACAGCATCCTGTGCGCAGGCAAAATCGTGACCGCGCAGGCATTCGACCAGCACCGCATCCGAGCAGGATTCGATGCCGATTTCAAGTTCGATCAGATGCGTTTGAGCCAGCTCGGCCAGATAGTCCAGCACTTCGTCCGGCAGGCAGTCCGGCCGCGTGCCGATCACCAGCCCACCCACATCCGGATGCGCCAGCGCCTCGGCGTAGGCAGCCTTCAGGCGCGGCAGATCACCATAGGTGTTGGAGTAACTCTGGAAATAGGCGAGGAACTTCAGCGTGCGCGGATAGCGGCGGCGCATGAACTCCACGCCGGTGGCGATCTGGTCCGCCAGCTTCGGCTGCTCGCGCAGATAGCTCGGCGAAAAGCCTTCATTGTTGCAGAAGCTGCAACCGCCCTGCCCCAACGTGCCGTCGCGGTTCGGGCAGGTGAAGCCCGCATCGATCGAAATCTTCTGCACCCGCCCGCCATGCGTGCGCCGCACCCAGTCGTTGTAGACGTGGTAGCGGCGGCCTGAGAATTCAGCGGGAATACCGCTAAACATTGTCGAGTCGCAGGGCAAGCAAAACCCACGGAAGTCTGATCACAAATCTGCTTCCACCAGATTGCCCTTCAGCTCCATCCACGCCCGCCGCCCGGAAGCTTCGCCCTTGCCCATGAGCAGATCGAAGAGGGTGAGCGTTTGGGCGTCCACGCCGTGTTCGATGGTGACTGGCAATACGCGCCGGGTGGCGTGATCCATTGCGGTTTCCTTGAGTTGCGAAGGCTGCATTTCGCCCAGCCCCTTGAAGCGGCCGATTTCGAGTTGCTCTTCGCGGAAACCTTCCTTGGCAAGACGCTCGCGGATCGACACCAGCTCACGCTCATCCAGCGCATAGAAGCGCCGCGCCGGGCGTTTCTTGCCTTGTGCGGGGACATCGATGCGGTAGAGCGGCGGCAGTGCAATGAACACGTGGCCTGCCTCGACCAGTTTGGGGAAATGACGCAGGAACAGGGTGAGCAGCAAGGTCTGGATGTGCGAGCCATCGACATCCGCGTCAGCCATGATGATGATCTTGCCGTAACGCAGGTTGGCAAGCACCGTATCGCTGGCCTCCGGCGTGTGCGGATCGACCGCGATGGCGACCGAGATGTCGTGGATCTCGGCATTGGCAAACAGCCGGTTGGGATCGATTTCCCAGGCATTCTGGACCTTGCCACGCAGCGGCAGGATGGCTTGCGTCTCGCGACTGCGCGCAAGCTTGGCCGAGCCACCGGCCGAATCACCTTCGACCAGATACAGCTCGTTCTCGGTGATATTCTCGGATTCACAATCCGCCAGCTTGCCGGGCAGTACGGCGACCCCGCTGCTTTTACGCTTTTCGACCTTCTGCGAATCCTTCTGGCGCGACTGGGCTTGCTTGATGGCCAGCTCGGCAATCGCCTTGCCATGCTCGACATTCTGGTTCAGCCAGGCCTCAAACGGATGCAGCAACATGGCAGAGACCAGTTTCACGGCCTCGCGACTGTTGAGCTTCTCTTTCACCTGCCCCTGGAATTGCGGATCAAGAATGCGGGCAGAAAGCACGTAGCTCATCTTGCCGCACACGTCCTCCTGCTGCAGCTTGACGCCCTTGGGCAACAGGCTGTGATGCTCGATAAAATTCTTGACGGCTTCAAAAACGCCCGCCCGCAAGCCGGATTCATGCGTTCCCCCAGCAACCGTCGGAATCAGGTTCACATAGCTTTCACCGAGCTGGACGCCATCAAACCAGCCGAAGGCCCAGGCGGCGCCCTCGCCTACGGCAAAATCTTCGTCTTCACCGGCGTATTTTTCAGCGGAATAGATCGGAGCAACGGTTTCCGCACCCGCAGTGATTTCATGCAGGTAGCCCGGCAGGCCGTCCTGATAACGCCAATCCTGCTTGGTAAATGTACCGTCGGCCTGCTCGATTTCCAGATACACGCGCACGCCCGGCAGCAGCACGGCCTTGGAACGCAGCAGCCGCTCCAGCTCTGCCATGGGAACCTTGGGCGAATCGAAGTACTTGCCATCCGGCCAGACACGCACACGCGTGCCACTTTGGCGACCACAAGTACCAGCTTCAACGAGATCCCCGATCTTGCGCCCGCCATTCTCGAAGGCGATCTGGTAGATCTTGCCTTCGCGCCGTACTTCGACTTCAACACGCAGGGACAAGGCCGTCGTCACGGCCACGCCGACGCCATGCAGACCACCGGAAAAGGCATAGGCAGAATTGCCGGACTTCTTGTCGAACTTGCCACCGGCGTGCAACACGGTATAGGCCAGCACGACCACCGGGACTTTCTCCACCGGATGAGGGCCAACCGGGATCCCCCGCCCGTCATCGGTAACGGTGATCGAACCGTCACGCAACACCAGCACATGGATGTTCTTGGCAAAGCCCGCCAACGCTTCGTCGGCGGCATTGTCGATGACTTCCTGGATCAAGTGGCAGGGAGAGTCGGTACGGGTATACATGCCCGGGCGCTCGCGCACCGGTTCCAACCCTTTGAGAACACGGAAAGATGATTCGTCGTACTGCTTCTGGCTCATGGATGTGCGGTCTGAATACTGAAAACTAGGGACGAATTCTTTCACAACGCGGGGCTTTGTGCTCGCCTCAAGTTTCGGCCCAGGTGCACGTTGACAGGATGTCACCCTTCGCATCAATGACCATGGCCAAACACCGCATCGCCGCAAGACAGCTTCTGATCAACGAACCTCTGCCCTGGGATGTCTTCGATGAATCGGGTGCGCTCCTGTTATGCCAGGGCTACGTGGTCACCCGCGAATCGCAGCGCGAGGTGCTGATGGCCCGGGGGCTGTATGTCGACGAGGCTTTGCTCAGCGTCTCCAAGCCAGTCAAGGAAAATCGTGAATTCGATCCTTTCCGGCTATGGGACAGCGTGATCAACGAACTTGAAGCCCTCCTCCAGAACATCCGCAGCGAAAAAGACTTCCGCGGCCAGATCGAGAACCTCGCCAAGCTTATCCAGACCCTCGCGCGGCGCAGCCCGGATACCGCGCTGGCGGCGATCATCCTGACCGATCAGCGACGTTATCCCATCATCCACAGCATTCACGTAGCAGTCCTCGTGGAGTTGGTAGCAGCCCGCCTGGAATGGCAGCCTGCCCGGCGAATCAGCCTGATCTGCGCAGCGCTGACCCAGAACCTGGCGATGACTACCCTGCAGATGACACTATGCACTCAACGCATCGCACCTTCGCTGGCCCAACGCGCGGAAATCCAGCGCCATCCCAAGCTTGCCCACGAAATGCTCATGGCCGCAGGCGTGAAAGATCCGCTATGGCTGCGTGCAGTGCTCGAACATCACGAAAGCGTGGGTGGTGGTGGCTATCCTTTCGGAATCGTCGTACCCAGCGATGAAGCCCTGCTGATCCAGACGGCTGACGTTTTTTCCGCCAAGGTCAGCCCGCGTGCCGCACGCAAGCCGGTGACGCCGCAGGAAGCCGCAAAGTCCCTGTATCTGGGTTCAGGCGGCGGCGAAAAGAATCCTTATGTTGCCGTGTTGATCAAGGAAATCGGCATTTTCCCGCCGGGCACTTTCGTACGTCTGGCCAATGGTGAAACCGGGCTGGTGACCCGGCGCGGCCCGAACGCCAATACACCGGAAGTGATCAGTCTGATCAGTCCGCAAGGGATGTCTTATGCAGCGCCCTTGGTTCGCCTGACGGAGAACAAGGGCCACGAAGTCACGAGCGTGATTCCGCGTGACCAACTCAAGGTCGAAATCAATGTGAGCCGGATCTGGCGGAAGGAATAAGCTTCAGGCGGAGGCTTCAGGCTCTGGTGGCAGCCACAGGCACTTGGCCTTCTTGGCAATTTCCTGGAGCACCCGGGCGTGATCCACCAGTTCAGCCTCTGAAGCACGGATTACGCGCAGCGGGCGGCGTTCAATGTTCAACGCCAGGCCTTCACCAAAAGCCGCTCCCGGAGCATCGTCCAGCCCCATGGTCAGGCTTTCCTGACCGCGCGTCATGGCCAGATACACCTCGGCCAGCAGTTCGGCATCCAGCAAGGCGCCGTGCAGCGTGCGATGCGAATTGTTGATACCGTAACGGTCGCACAGAGCATCCAGGGAGGCTTTCTTGCCCGGGAACATCTCCTTGGCGACTTTCACGGTGTCCATCACCTGCGGACACAGGACCGTGATTTTCTGGCGCCCGATACGTTCCTGCTCCATGTTCAGGAAACCGGTATCGAAGTTCGCGTTGTGGATGATCAGCTCGGCATCTGCAACGAATTCCTCGAACTCTTCGGCGATTGCCTTGTACAAAGGCTTGTCCGCGAGAAATTCGTTGGACAGCCCGTGGATGCGTTCCGAATCGCCGACTTCACGCTCCGGATTCAGATAGACGTGGTAAGTCCGTCCGGTCAGACGGCGATCCACCATCTCGACACAACCGATTTCCACCACACGATCACCACCACCGCGCCAATCCAGCCCGGTGGTTTCGGTATCGAGGAAAATCTGCCGCATCAGGCTGCTTCAGCCGGTGTGGAATTGAGCAGTTCGCGATAGATGGTGATGAACTCGCGCGCATTCAGCGCGGCCGAACCGATCAGGCCACCGTCGACATCCGGCATGGAAAAGATCGAGGTTGCGTTGCTGACCTTGACCGAACCACCATAGATGATCGGCAATTTGGCCGCGAAGTCCTTGTCGCGGATGGCGATACGCTGACGCAGGAACTCGTGCTCGGTCTGGACGATTTCCGGCGTAGCGGCAATCCCTGTCCCGATGGCCCAGCGGGGTTCGTAGGCCAGGATGATCTTGTCGTGCGCGGTACGGATATAACCGAAAGCCGCGTCGAGCTGGCGGGCCAGCACTTCATGGGTCCGGCCGGAATCACGCTCTTCGGCAGTCTCGCCGACGCAGATCACCGGGATCAGGCCGGCATCAATCGCCGCCAACGCCTTGCGCCCCATCAGACCGTCATTCTCACCCTGATACTGGCGGCGCTCGGAGTGGCCGATGATCGTGAAGCTGCCCCCCAGCTCCTTGACCATCAGCGGCGAGGTTTCGCCGGTGTAGGCGCCTTGCAGGTGATCCGAAACGTTCTGCACGCCAACCTCGATCCCCGAATCACGCGTCAATTCGGCAAGCTGGAAAAGATAGGGAAACGCCGGGCACACCACCAGAGCCACGCGCTCATCAGGCTGTCCAAGTTCGGCACGGATGCCTTCGATCAAGGCCTTGTTGCTAGCCAGGTTGCCGTGCATCTTCCAGTTGCCGATGAGCCACTTCTTGTTCATGGTCAGGTATCCCCAGGGTCAGTCAAAATTGATGCGGCGCGAGCTTACTCGCCGGGCGCCATACAGACAAGGTTAAAGTTCTCGCAGCGCGGCAAGCGCCTCCTCGATACGTTCAACCGCCAGTACACGCATTCCGGCAATGGCATGTTTCGGTGCATTCGCCGCTGGAATCAGGGCGGTATCGAATCCAAGCTTGGCTGCTTCCTTCAAGCGCTCCTGGCCGCGAGGCGCCGGACGGATCTCGCCCGCCAGACCGATTTCGCCGAACACGACAAGACGTTTGGGCAAAGGCCTGCCCGTCAATGAAGAAACAATCGCCAGTGAAACCGCCAGATCCGCCGCAGGCTCCGTGATCTTCACGCCGCCTACAGCATTGATGAAAACGTCCTGATCCGAACACTGGATGCCCGCATGGCGATGCAGTACGGCCAGCAGCATGGCCAGACGGTTCTGCTCCAGGCCGACCGAAAGCCGGCGCGGATTGGCAAAAGCACTGTCAACCAGGGCCTGGATTTCAACCAGCAAGGGACGAGTGCCCTCCTGGGTCACCATCACGCAGGTACCCGGCACGGGCTGCGCATGTTGCGACAGGAACAGCGCGGAAGGATTACTGACGCCGCGCAAGCCCTTGTCTGTCATGGCAAACACGCCCAGCTCGTTGACCGCGCCGAAACGGTTCTTGATGGCGCGCACCAGGCGGAAGCTGGAGTGCGTGTCGCCTTCGAAATACAGGACGGTATCGACGATATGTTCCAGCACGCGTGGCCCGGCCAGCGCACCATCCTTGGTGACGTGGCCAACCAGCACCATGGCCATGCCGCTGCCTTTGGCATGCCGCGTAAGCTGGGCCGCGCATTCACGCACCTGCGCGACCGAACCGGGCGCGGATTGCAACACCTCGGAATACATGGTCTGGATCGAATCGATCACCACCACGTTCGGCTTGTGCTCACGCAGTGTAGGCAGGATTTTCTCGAGCGATATTTCGGGCAACAGAGGCATTTCACCCGCCTCAAGCTGGAGGCGGTGCGCACGCAAGGCAATCTGCTCGGACGACTCTTCACCGCTGACGTAGAGCACCTTCTGACTCGGGCCAAGACTGGCGAGCGCCTGTAACAGCAGGGTCGACTTGCCTATGCCGGGGTCACCGCCGATCAATACCACCATACCCGGCACCAAGCCACCGCCAAGCACCCGATCCAGTTCGTCAATGCCGGTCGGTACGCGTGGCGACTCGCGCGGATCGATCTCGGAGAGTTTCTGCAGCTTGCCAACCCCGGCAGCCAGCGCGGCAAAACGCGAGCCTGCTGATGTGGCCTCCGCCACGCCTTCGACCAAGGTGTTCCATTCTCCGCAAGCGGGGCACTGCCCTTGCCATTTGCTGCTTTGTCCGCCGCATTCGCTGCAGACGTAGGTCGTCTTGGCTTTGGCCATCAGCCTTCAATCACAGGCACGCGCTGTGCCAGGGCACAGAACAGCTCGTAGCTGACCGTTCCGGCCGCCGTCGCGACATCATCAGCCGGCATCCCTTCACCCCACAGGGTTACGCTGCTGCCAAGCCCCGCATCCAGACCGGTCAGATCGCACGCCAGCATGTCCATCGATACCCGGCCGAGCGTTCGGGTGCGCTGGCCATTGACCAGGATGGGCGTCCCCGTATCAGCGTGCCGCGGATAACCATCCGCATAACCGCAGGCCACAGTGCCAACACGCATTGGCCGGTCTGCCGTGAAGGTCGCGCTGTAGCCGACCCGGTCACCCGGCTGAAGCGTCTGCACCCCGATGATCCGGCTGGCAAGGGTCATGACCGGGCGCAGCCCGATCTCGGTAGCACTTTGCAAGGCGGGCATCGGAGAACCGCCATAAAGCATGATGCCGGGGCGAACCCAGTCGTAATGGGCCTGCGGATAACGCAGCAGCGCAGCCGAATTGCACACGCTGCGTGGCAGGCCGCTCGGTACGGCCGCAGCATTGAACCGCGCGAGCTGGTCGTCGATACCTTCACCGTCGGCACAGGCAAAGTGGGTCATCACGCTGATCTGTCCGACCTTGCTGCCACAGGCGCGCACGCGGGCCAGTACTTCGGGCAGGCGGGATGGAATGAAACCCAGGCGCTGCATGCCCGAATTGAGTTTGATGAGGACATTGAGCGGACTGTCGATATCGGCCAGTTCCAGCATGCGCAGCTGCTCGTCATTGTGAAGCGCGGCACTGATCCCATGCATGCTGGCCATGCGCAGATCGTCTTCAGCAAAAAAACCTTCCAGCAGCACAATGGGCTGAGTGAATCCTGCTTCGCGCAAGCGCATCGCCTCACCGATTTCCAGCAAGGCAAATCCGTCAGCTACATCCCGCACCGCTTCGGCACACCGCAACAGCCCGTGACCATAGGCATTGGCTTTGACGACAGCCAGCGCACGCGCCCCGCCGGCATGTTGCCGGGCCAGCAGGTAGTTATGGCGGAAAGCGGCAGGTTCGATGCGTGCCAGGATGGGTCTGGTCATGGTTCATTGGGCTCCGGTGCAGAATGGATCACCACTTCGGCGGGAAGCACATCGCGATGTCCCTCATCCGCAAACAGATTGATTGCGAACTCTGCAAAAGTTGAGTGCAGACGCGCCCGGAAACGATCTTTGGGCACCAGCACATTCAGGGAAGAATACAGCGGGGGATCCAGTGAGATACCGACCAGCCCGCGGTTGTTGTAGTCGTTCAAGGCAGCTTTGGCGATGATGGCAAAGCCCAGCCCCTGTTTGACCAGATGCAGGATGCTCGGCAGGGAGCCCAGCTCGGCACGGCGGTGAAGCGTTTCAGGCGGCACTCCCTGATTGCGGAAGAACGCTTCTGCCAATGCACGGATGGCTGCTCCAGGGTCCCGATCCACAAACGGATAGCCTTGCAGTTCGGTAGCCTTGAGCGAAGTCGAGGCAGAAAGCTCGTGGCCTTGCGCAACGATCACCAGCAGCTCGTCCTGGCAAACCAGACTGCATTCCAGTGTGGGGTCCACCGATTGTTTTTCGACCAGACCAACATCCAGTTCGTGTGCCGCGACCCGGTTCTCGATGTTTTCCGAGTTCGCCACGAACACCCGCGGGATGACCCGGGGATGCTTCTTGAGAAATTTGTCGAGCAGCGTGGGCAGCCAGTAGCCTGCAATGGTCTGGCTGGTTCCGATTGTCAGCACACCGGTCAGTTCGTCGGTCAGCTCGGCGATACGGGTTTCCATCTCATCCGAGAGTCCGAGGATACGATCCGCGTAGGCAAAGACGATGTCACCAGCAGGCGTCAGGGTGACCCGGCCATGCCCGCGATCAAGCAATCGGGTATTGAACTGCTCCTCCAGTTGCTTGATCTGGAAAGTGACCGCTGGTTGGGTCATGTACAGGGTTTCCGCCGCGCGGGTAAACGAGCCGAGCTTGGCCACGGCGTGGAATACTTGCAGTCTGCGATCAGCCATTACACACCCCTAGATAAAGGTTATTTATCATTGTACAAAAAACCTAGCCCCTGGGCCAGTTTTACGCAAGCCGGTCACAGTAAGCGCGCATCGCGCCAACCTCCACTCGGCTGTGTGGTATAAAGTCCGCCCACAGGTCGTATCGACAGGCCACGAAGGGTATTCATGGGATTGGGTTTTTATATTGTCATGGCAGCACAGTTTTTTTCTGCGCTGGCTGACAACGCCTTGCTGATTGCAGCAATCTCGCTCCTGATGGATTTGCAGGCCCCCGCCGAACAGATCCCTTTGCTGAAATTCTTCTTCACCGTCTCCTACGTTGTGTTGGCGGCATTCGTCGGTGCGTTCGCCGATTCGATGCCGAAATGGCGGGTCATGCTGATCAGCAATACGATCAAGATCGTCGGCTGTGCGCTGATGTTTTTCAATCTCCATCCCTTGATCGCCTATGCCGTGGTGGGTTTGGGGGCGGCAGCCTACTCGCCAGCCAAATACGGCATCCTCACCGAAATGCTGCCCGCCTCGAAGCTGGTGATCGCGAATGGCTGGATTGAAGGATTGACCGTTGGCGCCATCATCCTTGGTACGCTGCTTGGGGGGGCTTTGATCCGGCCCGAACTGGCGCACTGGGTTGTCGGCGACGGCTTGCCCAGCTTCGGCCCGATCTTTGATACCTCGACAGATCTGAGCATCCTGATCATCGGTGCGCTCTACCTGATCGCAGCAATCTTCAATTACTACGTGCCGGATACCGGGGTCGATCACAAACCGCTGAAGAACAATCCGGTCTATCTGGTCCGTGAATTCGCGCACTGCGTCAGCCTGCTGTGGCGCGACAAGCTGGGGCAGATTTCGCTAGCGGTCACCACCCTGTTCTGGGGCGCGGGAGCAACCCTGCAATTCATCGTGCTGGATTGGGCCTTCACCAATCTCAATCTCAAACTCTCCCAAGCCACCAACATGCAGGGGGTGGTCGCCGTCGGCGTCGCGCTCGGATCGATCCTCGCAGCAAAGTTCGTGACCCTGCGCCGCTCCGCCAGCGTCATTCCGCTCGGAATCGCGATGGGCTTGTGCATGACAGTCATGGTGCTGGTGCACAGCGTACCGCTGGCAATGCTGCTGATGATCAGTGTCGGGGCGCTGGCCGGATTCTTCGTGGTTCCGATGAATGCCTTGCTGCAGCACCGTGGTCACGTCCTGATGGGGGCCGGGCACTCCATCGCGGTTCAGAATTTCAACGAGAACCTCAGTATCCTGATCATGACAGGGCTGTACGCGCTGCTCGTGAAATCGGGTCTGTCAGTCAATATCGCCATCGTGATGTTCGGCTTTTTCATGGCCGGCGCGATGCTGTTGATCAAGCGCTGGCATGAGGCCAACCAGCGCAAGTTCGACTCGCTGGCCCTGCTCGACAACAAGCAGCACTAAAAGCGCTTCAGGTACTTGCCAAGCGGGCCATCTGATCCTTTGCAAAGCAAAGGTCTTCCCAGGCACGCGCCTTGTCCGGCAGATTGCGCAGCAGATAGGCCGGGTGATAGGTCACGATCACCGGCACATCCAGATAGCTGAAGAGCTTGCCGCGCGCGGCACCGATTTTGACCTCCCCACCGATCAGGGTTTGCGCTGCGGGACGCCCCATGGCCAGGATCAGTTTGGGCTTGACGAGGGCAATCTGGCGTTCCAGATACGGCCGGCACGCTTCGATTTCGGCAGGCTCGGGGGTACGGTTGCCAGGAGGTCGACACTTCACGGCATTGGCGATGTAAACATTCTCGCCACGTTTGAGAGCGATGGCCGCGAGCATTGCATCGAGCAGTTTTCCGGCCTGCCCCACGAACGGCTCACCTCGCGCATCCTCTTCGGCGCCCGGCCCTTCACCAACCAGCATCCAGTCAGCATGGGGATCCCCTACACCAAGAACCGCCTGTTTGCGTCGCTCGCACAAACGACATGCCTGGCATGCGGAAACAGCTTCTCCCAATGTGTCCCAATCCATCCCGGCCACACCGGATAATGCCGGTTCAGGAACGCTGTGAGGTACAGCGGGCTCGAGCTTTTGTTCGCGTACGACAAGTTCTGCGTCATCCGCCAACGGAACCGGCGGAACAGGCTCAGCCTGGGGCTCTGCCGGGGAGGCCTGACGCAGGCGCCACAAGGGCTTGATGCCCATCTCGGCAAGGATCTGATCTTTCTGCTGGCTCATCGTGCGTTATCCTGGCTCTGCCTGCTCACAGCGCGCGCCTCATCACCAAGGCATCTTCACGCAGACTATCGGCGTCCGGGTAGTAGCCACGCCGGCGTCCGATTTCCGTAAATCCATGGCGAGTGTACATGGTCTGCGCCATCCGGTTGGATGCCCGGACTTCCAGAAACATCTGGGTCGCTCCGGCTTGCCGGGCACGTTCTACGACATGTTCCAGCAAGCGGGCGCCAAACCCCTGTCCTTGCCAGGCAGGACGGATCGTGATGACCAGCAGATGGGACTCATCCAGAACCGCCAGCAGGACAGCGTGACCGATGTGCTGTGAGCCACTGCGCATCACCCAGCTGCTGTAACCGACATGCAGCGAATCGGCAAACAGGGCGCGATTCCAAGGAAACGGGGCACTTTCCGCTTCGCCCGCCGCGACTTCATCAAGATCTTCCACCTGCATCGGGGCAAACGAAAGTTTGGCACTCAAGCTTTGCCCCCAGTTGCAAGCCGTTCCGCCACGGTTTGCGCAACACGGTCACGCACATAGAGTGGCGCAAGCGCGGCAGCATCCAGCCAGGTAACCTGACCCGCCAGCGCCGCTACCGCCGCCGCAGCAGGAATCGCCGCCGGATCGAGGAGCATGACGTGTGCAGCCAACTCGGAACCGGGCTCAAGCGGAAAGGCACGGAATCCGGTACCGACACCGATCCATCCCGCAGACGGAGGCGTTGGCCAGGCCGCAGAACCGACGCAGGAAGGGGCTAGAACAGTCGTCCAGCCTTCACCGTCGCGCTGATAGGCGGCGACATAGGCTTCATTCATACGGGCATCCATGGCGCAATAAACCTTCTCTGAAGGATGTTGCGCCTGCGCCAGAGCGAGCAGACTACACACGGGCGCAACCGGCAGATCAGCCCCCAGTGCCAGACCTTGTGCAACGCTACAGGCCAGGCGCACCCCCGTGAAAGCACCAGGGCCGATTCCGCAGGCAATCACATCAAGTTGCGCCAGACCCATTTGTGCTTCAGCGAGCAACTGTCGGAGGGCAGGCAGCAATGTCGCAGAATGCGCAGGGGGATTCGACAAGGTAAGCGTACGGAGCTCACCGGCACACAGCAAAGCCAGTGAAGCAAACTCGGTGGATGTTTCCAGCGCCAGGATTTTCATGGCGCGAATTCTACCTCAGCCCCGTCGCCAAGCCTTCCGGTCAACGTCGATAGGCGTCACGCATGTCCTGGCGCAGACGCTGGCGTTCTTCGGGACTCAGGCGCCGCAAACCGCGTGCACGCTCGTCCCCTGTCACGTCACGTTCGAAATTGCGCCGCACTGGCGGGCCGCTTTCGTCGCGCGCCTCCACCTCCTGACGATTGCGGATCTGCTGCCGGAATTCCTGCATACGCTCGCGACGCAGGCGCAAGTCATCCTGCGATTGCGCTGGCCGGTCCAGCCCGAATCCGCGCTCTATCCTCTGCCCATGAGGCTGCGCGGCGGCGGAGGCGGACACAAGGCACGCCAGGAACAGCAGGACTGGTTTCATGAGCATTCGGACACACAGGAATTCGTAACTGAAGTATTGCTCAAGGCGCAGACAGAATGCAGTCATGAGTTGTAAGCACATGTATCCATCTGCCCAGATTACAACAATTGCTCACCATTTCGCAGCACACTCGGTACGGTGGAGTGCTGACATTCCGGACATAAGCACTTAGGATGCTTCATATGGAAAAGGAAAAAGACCGCTGCCGGATTCTGGTCGTTGACGACGATGCCCGCCTGCGCAACCTGCTTGAGCGTTATCTCGAAGAGCAAGGGTTTGCCGTGAAGACTGTTTCCGATGCGGCAATGATGGATCGGGCTCTGACGCGCGAACATTTCGATCTGCTCGTGTTGGACCTCATGCTGCCGGGCGAAGACGGGTTGTCGATCTGTCGTCGTCTGCGCAGTAGCGATAACAACCAGTTGCCGATCGTCATGCTGACTGCGCGGGGGGACGAAGTGGACCGGATCATCGGGCTTGAGCTTGGCGCGGATGACTATCTGCCGAAACCTTTCAATCCGCGCGAACTGGTCGCCCGGATCCATGCCGTCTTGCGCAGGCGTCCGCGTATTTTGCCCGGTGCCCCCGCTACCGAAGCTGCAATTGTGCGCTTCGGCCCTGTAGAGGTGGATCTGGAGACGCGCCAGCTCAGTCGCAATGGCGAAAACCAGCCTTTGACCACCGGCGAATTCGCGTTGTTGAAGGTCCTGCTACAGCATCCGCGTGAGCCTTTGTCCCGGGACCGCCTGATGGAGCTGGCACGAGGCCGTGAATACGATGTCTTTGACCGTTCGATAGACGTTCAGATGTCGCGGCTGCGCAAACTCGTCGAGGATGAACCGACCAAGCCACGCTATCTGCAGACGGTCTGGGGTTTTGGCTATGTTTTCGTTCCAGACGGAAGCAGCGCCAAGAACGGGCACTGAATACAAATCCCATGCAACGTTTTCCCTGGCCTCGCACCCTGCTCTGGCGCAGTTTCCTGCTGATTGCACTCTTGCTGGTTGGATCCCTGCTTGCCTGGCTGCAGATCTACAACCATTACGCCTTGCGCCCCCGCGTGACCCAGACCGCGCAACTGGTCGTAAGCATGGTCAACTTGACGCGATCGGCACTGGTCGCTGCGGACGATACGCAACGGCTCGCGCTTCTGGATGACCTCAACAGCCTCGAAGGCATTCGTGTCATTCCTGCCGAAAACACCGATCACGCGGTCCCCCTGCCCGATAACCGCCTGACGCGGACTTTGCAGGAACAGGTCCGCATCCGCCTGGGGGACTACACCCGGTTTTCTACGAGCATAAATGGTCGGGAAGGATTTTTTGTCAGCTTCCGCGTCGACGAAAATGACCCCGAGGACGAATACTGGATCGTCTTGCCCCAGGAGCGGATCGATGGTCCCGCAGCGGCCGAATGGCTGGGCTGGGGCCTTGCCGCGATCCTGATCTCCTTGCTGGCTGCGTATCTTCTGGTTCTGGGTCTGACACGCCCGCTCAAGGCCCTGGAAAAGGCAGCCCGTGCGATAGGACGTGGAGAGGCTGTGCCCGTTCTGCCCGAACAAGGCGCTCGTGAAATCGTTGCGGTGGCCCAGGCCTTCAATCAGATGACGGAAGATCTCTCGGAACTGGAGTCGGATCGCGCCCTGATTCTGGCTGGCGTCTCCCATGACTTGCGCACCCCCCTGGCACGCCTGCGCCTGGGCATCGAAATGTCCGGTGCAGACCACGCAGACATTGCAGCCATGGGTGAAGATATTGAAGAGATGGACCGGATCATCGGTCAGTTCCTCGATTT
This sequence comes from Pseudomonadota bacterium, assembly GCA_018262235.1. GTDB lineage: Bacteria > Pseudomonadota > Gammaproteobacteria > Burkholderiales > Rhodocyclaceae > Uliginosibacterium. The sequence goes on from JAGTRY010000038.1 coordinate 20,399, forward strand.
TGGGCGCGACAACCAGACCGAGCCGAGCAGTGAAAGCGACATCCTTGCCCTCGTCCAGAACGTCGTAAGCACCTTTCAGCATCACGGAATGCAGATCCGGCTAGAGGCGCCAGCAAGCTGTTTTGCCCAGGTCCGCCCGCAGTCATTACGCCGGGCCGTCACCAACCTGGTCGACAATGCCAGACGCTACGCAGGAACCGAAGCGCCGCTGGACATTGTGATCCGCAATGGCACACATGATCTGGAAATCGAAGTAGCCGATCACGGCCCCGGCATTCCACCGGACCAGGTTGAACGTCTCAAACGCCCCTTCACCCGGCTGGAAACTGCACGGAGCAATGTTCAGGGATCCGGTCTGGGACTCGCCATCGTCGAGCGCGTGGCACGCCTGCATGGTGGTCACCTTGCGCTGTTGCCCCGTGCTGGAGGGGGGCTGCGTGCCGTCCTGCATCTGCAAAACTGATCTTCATTAACAAAACCTTGATGCCATTGATCGTGCCCGCAAGGATTCCCGCCGCCTAAGTCGTTTATAATCGGCGCCGCCATGGACCTTCTATTCGACTTTCTCCCGATCGCGCTGTTCTTTGTTGCCTATGCATTTGCCGGCATCTATGTCGCGACAGCAACCGCTATTGCAGCATCGCTGCTGCAACTGGCCTTCGCCCACTTCGTGCTCAAACGCGTCAAGCCCATGCTGTGGATCAGCTGCCTGATCGTAGTGGTTTTTGGCGGGCTCACCCTTTATCTGCACAATCCGGCGTTCATCAAGTGGAAACCCACGGTGCTGTACTGGATCTTCGCATCGGCCCTGCTGGGGTCGGCACTCATACTCAAGCGCAATCTGATCCGCAAACTTCTCGAAGAACAGGTCAGCCTGCCGGATACGCTCTGGCATGGCCTCAATCTGGCTTGGGCTGGCTTCTTCATCGCACTGGGCATTTTGAACATCTATGTTGCCTATTCATTCAGCGAAGCCACCTGGGTCAAATTCAAGGTGTTTGGCTGCATGGGCTTGATGATCTTGTTCATCATCCCGCAGGCGGTCCTGATCTCCCGTCACGTCAAGGACGATACGCCTTCCTGAAGGCCAGACTGACCATGTCGACCCGCGACGATCTCTTGCAGCAACTTGCAGCACTTCAACCCGCACTCTGTGAATTGCATGATGAGAGCCATCTGCACGCAGGTCATGCGGGCGCAGCAGGCGGTGGTCATTACCGCCTGAAAATCATTTCTGTCGCTTTTGCCGGAAAATCGACCATTGATCGCCACCGACTGGTGTACAGAACGGTGGGCACACTGATGAACGGAGCGGTTCACGCACTGAGCATCACGGCCCTCACTCCCGAGGAGGCGGCACGGGCATAGCCCGCTTGTCACTTGCTCCATCCTTAACTGTTCGATCAGGAAAACTCATGAAACTGAAGCTAAGTTGTCTTGCCATCGCGTTGGTGGTGATGTCATCAAGCGTTCTGGCCGCAGAACCGAAGACCCAGAGCGCCGAATCCAAACCGTTTGCCAAGGTCAACGGCACAGCCATCTCTTCTGCTGCCGCAGAATTGATGATCAACGAACAAGTCGCCCAAGGTGCACCCAATAATGAGGATCTGCGCCGCGCCGTCAAGAATGAACTGGTTCGTCGTGAAGTGCTTGCTCAGGAAGCCAAGAAACGGGGCTTGGACAAGAAACCTGAAATCCAGACCCGGATGGATATCGCCCGCCAGGGCATCCTGATCGGTGGCTATATCAACGAATGGGCCAAGACCAACCAGATCAGCGAAGCGCAGATCCGTGCCGAATATGACAAGGGTGTTGCCGCCATGTCCGGAACGGAATACAAGGTCCGCCATATTCAGACTGAAAAGATCGAAGACGCTCAAGCCATCATCGCAAAACTCCAGGGTGGAGCGAAATTTGCTGATTTGGCCAAAGACTCGGCCGATACCGGATCCAAGGACAATGGCGGGGATATTGGCTGGGTCTCTCCCAAAGGCATGCCTCAAGCATTCGGAGATGCCATCACCAAGCTGGAGACCGGCAAGTTCACGACCGTTCCGGTTCAGACCCAGTATGGATACCACGTCATCATGGTGGACGATTCACGCAAGGCCGTACCACCGACCTTTGAATCGAAACAGAACGAATTGCGCCAATACCTTGAGCAGCAAGCGTTGAGCGCACACATCAACGATCTGGTGAAAAAAGCCAAGGTCGACTAAAAGTCCGTTCAAAACCGGCCTCGGGAGGCTTCTCAGCAGGGAGAGGTGCGCAAGGCTGCGCACAGCCCCTGACTCGGAGCCTCATAGCCGAATCATGAACAGCGTCCACAAGCTCCCTGTGCGGGAAGGTCTCCATCCTTCCTCTGCCCAAGCATGCGCATCTGTGCCAGAACAAGATTGCAATGGCTTGCGCACCTATAATCACGCACTTTTGTTCCGGAGATAGCAAAATGGGTTTTCTGGCAGGCAAGCGCATCCTGATTTGTGGCTTACTGAGCAACCGCTCCATCGCCTATGGCGTTGCCAAAGCCATGCATCGCGAGGGCGCAGAACTGGCTTTCACCTATCAGAACGAGCGTTTCCTGGATCGTGTCACCGAAATGGCGAAGGATTTCGATAGCTCGCTGGTCTTTGCGTGTGATGTACAGGAAGACGCCCAGATCACAAACCTGTTTGAAACCATCGCACAACATTGGGATGGCCTTGATAGCGTGGTGCACTCGATTGCATTTGCGCCGGGTGAAGCACTCCGTGGCAATTTCCTGGATGGGTTCTCCCGCGAATCATTCCGGACTGCGCATGAAGTCAGCAGCTACAGCTTTGCCGCATTGGCCAAGGCGGCGCATCCACTGATGAAGGGACGCAAGGGAGCCTTGTTGACACTGTCTTATCTGGGCGCGGTCAGGACTTTGCCAAACTACAACGTGATGGGGCTGGCCAAAGCCAGTCTCGAAGCCTCTGTCCGTTATCTGGCCGCCGCACTGGGGCCGGAAGGCACACGCGTCAACGCCATTTCGGCTGGCCCGATCCGGACGCTGGCAGCATCCGGAATCGGCAATTTCGGCAAGCTGCTGGCCTTCAATGAACGCAATGCCCCTTTGCGGCGAAACGTTACGATTGACGAAGTCGGCAATGCTGCCGCCTTCCTGTGCTCCGACCTGGCTTCCGGCGTGTCCGCAGAGATCATGTATGTCGATGCCGGTTTCAATTCGGTGGCAATCAGCAACGATGAGCCTTTGTAATCGGCTTGGGCGCCAATAAAAAACGCTGCCATGTGCAGCGTTTTTTATTGGGTGTCGCCCGAGACCAGGGACATTCAGCGCAACAAACCCAGACGGGCTTCTTCATACTGAGCCAGTAGCCCCCAGCTACGCCCACGGCGACGTACCACGTCAAGAATGGCAAGGGGTTTGATATTCAAGCCGGACTTCGGTTGATCACCAGCTTGGGCGAGTTGCAGGCTGCCAGGACGTGCGGTGTGCGTACGGATATTCATGACGTGCTCCTGAAATTGAATTGTTCGAGGGGATTCAGTTACGGGAAAAGCCATCGCGGATCAAGCCGACGGCAATGCCTTCGATCACCAGGGAGTGCCGCTGAGGATCGACAAGAATGGGAGAAAAATCCGGGTTTTCGGCGATCAATCCTATGATGCCGCCCGCCTGGCGTTGAAGACGCTTGACGGTGACTTCGTCATCGACCCGGGCGACCACGATCTGTCCATCGCGCGCATCGGTACAGCGATGGACCGCAAGCAGATCACCTTCCAGAATTCCGGCATTGATCATCGAAAGGCCACGCACCGTCAGCAGAAAATCTGCACGCGGCGAAAACATCTGCGGATCGACGGGGTAATGGCGCTGGATATGTTCCTGCGCGAGGATGGGAGAACCGGCTGCGACTCGCCCTACCAGCGGAAGCCCTGCAACCTGCTCTTCTGCGAGATCTTCGACCAGGAGACGGATCCCACGTGCCGAGCCAGATTCCAGGTGGATGGCGCCTTTTTGAGCCAGCGCCCGCAAATGGCTTTCCGCTGCATTGGGCGAGGCAAAACAGAAAGCGGTAGCAATCTCGGCTCGCGTTGGCGGCATGCCGTCAGCGGCAATGCGGTCACGGATGAAATCCAGGATTTCCTGCTGGCGACGCGTCAGTTCAAGGCTCATGGTGAGCATCCTTCTGGGACTGTATGTCCGTACAGTACTGTACTTTTAGACAGTCTTGCAAGAAGTTTTTTGCTCACGCCCGATACAAGGAGCCCGTATCCGAATTCAGGCAGCAAGCCGACTCAAGCTCAGCAGCAGCAATACCAGTGCATTCAGTACCAGCGTACGCCGGACCAGACCCACAAAGCGCTGGAGACATTCCACTTCGGCATCATCGCCCGTCCCCAGTTCGGGGCGTTCCAATGGCTCACCGCTCTGAATGATGGGCTGACCAAGACGCACCCCAAGTGCCCCGGCCCCGACGGCCAGCAGAATGCCTTCGTTGAGATTCGGCCATAACGGGGATTGTGTTCGCCAGCAGTAAGCCGCATCTTCAAAGTCGCCAACGACGGAAAACGCCATCGCGGTCAGCCGGGCAGGCAGCCATTCAATGACGAAGAATGCCTGACGGGCAAAACGCCCGAAATCACCTGATTCCTGATCGCTGCGTTGCCCCCACTCCCGTGCGTAGTACTCGGCCATGCGATACAAGACGGCACCACAAGGCCCCGGCAACAATACGAAGCAAACGATGACACCGAAAACCTGCCGGTGCGCGCCGATGATGCCTTGCTCAAGCGTCAGACGAACGATTTCTTCAGTGCCACTCTGGTCGTGCAGATGACCACGCCATTCACCGATCAGTTTGCGGGCACTCCCCAGATCCTGAGCGCGCAAACTGGCATGGATGCGCGTAAAGAAATGGCTGCTGTGGCGAAACCCCATCGTGTAGTAGAGCACCACCACATTGAAAAGAAGTGCCGCAAGGGGATGCAGCGCAAAGAGCAGCAAGTAAAAAACCGCCGTCATGACCACAGGCGGCAAGACCATCAGACACCAGGCAATGGTGCCGTGATGAACCTGACCATCATTGAAACGGTCCTCAAAATACTGGCCCAGTGAGGAAAGCAGCGGATACAAATAACGCGCAGCATTGAGCGGCCGAAACTGTTCGAGAACGAGGGTAAGGATGAGCGCGAGAAGGGTCATCGGAACGATCGAAAAAAATGGGCGGAAAGACCGCCAAGCAGGCGGTGAACATAGCACAAGCGCCCACGTGGCGCCTGCCCTCAATGACCGGCAGACAAAAAATCTGCGAGCATGTAGAGGATTCCGGCAGTGGCTCCCCAGATGAAACGTCCTGCATAAGGGACGGCCTGAACCTGGCGCTCACCTTTCGGCAGACGGATCCGGTGGTGCTGGTAATTGCGATGCTCGGCCAGAAACTTCAGCGGAACCTCAAAAATTTCAGCGACTTCAAATGGATCCGGTTCAAGACGAACGGAAGGCGCCAGCAAGCCTACGACCGGTGTGATCCTGAAACCACTCGGGGTCCCGAAATCCGGCAGACAGCCCATCAGCTCCACCTCATCGGGTTGCAAACCCACTTCCTCGCGTGCCTCACGGAGCGCGGTCATGCTCAGGGACGCGTCTTCAGCTTCCATTTGCCCACCCGGAAAACTTATCTGTCCGGCATGGTGATGCAGATGATCAGTGCGTCGGGTCAGCAATACCTGGGTACCGGATGGCCGTAACAACAAGGGCACGAGTACCGCAGCCGATATCTGACACGGTTCGTACGCACGGTAGCCTTGCCAGGAAAAATCAGTCAGTCGCGCAAAACGCTCGCGCAGAAATGCAGGGGAATCATCCAGCATGAAGTGATCAATAGCGTTGTGTCAGAACCATGGTACTGCCTTCGCGGCGCATCTCCATCCGGTTCAGGAAACTCATGCCCAGTAAAACCTCTGGCATCGCGACAGGCAGTACAGTGGCATCCACGTCAAACAGCGTTATGTCGCCAATGAGAATCTTGGCTATTTTGACCTTCACCGTCGTCACCGTACCGTTGGCCGTGTTGGCCATTCCCATCGTGCCTTCACTCAGGACTATGCCGGCACGCGTGGCGGTCGCGCGGTCCATGGCCACTGACGTTGCGCCGGTATCCACCAGAAAGCGCACACTGCTGCCATTGATCATCCCGCTGGTAAAGAAATGCCCGCGCGCATCCGACACGAGCGTCACCTGACGCAATGTCCCGCTTGTCGCCCCCACGCTGACCGGCTCGCCCAAGCTGATCTGCGCACGATGGCCATTGATGTCGACCGTCGCCGCATCCTTGCCTACCTCAATCAGGCGGACCCGTCCGACGGATTGACCGACTGCAAGGGTACGTGGCGCGCCTCCGTCGATAACCAGTACGGCCTTGCCACCGAACAGCCCCACGACCGACACATCCTCTGCGCGCACAAACCCAGCGAAGCTCGCTAGAATCAAGCCAACGCAGCAAAGCACCATCCTCTTCGCCATTTGCATGAACCCCATCGCCGTCTTCCAGCACAGCCCGAATGTGGACCCTGGCTATTTTGCCAGCTTCCTTGATGCGCAAAACATACCCTGGCAGCACATCCGTGTTGATCAGGGTGACACCATACCGGATTCCCCCGTTCCTTTTTCCGGTTTGTGCTTCATGGGTGGCGTCATGAGTGTCAATGATCCGCTACCGTGGATCCCTGAAGCATTGCGCCTGATCCAGCAAGCGGTCGAGGCCGGCATTCCGGTTATCGGGCACTGTCTGGGTGGACAGCTGCTGTCCAAAGCGCTGGGCGGAATTGTCGCCCGGAATCCAGCCCCTGAAATTGGCTGGGGAAGGGTTTCCGTGGCGAAAAACCCGGTCAGTACCCACTGGTTTGGCGAGCTTGAAGACTTTTCCGCCTTTCACTGGCATGGAGATGGTTTCTCAGTCCCCGCCGGTGCAACACAATTGCTCACCAACCCGCATAGTGCCAACCAGGCATTTGCCCAGGGCCCTCATCTGGGCATGCAGTGCCATGTTGAAATGACTGAAGAATTGATCCGCACCTGGAATCAGGAATGGTCGACACAGACGCTTCAGTGTGTGTCCTACCCGGAATCCGTTCAGCCGACCTCCCTACAATTGGCCCAAATGCCTGTCAATCTGCCGGCCATGCGATCGATTGCGCATCGGCTTTATGTACGCTGGCTTGAAAACGTGCGCACGGACTGACATCCGCGTATCCTAGCGCCCAGCTTGAATACAGCGCAGAAAGGTGTGCCATGCAGGACAATGAAAAAACAGAAATGAGTGTCGTCAGCATCCTGCTGGGCACTTTGATTGCATTCTGTGTGTTTGGCGTGATTGCTTATGGCGCATATCTTTCCAGCACAAAATCACCGGCCTCCCTGACCAGCACCGAGATTCCCGCACCGGTTGGCGAGGCTTTGGCCAAAATCTACTTTGATGTCGGCAGTGCCGAGTTGCCCGCCGAAGCGGGGGGAGCAATCCAGACCGTGTCCGACAAAGCCCTGGCTTCCCCTAAGCGGATCGTTTTGATTTCCGGCTTTCACGATCCCTCCGGTGATCCCGCCCAGAATGCCGAATTGGCCCGGCAGCGTGCCGAGGCCGCCAAGGAGGCTCTGATCGCCGCTGGCGTTCCAGAAGCCCAGATCCGTCTGCGCAAACCAGAAGTGATTCCTGGCGACGAAGATATGCAGGAAGCACGGCGTGTTGATATTCGTGTGCAATAACTTCGTGTAACCCACTCACAGAATGCCGGCGTTGCCGGCATTCTGTTTTCCGGATAATGCGCGCTCCTCTCCTCCGCTTCGTGACACAGCCCGTGAGCCAGATTCGAATCTGGATCCTGCTCCATCCCGTACGGGGTGGATTGGCCATCGTGCTGATGCTCGTGCTGGCGCTGGACCAGTTTTTCCCGCCCCCGCTTCCCCGGGATGAACCCGGGCTCGTGGTCGTTGCAGAAGATGGCACGCCCCTTCGCAGCTGGCCCAGTACGGACGGGGTATGGCGCTACCCGATCACGCTCGATCAGGTTTCACCGCTCTATCTCCAGGCCCTGATAGGTTATGAGGACCGCTGGTTTTATCGGCACCCCGGCGTCAATCCGCTCTCGCTCCTGCGTGCCGCTGTCCAGTGGATTCGCCACGGTCACATCGTCTCGGGAGGCTCTACCCTGACCATGCAGGTCGCCCGCATCATAGATCCTCCAGGTCGTTCAATCCTCGGCAAGCTGCGCCAGATCCTGCGTGCCTTGCAGCTTGAGAGCCGGCTTTCCAAGCGCGAAATCCTCACGCTCTACCTGAATCACGCACCGATGGGCGGTATTGTCGAAGGCGTGGAAATGGCCAGCCGCATGTATCTGGGCAAACCATCGGCCCATCTGACGCAAGCCGAAGCGGCCCTGCTGGTGGTTCTGCCACAGTCTCCGTCACTCTTGCGTCCGGATCGTGCCGCAGCACGTGCCCAATTGGCGCGCGACAAGGTTCTGCTGCGAATGGCCGAGCTTGGCATATGGGGGCCTGTAGCCGTGCAGGATGCGCGGATGGAACCGGTTGGCGCCAATCCCTTGCGTCCTCAATGGCTGGCGCCCCTGGCTGCGGAACGCTTGCGTCAGCAAGCCCGTTTCCAGAAGAAGCACGGCCGGTTCGCGGTACTGCGCTCCACCTTGCGCCCGGAGATGCAGAGCACGCTTGAACGCATGCTGCTGGACCGTATTGAGCAGTTACCCCCAAAAGTATCCATGGCCGCGATGGTGATGGAAAGTGACAGTCTTGCCATCCGCGCCTATGCCGGGTCTGCCGATTTCGGCGATGCAAAACGGTTTGCCCATGTGGATATGGTGCGCGGCGTGCGTTCGCCGGGCTCCACACTCAAGCCCTTCCTGTATGCACTGGCACTGGATGAGGGACTGATCCATTCAGAAAGCCTGCTTGCCGATGCACCACAATCCTTTGCGGGCTA
>JAGTRY010000131.1 GCA_018262235.1 Pseudomonadota bacterium
CCGCCGATGAGTGCGGAAGCCATGTTGCCGCCGCCAAGAAAGGTGATTCTCATGTATGGGTTCTGTATCCGCTAAAAATGAAAAATGCTCGTGCCTCAGGGCACGAACCTGGCTGGCCGGCCACCGAAGATCGCCGTGCCGACCCGTACCAGCGTCGAGCCTGCCGCAATGGCCTGTTCCATGTCGGCAGACATGCCCATCGACAAGGTCTCCAGCGGGAGGTTCAGCACCTGCCGCAATTGATCGCGCAAGGTCACGAGCAGCTGGAAACGACTGGCCAGCAAAACCGCGTCCGTACTCGGCTCAGGAATCGCCATCAACCCGCAAAGCTGCAGACGCGGCAGCTTTGCCACGGCATGCGCCAGCGCCTCGACCTGCGCAGGCTCCACCCCGCTCTTGCTGGCTTCGCCACTGACGTTGACCTGCAGACAGACCTTGAGTGGCGGCAGCTCTGCCGGACGCTGCTCGGACAAACGCTGAGCTATCTTGAGGCGGTCAACCGAGTGCACCCAGTCAAAATGCGCTGCCACCAACCGGGTCTTGTTGCTCTGCAAAGGACCGATGAAATGCCAGACCAAGTCCGGCAAGTCTGCCAGCTGGGCGATTTTTTCCACGCCCTCCTGAACATAATTTTCGCCAAAGTCGCGCTGCCCGGCCACGTAAGCTTCCCGCACGCATTCTGCTGGAAAGGTTTTTGAAACCGCGAGCAGACGCACCGAGGCAGGCGCCCGCTGGTATTTCCGCTCGGCGGTGTATATCTGGGCACAAACAGCTTTCAGGTTTTCAGTGACGCCCGGCATATAATTGTCTGGATTAATCGGCAAAACCGCTGAAAAAGTATAGCAGTCCGCGACAGACCACCCCTGCATCCTGAAAGCGTATCGATCATGGAAATCACCGAGCTGCTCGCCTTCTCCGTCAAAAACAAAGCCTCCGACTTGCACCTCTCGGCGGGTTTGCCCCCCATGATCCGGGTCAATGGCGATATCCGCCGGATCAATCTTCCTCCGCTGGAACACAAAGACGTTCACGCCATGGTGTATGACATCATGAACGATGGCCAGCGGAAACAGTACGAAGAGTTCCTCGAATGTGACTTCTCGTTTGCAGTGCCCAACCTGGCACGCTTCCGGGTCAATGCCTTCATCCAGGAACGCGGTGCCGGCGCCGTCTTCCGGACCATTCCAAGCAAGGTCCTGACACTGGAAGACCTGAACGCCCCGAAAATATTCAAGGATATCTCCAATCAGCCACGTGGCATCGTGCTGGTGACTGGCCCAACCGGCTCAGGCAAGTCGACCACGCTGGCAGCAATGATCGACTACATCAACGAAGATCGTTACGAGCACATCCTCACCATCGAGGACCCGATTGAGTTCGTCCACACCAGCAAGCGCTGTCTGATCAACCAGCGCGAAGTGCACCGCGACACCCACTCTTTCTCCAACGCCCTGCGCTCGGCGCTGCGGGAAGACCCGGACGTGGTCCTGGTGGGCGAACTGCGTGATCTGGAAACCATCCGCCTGGCAATGACGGCAGCCGAAACCGGTCACCTGGTATTTGCAACGTTGCATACCTCCTCGGCCGCCAAGACGGTCGACCGGATCGTCGACGTTTTCCCTGCTGAAGAGAAGGAAATGATGCGTGCCATGCTGTCGGAATCACTGCGTGCGGTGATCTCGCAGACCCTCCTCAAGACCAAGGATGGCACCGGCCGCGTTGCCGCCCACGAAATCATGATCGGCACCCCGGCGATCCGCAACCTGATCCGCGAAAACAAGGTCGCCCAGATGTACTCCTCAATCCAGACCGGGATGCAATATGGCATGCAGACCCTGGATCAGAACTTGCAGGACCTTGTCCGGCGTAACATCGTCTCCCCAGGCGAAGCCCGTATCCGCGCTTCCAACAAAGATCTTTTCCCGGGCGGTTAAGCCCTTTGACAATATACTGAATACTGAAGTCACGCCGGCACAGCCGGCAGTCATGGAGACGGCATGGAACGCGATCAGGCACTCAAGTTTGTGCAGGATTTGCTCAAACTGATGGTCAGCAAGAAGGGCTCTGACCTTTTCATCACCGCGGGGTTTCCCCCTGCGATCAAGATCGATGGCAAGATCGTTCCGCAATCGAACCAGATCCTTTCTCCGCAGCACACCCAGGACATCGCGCGTTCGGTCATGAACGACAAGCAAGCGGCCGAGTTCGAGTCCACCAAGGAATGCAACTTCGCGATCTCGCCTTCCGGCATCGGCCGCTTCCGCGTGAATGCCTTCGTCCAGCAGGGCCGGATCGGTCTGGTCGCGCGAACCATTGCTCAACGCATTCCGACTCTGGAAGAGCTGGGGCTGCCTCCCATCCTGCGTGAAATCGCCATGTCCAAACGGGGCCTGGTGATCTTCGTGGGCGGCACCGGTACCGGCAAGACCACTTCGCTGGCCTCCCTGGTGGATTACCGTAACGAACATACGTATGGCCACATCATCACGCTTGAAGATCCGATCGAGTATGTTCACACCCACAAGAATTGTGTCGTCACCCAACGCGAAGTCGGGATCGATACAGACTCCTGGCAGGCCGGGCTGAAGAACACCCTGCGGCAAGCGCCGGACGTGATCCTGATGGGCGAGATCCGGGACCGCGAGACCATGGACTACGGCATTGCTTTCGCCGAGACCGGCCACCTCTGTCTGGCCACGCTCCACGCCAACAGCGCCAACCAGGCGATCGACCGGATCATCAACTTCTTCCCCGAAGAACGTCGTGCGCAATTGCTCATGGACTTGTCGCTGAATCTGCGCGGCATTGTGTCGCAGCGCCTGATGCCACGGAAAGAGAGCAAGGGACGGGTGCCTGCCGTCGAGGTCATGCTCAACTCACCGCTGATTTCTGACCTGATTTTCAAAGGCGAAGTGACCGAGCTGAAAGACGTGATGAAGCGCTCGCGTGAAATCGGCATGCAGACCTTCGACCAGGCGCTCTTCGATCTCTACGAAGCTGATCTGATCACCTTTGAAGATGCCTTGCGCAACGCGGATTCGGTCAACGACCTCCGCTTGCAGATCAAACTCAACAGCAAGAATGCTGACAAGGATTTGCTGGCCGGCATCCAGAATCTCGACCTGATCTGACAAGTCTCCTGACCATGAAAAGGGCCCCACGGGCATTGCCTGTGCGGCCCTTTTCATGCAGCCATCACCCGGGTCGGATCAGTGCTGACCGCGGTTTTGTCCGGCAACCAGCTTGAATTCAAACACCCGGCAATCCAGATCGCCATTCATGAGCGGCGTACGCTTGCTGGCCTTGAGGCCGATCAGCTTGGCCATTTCCAGATCGGCCGTCAGAAAGTAGGCATTCCAGCCTGCGAAGCCCCGCTTGAGCGCATCCCCCAGCTTCGGATACCACGCGTGCAGTTCATCTCCCGAAGACAGGCGCACCCCATAAGGCGGATTGGTGACCAGCACGCCCGCATCATCCGGGGCTTCCAGATCCAGCACGTCACAAATCAGCAATTCAACCTTGCCCGCCAGGCCTGCTGCATCCAGATTGGCTTCGGCGACACGGATCTGCTGGGGATCGATATCGGCACCAAAAATCGCCAATTCCGGTTCCTTGCGCTGGCGTTGTTGTGCCGCACGACGCAAGGATTGCCATAGCTCGGCATCAAAATGCCTGAACTTTTCGAACGCGAAAGTGCGTCCCAGACCCGGTGCGATATCCAGGGCCATCTGGGCCGCCTCGATCAGGAAGGTACCGCTGCCACACATCGGGTCCAGCAAAGTCTGGCCGGGTTGCCAGCCACTGAGCTTGAGAATCCCGGCGGCGAGATTCTCCTTCAGCGGCGCCTCCACCTTGGCACGCTTGAAGCCACGCTTGTAGAGCGGCTCCCCGGAGGTATCGAGATAAAGCGTGCAGGTGTCTTCGGTCAGGAAAGCGTGGATACGCATGTCCGGCGACACCGTGTCCACCGTCGGCCGGCCGCCCTTGATGGTACGGAAATGGTCACACAGTCCGTCCTTGATCCGCAGGGTGACAAAGTTCAGGCTCTTGAGCGGGGATTTGATCGCCGTGACGTTGATGCGGATGGTATTGATCGTATCGAAGTGGCGGGCCCAGGTGACGGCGTTGGCCAGCCGATAGATTTCCTCTTCGCTACGGTAACGCGTGAAACCGACTTTCCACAGCATCCGTGTGGCAATGCGGCTTTCAAGATTGACGCGGTACGCGTAGGCCCAGTCTCCCTCGCTGGCCACCCCGCCATGGGTCATGTCAACACGGCTGGCGCCGCAAGCCTGCAACTCTTCGGCCAGCAGGGGTTCAAGGCCACGCGGACACGGGCAAAAGAAAATTTCAGACATGGCACTCACACCGGTTTGACGACAACAAGGATGACAATGACAAGCAACAGAAGTGCCGGCACTTCATTGAACCAGCGATACCAGACATGGCTACGGGCGTTGCGCCGCTCGCGGAAGGCCCGCAGGAGCACGCTGCAGTAGCCGTCGTACCCGCTCAGGATCAGTACCAGCAGGAGTTTGACATGCAGCCAGTGCTGTCCCCACCAGAATGCCAGTCCGCTCATGCCGGTAGAGAATGTGATGGACAGGCCGAACAACCAGGTCCCCAGCATCAAGGGCAACATGAAGCGTTTGAGACGCTGCGCCATGCCGAGCAGGCGTTCGTACTCAGCCTGATCCGCGGTGGAAACCGCGGCAAGATTCACGTAGATGCGCGGCAGGTAGAACAAGCCGGCAAACCAGCTGATCACAAAAAAAATGTGGAAGGCTTTCAGCCACAGATACAGCATTTCAACTCCCTTGTTGTTCGCGCAGTGCGCGCGCCGCCAGCAAGCCATCTCTCACCTGCGCGTAGCGCGGCAGCCAGCGCAATTCTCGTTTGATCCGGGTGTTATCCAGGCGACGCGACTCGCTCATGAAACTCATCGTCAGGGGCGACAATCGGGCCAGACATTCGGCCCGTGTAGCGCGTGGCGGATGCGGCAGTCCGAAAAGGTCCGCCATCAGATCGTAATAGTCGCCCATTGGCAAGGCCGAATCGTCGCACACATTGAACACGCGCAGGGCACCACCACGAAACAGGGCCAGGCCTGCCGCACGTGCCAGATCATCGGCGTGAACATGATTGGTGAACACATCTTCATCCTGCCGCAGGACCGGATCTCCCCGCGTGAGTCGCGCCAGGGCAAGGCGCTCCGCCGCATAGATCCCGGGGGCACGAAGGATCCGCAGCGCACAGCCCTGCGCAATGGCAAAGGCCCGCAGGCGCGTTTCCGCCGCGACGCGACGCATTGCCCGCGCACTCTGCGGGCGCACGCGACGCGCCTCGCCCACCCGCTCGCCCTGGCAATCGCCATAGACCCCGCTGGTGCTGACATAGACGATGCGCCGAAGCCTGCCCGCAGGCGTTTGCAACACGGCCAGCAAACGTTTCAACCGGACGTCATCCACCCCGGTATCCGCTGGCGGAGCGCACAGCAGCAACGCATCCGCCAGGCCGGCCAAGCGGCGCAGGCTCGCCGGATCATCCAGATCGCCCGGCACCGGCATCGCACCAGCTGCCCGCCAATGCTGCGCAGCATCGGGCCGACGCACCAGCGCGTACACACGGAAACGCTGGCGCAACCACGGCATCGCACGCAGCGCCACATCTCCACTACCCACGATCAGGAGTCTGTCCATGCCGCGAATTATCCCATCAATCATCGATTACCTTGCCCCGGAAGGCCTCACTTGGGGATAATTCGCCTGAGCTTATCTTCCGTACAGTCGCCATGCCCTTCAAGGTCACCCTCCTGCCCAGCAACCGCACATTCAGCGCCGATACCGAGACCTCCCTCCTGCAAGCCGCCCTCGATGCCGAGTTGCTGGTGCCCTACGGCTGCCGCGACGGGGCTTGTGGTGCCTGCAAGGCCAAAGTCCTGAACGGCCAGGTCGATCACGGCAAGGCACCTCTGACAACCCTGCCGGAGAGGGAGCGTGAAGCAGGCATGGCACTCTTGTGTTGCGCACACGCCCGTTCGGATCTGTCCATTGAATGCAGGGATGTGCGCTCGGCCCACGATATCCCGGTGCGCAAACTGCCTTGTCGTGTCCAGAGCATGGAGAAGCTGGCCCCGGATGTCATGCTGCTGCGCCTGCGCCTGCCGCCCAGTGAAGTGTTCCAGTTCCTGCCGGGCCAGTATGTAGACTTCCTGCTTGCCGACGGACAGCGTCGCAGCTTTTCGATCGCGAATGCCCCTGGTCCTGACAACACTTTGGAACTGCATGTCCGCCTGATCCCGGGCGGCCACTTCACCGGTCACGTTTTCTCCGCCATGAAGGAGCGTGACATCCTGCGCATCGAAGGCCCCTTGGGCAGTTTTTCCCTGCGCGACACCCCGGAGAATCACGCGCCCCAACCCATCATTTTCCTGGCGGGGGGCACCGGCTTCGCCCCGATCAAGGCGATCATTGAAGACATGCTGGCCCGTGAAATCGCGCGTCCGGTCACGTTGTACTGGGGAGCGCGTGATCGCAGCGGTCTGTACCAGCATGAGCTTGCCTTGAGCTGGGCACACCGCTTGCCGGGCTTCCGTTACATCCCCGTAATTTCCGGGGAGACGCCGGAAGGCTGGTCGGGACGTACCGGGCTGGTGCATCATGCTGTCATTGAAGACTTCCCGGATTTGTCGCAGCATCAGGTCTACGCCTGTGGAGCCCCGGCCATGATCGATGCAGCAAAAAAGGATTTCAGCGAACTCGGCGGTTTGCCGTTAAACGCGTTCTATGCCGATGCCTTCACTTTTTCCGCCAACAATCAGGTCTGACAGAAAGCCTAGGCCATGAGCACCCGTGTGCTGATCACCCGAGAACCCGTCGTCAACCAGTTGCGCGCCATCACCGCCAACCGGCTGGTCGTTCACGCCCCCAACATCACGACAGCCCTGCAGGCTCTCGAAGCGCAGCGTCAGCACTGGCCCACCGTGCATCCGGTCTTCATCAGTTTCGGACGCCTCGTGCCGACGGCTGAATTGCTGACCTGGCAACCACCCGAAAGTGCCCTCATCGAAATCCCGGCACAAGCGCTCCAATATCCCCAGATCCAGGAACTGATCGGTCAGCTGAACCAGGCCGGCGTGCCGCTAGCACTCTCCTGGTTCCAGCCCGGCGCCGCCTGGCCTGCCGAGGTGGATTGCCGCTTCTCCCTGGCCGACTCGAACAAGGTGGCTTCGCCCGCGAACGCGCCGGGACTGCCTTTGGCCTGGGGACTGGCCGACGTGCCCGCTTTCGACAAGGCCGTGGCACAAGGGTATGCCGGCGCGGCGGGTTGGTTCTTCCTGAAAGGCGTGACGCCAGCCAAACAGCTTGCGCCTTCGCACGCACAAATCGTCCGGCTGCTCAATCTGGTCCGTAACGACGCGGATATCACCGAGATCGAAACCGCCCTCAAGCAGGATGTTTCGCTGCCCTACAAGCTGCTGC
>JAGTRY010000039.1 GCA_018262235.1 Pseudomonadota bacterium
TAAGTGCCACTGTAGCTGACATAAATGCACTCGCGGTTGCTGGTGCTGGAGGTCGAGGCGCCAACGTTGACCTGCGAACTGTTGTAGAGCGTCAGATCCACATCGGTGGTGCTGACATCACCCACAAACACCAGCTCGATGACCTGGCCCGCGGTCAGGGTGGTCTGGAAGATATCCAGCGTGTCACCCGCCTGGTAGGTCATGCCGGTCGGGCCGGTCTCCGCCAGGTTGAGCGTGCCGATCAGATCGACCGGCGTGGTGATGCTCTGGGCCGTGGCGATGGTGTTGTTGCTGGTCCAGCCTTCCTGGGAAGGATCATTCGTGTCGTTATCGACTGCTGCCGTGCTGGACAGGGTGACGCTGCCACTCAGGGTATAGGTGCCGCCCGAGCTGGATGAGCTGGAGGAACTTGAAGAGCTTGAAGAACTGGACGAGCTGGTTGAGCTGGTAGATCCCGCGCTGCTCGATCCGCCTCCCCCACCGCCGCCGCAAGCGGCCAGCGCCAACAGGGTACAGATCAGCGTGAGTTGTCTGGATATCAAGCCTGGCTTCATTGATGCAAAACTCCCGGGGTATTGTCGCGGCACTGGCTACCTTCGACTAAGAGTGTGGCAGAGCTACGGCAAAATTTCCGCATGACTGAATTGTTCACCGGGCATTGCGGGCGGACTTTTAATTTTTTTACAGCTGACCAGGTTTTCTTGCGGTGGCGGATGGGTTTTCCGGGGTGTGGCCGCAGCGAGGCGTGCGATGGAGTCGTGCCGGGCGCTTGCGTTGCCGCCTGGAAAAACCGGGGATTTACTTTTTCCGAAGTGGCTCCAGTAGCCCCTTCAGATTGTTGTGATCGAGTTCATAGGCCAGCGCCAGCAATTGGCCGATCTCGCCCTTGGGAAAACCTTCGCGCGCAAACCAGCCCAGATAATGGCCCGGCAGGTCCGCCATGATCCGGCCTTTGTATTTGCCGTAAGGCATCTCACGGGTGAGGAGTTTTTCGAGGAGTTCGGTTTGCATGTAAGCACCTTCGGAGCAGGACTGAGTAACGAGGGCTGAGTAACGAGGGCTGAGTGCCGAGTGGATGTTTCCGCAAGCCTGCGCTTGCGCGGTATTTGTTGGAGCGGCCAGTGGCCGCGAACTTAAGCTTTCGCGGCCACTGGCCGCTCCTACGAAAATCTTGTGTACTCAGTACTCAGTACTCAGCATTGCGCATCAGCGCCTTGGCAATGAAATTCTTCGCCACCTGTGGCCGTGGCACGCGCGTGCTGAACCATGAACGCACATCGCGTTCCAGTTCGATGCCGTGCATGAAGTTGTACAAGGCCTTGGTCAGTGCGCGACCCAGCTCGTCGTGATCCACGCCGGTCGGATCGATGAAGCCGACATCATTCTTGGCGAAGCTCACCGGGGGCAGCGTGACGAGTTTTACGCCGTAATCCTGTGGATACTGGCCGACCGGGGAATGCACTGTGCACACGAAGCGGTGGAAGAAGCCGGACTGGATGCAGCCGGCTTCGAACAACTGGCGCACGTATTCCAGCGCGTCCACCGTGTCCTGCACGGTCTGGGTCGGGAAGCCATACATCAGGTAGGCGTGTACAAGAATGCCAGCCTCGGCAAAGGCATGCGTGACACGCGCGACCTGATCGACCGAGACACCTTTCTGCATCAGTTTCAGCAGGCGATCCGAGGCGACTTCCAGTCCGCCGGAGATGGCGATGCAGCCGCTCTGCGCGAGCAGTTCGCACAGTTCGGGCGTGAAGGATTTTTCGAAGCGGATGTTGCCCCACCAGGTGATCGCGACGTTCCGCCGCAACAGCTCTTCAGCCAGCGCGCGCAGCATCTTGGGCGGTGCAGCTTCGTCGACGAAGTGGAAGCCGCTCTGGCCGGTTTCACGAACGATTGCCTCGATGCGATCCACGAGGATTCCGGCGTTGGCTGTTTCATAGCGCGAGATGTAATCCAGGCTCACGTCGCAGAAGCTGCATTTCTTCCAGTAGCAACCATGTGCCACGGTCAGCTTGTTCCAGCGTCCGTCGCTCCATAGCCGGTGCATGGGGTTTAGCATGTCCATGACGGAGAGATAACGGTCGATGGGCAGCCCCTCCCAGGTCGGCGTGCCGACTTCCGCAAAAGGTACATCCGGCTCGGGAAAATTGACGTAGCGAACCTTGCCATCCGTGCGCAGGAAGGTCCGCACCAGTCGCCCGCTGGCCCGCTGTCCGGTGAGGTGTTCGAGCAGGGCGAGGGTCGGGCGCTCGCCGTCGTCAAGCGTGATGAAGTCGAAGTAGTCGAAGACGCGTGGCTCGCTGAGTTCGCGCAACTCGGTATTTGCAAAACCACCACCAAGCACCACGGTAATGCTCGGGTCATGCGCCTTGATCGTTTGGGCGATGCGGAAGGCCGCGTACACCGTGCCGGGGAAGGGCACGGAGATCAGCACCACTTGCGGCTGATGGCGGGCGATGGCTTCCAGCGTCAGTGCCTTCAGCGTTGCGTCGATCAGGTTCTCCGGCGCGGCCAGTGCCGCAGCCAGTGGCGCGAAAGTGGGCTGCGCCATGGCAATCGATTCGGCATAGCGCACGAATTCGAAGCGCGCATCGATGCCTTCGCGGATCACATCTGCCAGATCGTTCAGGTACAGCGTGGCAAGGTGACGGGCACGATCCTGCAGGCCCAGCGAGCCGAAGGCCCAGGCCAGCGGGTCGCCGCCATCGGGATCGACGTAGGCATCCAGCGAGTCGAAGCGGCTGCCTTCGGGCAGGAAGGCGCCGCTGCAGATGCGGTAGGCCAGCGTCGAGTCACGGCCTTGCAGGAAGGCGATGACCGGGCCGATGGTTGCGCGGTAGGCGGCGAAGTTGTCGAGGAACGCGGCGACATTCGCACTGCGTGAGCTGGCTGGCGTTTGCTCGATCACCGCGCGGATCTCGTCCAGCCCGATAGGGGAGAGCAGGCGCAGCACCAGCGCGATGGCCAGATCTTCCTGCACGGCCGCCACCTTCTGCGAGCGCAGGAAACCGGTGAGGTAGGCCGTCGACGGATAAGGCGTATTCAGCTGGGTCATCGGCGGGATGACCGACAGCACGCGCAGGGAGCAAGCAGGCATGGTGCAGGGGTGAGTATCAGGGCTTGCCAGCGCGGCAAGGCCGGCAAGCCGTGATTCTAGCCTGCATCCCGTTCTTGCCGTGGCATGGGGGTGAGATTGATCTGCAGCAGGCCTTCAAGCTGATGCTCGGTGCCGCAATGGCTGCAGCGGATGCGCTGGCTGAAATTCAGGGGGATGACGGTGGCCGCGAGCGTTTCGTCCGTGTGTGCATCCGCAGGCGCGTGGATGGCCAGGCGGGCGGCAAGGGCAGTAGGGATGGGGGATGGATCGGCGGGATTCGGGGCGAGCTCTTCGGCTGAAGGTGGCACACTTTCGATGGTGTCTGGTGCAGCTGCATCGAGTGTGCTGATGGTGGGGGTGGGGGCCGGTGTCTCCGCCGATACGGGCAGGGCACTCACGTCGGCTGCGCAGGTTTCCGGTGTCGGGTCCCCGGAAGGTGAAACAGATGGTGGCGTTTCGGGTGGAATCGACAGCGGCGCTTCATGCTGGAGGTAGCCGTTGAGGAGCGCTTCGGCGCGCGCAAGATTGATGTGGGTCCGCTCGAAATGCGAGTAATCGGTGGTATCCCGCTCGGCGCTCGATGGGGACTGTGCCGGCTGCTTGGGGGCAAGAAGCTCGGGGCTGGGAGCAAGGTCGGGCTCCGGGAGCGCGTCCATGTCTTCGATGCTGATGATCAGCCCCAGTTGCTCCAACGCACGCTGATAGATTTCCACCCGGGTGGCATCCAGATGCTGTTTGAGGATGACACGCTCGCCGGAGAAAACCCGGTTGAGCTGTGCAGGACTTGCTTTCAACCGGATAGCGGTTTGTTGTCGGGCGGTCAGCGGGTCAACCCCTGGGCGCAGGGCGCCCCGGAAAACTATCCGGAATCTGTTATCCATGCTGGTCTCCTGTTGGTGCTGCTGGTTTTTCGCTAGCCTAACCGAAGCTGTATCGTCCGTGGAAACAACAAAAGCGCATTTTTGCGTGGGTGGCTAAAATTGACCACAGCATAATCAGGGTTGTATCGGACGAATCTGGATACGCGCTTCCAGCTGGTGCAGGGTGCCGCAATGGCTGCATGGGAATGCGCCGCGCAATACGGCTGTACGTTCCGGCAGGGGCACCGTCGGTGGCGTCTGGCGTGAAGAGGCCGGCGTTACGGATTGCGTGCCGGCGGGCACGATGAACGGATGGTTGAGGGGAGCAGGGCTGTTGCCGTTGAGCACGGCTTCGGCACGCGATAGATTCAGCTGCGTGCGTTCGAAATCCATGAAGCCGGAATCGCTCATCCAGTTTTCGGTCCGGCGTACCACAGGAGGCTTCGGTGATGCGGCGGGCGGTTCAGCCGATATCCGCTCCAGCACGGCATCCATGCCCATCTGCTGAAGCTGTGCGAGAAAGCGGTAGCCGCCTGTTGCATCCAGACCCTTTTTCAGGACGACGCGTTGGCCCGAGAAGATCCGTTCAAGTTGCCGGGCATCCACTTTCAGGCGGCTGGACACCTGTGCGCGAACCTGGTCGCGTTGAAACCCATCGCGAATGCCGCCTCGAAAGATGATCCAGTATTCCAAATTCATGAGCTGCCCCTGCTTTCCGTATTTGCCTGGCAGGCAGTTTAGGGACGATCCGGTAAGCGCCTGATTTTTGCCACAACAATACACAATCAGGCGGGGCGGGCGATTGGCAGGCTGATACGGGGCGAGAACTTGGCGCGGTGTACCGAGAAGAAGCTGCGCACGTTGCGGACATTGGCGTCGCTCGTAAACAGCCGGTGCGCGAGCTGATGGTAGGCCTCCATATCTGCAACCTGGAGGATCAGCACGAAATCCGGCCCGGAGGAGACGCGGTAGCACTGCTGCACGGCGGGCTCTGCACTGGCGCGGGTTTCGAAGTTGGCGAGGCGCTCGCTGGCCTGCTGGTCCAGCGTGATTTCCACGATGGCGGTGAGCCCCGCGCCGATCTTTTCGGGCGACAGGATGGCAACACGCGCTTCGATGATGCCCGCTTCCTCAAGGCGTTTAACCCGGCGCAGGCAGGTGGCGGGTGACACATGGATGCGCCCGGCGAGCGTCTGGTTCGAGAGTGAGGCATCCTGCTGCAGCAGATCCAGCAGTCGCAGGTCGATAGAGTCCAGAGGTGACATGGCTGTTATTGTAAAAATATCGTAGAAAATAGAAATAATATTTCACATAACTGTTTGTGTGAAATTTAATACCAAAACAAGTCGAAATTTGAAGCCTTAATTCTTCCGGCTCCCGCTAGCATGCACAGCACCTGATCCTTTCCGAAGTGGAGTTCTCCATGTGTGGCATCGTCGCAGCCGTCGCCCAGCGCAATATCGTTCCCATTCTCGTGGAAGGCCTCAAGCGCCTCGAATACCGGGGGTATGACTCTTGTGGCGTGGCCGTTCACCAGGATGGCGTGTTGCGTCGGGCACGCAGTACCTCGCGCGTGGCCGAACTGGATGCCTTGATTGCCGAAGACAAGGTCGAAGGCTTCACCGGCATCGCCCATACGCGCTGGGCTACCCATGGCGCGCCAGCGGTGCACAACGCCCATCCGCACTTTTCGCGTGACCGTATTGCCTTGGTCCACAACGGCATCATCGAGAACCACGATGAATTGCGCACCGAGCTGCAAGGCAAGGGCTATGTCTTCTCCAGCCAGACCGATACCGAAGTGATCGCGCATCTGGTCGATCACTACTACGACGGCGACCTCTTCGCTGCGGTCAAACTGGCCATCGTGCGGCTGCATGGTGCTTATGCCATTGCTGTTTTCTGTCGTGACGAGCCGCACCGGGTGGTAGGCGCACGCGCCGGCTCGCCGCTGATCCTCGGTGTTGGCGAAAGTGGTGGTGAGAACTTCCTGGCTTCCGATGCCATGGCCCTGGCGGGTGTGACCAGCCAGATCGTCTATCTGGAAGAAGGCGATGTGGTGGACTTGCAGGTCGGCAAGTACTGGATCGAAGCGCGTCAAGGCACTGGCGAAACGGCCAGCTATGCCCGCATCGAGCGCCCGGTACGTACCGTCTACGCGCATAGCGGGGCGGCCGAACTCGGCCCGTATCGCCACTTCATGCAGAAAGAAATTTTCGAGCAGCCGCGTGCCATTGGTGACACGCTCGAAGGCGTGGTCCGCATCACGCCGGAACTCTTCGGCAGCGACGCCGGCAAGGTCTTCAAGGATATCGATTCGGTACTGATCCTCGCGTGCGGCACCAGCTACTACGCCGGGTGTACCGCCAAGTACTGGCTTGAATCGATTGCTGGCATCAGTACCCAGGTCGAGATCGCCAGCGAATATCGCTATCGCGACAGCGTGCCGAACCCGCGCGCGCTGGTTGTGACGATTTCACAATCCGGCGAAACCGCCGATACCATCGCCGCACTCAAGCATGCGCGCAGCCTCGGCATGGAACACACGCTGACCATCTGCAATGTGGCCACCAGCGCCATGGTGCGCGAATGCAAGCTCGCCTACATCACCCGCGCCGGTATCGAGATCGGCGTGGCCTCGACCAAGGCTTTCAGCACCCAGCTCGCCGGGCTGTTCCTGCTGACACTTGCTATTGCGCAAGTACGCGGGCGCCTGAGCGATGCGCAGGAAGCCGACTACATCCGGGCCATGCGCCACTTGCCAACGGCATTGCAAGCAGTCCTGGCGCTCGAACCGCAAGTCATCGCCTGGTCGCAGGACTTCGCCCGCAAGGAGAATGCGCTCTTTCTCGGGCGAGGCATGCACTACCCGATTGCCCTGGAAGGCGCACTCAAGCTCAAGGAGATTTCCTACATCCACGCCGAAGCCTATCCGGCGGGGGAACTCAAACACGGGCCACTGGCGCTGGTCGATGCCAACATGCCTGTCGTTACTGTCGCCCCCAACGATGTGCTCGTCGACAAACTCAAGAGCAACATGCAGGAAGTGCGTGCGCGTGGCGGCGAACTTTATGTGTTCGCCGATGCCGGATCACGCATCACGAGCGAACCCGGTGTGCATGTCATCCGCATGCCGGAACATTACGGTGCGCTCTCGCCGATCCTCCACGTCGTGCCGCTGCAATTGCTGGCCTACCATACGGCCTGCGCGCGTGGCACGGATGTAGATAAACCACGTAACTTGGCCAAATCGGTCACGGTTGAGTGAGTGTTCCGTGGCAATATAGTCTGAGACATGGCATTAAAGTCCGAGACAGGACAATAAAGTCTGAGACAACTTGACGGTAGCGCACGTCGCGATGAGGTGTGAGCAAACGGTTAAGAGCTGGAGGGGAAGAAGTCGCGGATATCTGCGAATAGCCCTCCAGCATCAATTCGCGTGAGGCTGTAATAAGCCTCCAGAATCCGCGTGCTATCCCGAAAGGGTATCTCATTTGCACTGGGCTCATGCCGTTAGAGAAACGATAGGAAGAAGGGAACTCTTTCTTCCGCATCTATTCTCGAAAGGGGCTGTCATGCCAACCATCTCCCGGCTGTTCTTCGCTGCAATGAGTGTTTTTGTCGTGTCGTTTGCGGCTAGTGCAGCGGAATTGCCCGCGACCATTAAAGCAAAAATGGGTCAGTACTCGGCGAAGCTGGTCGAGTGGGCGGCCAATCCTCTGCTCGTTTCTGCCGTGAAAGAAGCGAATGCCAAGGGCGGGCCAATTGCCGGCATGAGCAACGCCAAATGGGATGATCTGGCCGATAACGACCCGCAAGTGCAAGCCTTGCTGAAGTCTCCGGCGAGCATGCAGCTGCAGAAATGGGAAGAAGACAAAAGCATCAACAAGCTCTTCCTGCGCGATGAAAAAGGCAACATGGTCGGCGGCAGCAGCAAGACGCTGATTTATAACGCAATCAACAGGCCGACCGTTAAGACGGCTTTGACCGGGCAGGTCTATGTGGCCGATGAAATCAAGCCAGACCCTACTACCCAGATTAAGAGCGTGCAGGTTGCTGTGCCAGTCTTCGATGGCAAGAAGGTGATCGGCGTTCTGCATACCGCGATTACTGCGGAGTAAAGCGTCATGCAGGAACTATTGAGACGTTTCAGCATCGGGTTACGGCTGACCAGCGCTTTCGCGCTGATCTTGGGATTGCTGTTGATCCTTGCAGGCGTCTCGATGTGGCGCCTACATGTTGCAGACAGTCATCTGGAGCGGATTGTCAGTCTCGATACCCGCAAGATTGCCTTGGCCAATGAAGTGCAGGATGCCGTGCGCCATCAGTCCATTACTGTGCGCGACCTGACCATGCAGGATGATGTGAGCGGCATCAAAACCGAGATCAAGCTGTATCGCGAGGCCCGCAAGCGTTTTCTTGATTCGATGCAGGCGCTGGACGAACTCACCGCCGGAGAGTTTGTTGCTGAGAAAAATAGTCTTCATGATGCGGATAAGCAGATCATCCCAGTGCTGGATGCCGTACGCGAGGCAGCTTTGTCTGACGATGAGGTCGGGCGAGAGCGCGCAAGAGGCCTCGTTCGCGACACCCTACGCCCGCTACAAACGGCGCAGGCAAAGGCCTTGCAAACCATACTCGAACGCCTGGAGGCTGATGCGCGGCGCTCGGTGGATGAAGCGCATGCCCAACAAAACGCAACGCTCATGCTGATTGGCGGATTGTCTGTAGCCTCGATCATGTTCGGGCTGCTCTTTGCATGGCTGATCACCCGGAGCATCACGCAGCCCTTGGGCTCGGCTGTTCAGTTAGCGAGTGCCATTGCCGACAAGAACCTTCTGGCGGAGATTGAGGTCAGCGGCAACGATGAGGTTGGCGCACTGCTGGCGGCACTGGCGGCCATGCGTACCAATCTGATCAATGCTTTGCTCGGGGTGCGAACAGCATCAGATAGCGTCAGCTCTGCACTGCACGGGGTGGCTGAAGGCGCACGCCTGCTCACAGAGCATGCCGATACGCAGGAGGAGCGGGCCCGCTCCATTGATCAGGCGATCAGTACCTTGTCTGCAACGATTGCCGGAATCTCCGGCACGGCGCGTCTCGTTGCACAGAAATCCAGCCTCAGCGTCGAACTGGCACAAAGCGGCATGCAGGCTGTGGGGGCAGAGTTGGCAGCGTCGGCGGATATGGTGTCGGCTTCACGCAATACGGGCGAGATCATTGTCGGTCTGAACGAATCGGTACAGGTCATCTCCTCGGTATCCAGCGAAATCGGCGAGATTGCGTCGCAGACCAATCTTCTGGCACTCAATGCAGCCATCGAAGCTGCCCGCGCGGGCGAAGCGGGACGCGGCTTTGCTGTAGTCGCTGACGAGGTGCGCAAGCTCGCCGAGAAAACCGCGCAAAGCACCCTGCGGATAGCCCAGGTGGTAGAGGAGATTCGGCAGCAAGTGGGAGTGGCTGTGGGCGCAACGCGTGACATGCAGACTGAGGTGGATTCCACGGCGGGTTACATCCGCACGTCCGAAGATGCTCTGCGTCAGATTCTGGATGGCACAGGTGAGGTGCAGACGCTGATGCAGTCGATTGCACACGACATTGGCGACCAGGAAGACCGGACTCAGACGGCCGCCTCACATGTTCAGGACATTGCCGCCTTGACCAGAGAGATTGCGGGCGGTCTGCATGGCATTGATGAACAGCTGGCGAGCATTGAGAACAATGCGGCCGAACTGGAGCTGTTGGCAAGTGCCTTCAGGTTGCCGGCTAAGGCTTGATCACTATACAACTGGTCGAGTTAGCCAATAGAAGCTTGGTCATTTGTAGCCTCTGACTTGAATGAGGCCTTCTGCATGACATCGGTGACGAGGTCAGCGGCGCTGGCAATGCCGGCCGTCAACAAGAGGCTGAGGATCAGGGCTGATTCATACATCGTGAGGCTCCTTGGGATGAATCGACGGGAATGAGGGATCAACGTGCGGGGCCGCCGCGACCGGAGTTGCTCTGTGCGCGCGCATAGGCTTCCGGGCTCAGGTATTGCGGGGTGTAGCTCACGCCTTGCTGCTGTAACTGGCGCGTAAAACTTTGCAAGTGCTTGTACGAAGCGCTCCGCAGATTTTCGTAGGTCAGGCGCAGGTCATTGGCCTTCACGCCTGCCAGTTTTTCATCCAGGTCGCGAATGTCAATTTCTTCAATCGCCGCACCTACTTTCAGTGCGGCCTGCAGGCTCTGACTGCCGTCGGCGACGAGCTGATCGTACAAAGACTGTAAAGCCGGATCAGAGAATTTCCCTGCGGCCTTAAGGGCAGGATCCGTAATGCCGTAACGCGTCACGATGCTCAGCAAGGCATCCATGTGGGTCTGCTCGCTCTGCGCGATATTGCCGAAGATTGGCAACTTCCATTTCGCGGACAGCGCGGCGTACACATCGCGGGCAAGCTTCTCCTCCTCGCGCATGAAGCGCAGGCCTGCCTGTTCTTGAGTACTCAACGTAGCGGCCGCGACCTGAGCCAGGGCCGGACGCACGGCAAGGGTGGTGTTGAGGGCGAATCCACCGACGATGAATAAGCCTTGCAAGGCCAGAACCGTCACTGTGTTGTTAAGTACTTTCATGATTTCTCTCCGTTGGGTGAGTGCGTGAATGCAGTGTGGCTTTTTGTTCGACGAAATGTGTTAACGGCCAGTCATGCTTTGTAAGCAGATGTTGCAATCGGGAATTTCTTGTAAAAGCACCAGCGCCAGGTCTTCAGCGAGTTCCTGTTCAGAGACAAGCCGGTGGCGCAGTAGCGTTTCGCGCAGGCTTTGCAACATACCCATGCCAAAGGCTGTACTACCTACCCGCAAGAAAAGCAGGAACAGGGTGCGCAAGCGTGGCGTGGTGTCCATGGCGGGCTATGTGCTCTGGTCGCTTGGCGTGGAGGCTTCCAGAATATCAATGCCTTCACGCGGATTCAGGATGCGCAGAGCCTTGCCGTGCAGCAAAGCTCTGGCCACTTTCTGGTGGGCTCTGGCAATGATCTTGCCGAAAGTCTGACGTGAAACGCCCATGCGCAGCGCTGCATCCGCCTGGTAAAGCCCCTCGATATCGGCGAGACGCAAGGCTTCGACTTCGTCGAGTTCAAGTGCAATCTCTTCCAGCTCCCGCAGCGGAATGCCTTGGGGCTTGAAATAAGAAACAGCGACTTCGCAGGCGAGCTTGCGGCATATTGGTGGGCGGCCCATTCAGCTTCCTCAGGGTGACGGCATGTGTGCGGATGAGCCCGGATTCTGCCGCATTAACGCGATGAGCTGTGTCGGCGTCATCGCGCCAAGATCTTCACCGGCGGTGTTGCGCACACTCAGCGTGCCGTCGGCTTTTTCGCGTTCCCCGGCAACCAGCAGGTAGGGAATGCGTTGAAGGGTGTGTTCCCGGATCTTGTAGCCGACTTTTTCATTGCGCAGATCGGCGATGACGCGAATCCCCGCCCGGTGCATTTGCGTTTGCAGACCTCGAACGTAATCGCTTTGCGCATCGGTGATATTGAGCAATACGGCCTGCACTGGCGCGAGCCAGGCCGGGAAGGCGCCGGCATGGTGTTCGATAAGGATGCCAATGAAGCGCTCCAGCGAGCCAAACAAGGCACGGTGCAACATCACCGGGCGCACCCGTTCCCCCGCTTCGTTGATATAGCCGATATCGAAGCGCTCAGGCAGATTCAGATCCACCTGCAGGGTGCCACACTGCCAGTCGCGCCCGATTGCGTCGCGCAGCACGAATTCAAGCTTGGGGCCGTAAAAGGCGCCTTCACCCGGATTGATGGCGTAGTCGATCCCCATATTCTGCAAGGCCGAGGTGAGCGCCTGCTCCAACTGGTCCCAGACTGCGTCGCTGCCGATGCGATTGGCGGGGCGGGTGGAAAGCTTGATGGCCACATCGCCAAAGTCGAAATCGCGATAGATGTCGAGGATCAGCTTGACCACGGTTTCGCACTCGTCCTGCATCTGCGCCGGCGTGCAGAAAATGTGCGCGTCATCCTGGGTGAAATGACGCACACGCATCAGACCGTGGAGCGCGCCCGAAGGCTCGTAACGATGCACCTTACCGAATTCGGCCATGCGAATCGGCAGATCACGGTAGCTCTTGATGCCTTGCGCAAAGATCGCCACGCCGCCGGGGCAGTTCATCGGTTTGAGGGCGAAGACGCGGCCATCTTCGGTTTCAGTCGTGAACATGTGATCGCGGTAATTGGCCCAGTGGCCGGAGATTTCCCAGAGCGCGCGATCCATCACGTCGGGCGTGTTCACTTCTTCATAGCCGGCCTCGATCTGGCGCTGGCGCATGTAGGCGATGAGCTGCTGGAACAGCGTCCAGCCCTTGTTGTGCCAGAACACAGAGCCGGGCGCGCACTCTTCAAAATGGAAGAGATCCAGCTGGGTGCCCAGCTTACGGTGATCCCGTTTGCCCGCTTCTTCGAGGCGATGCAGGTAGGCCGCCAGCGCTTTGTCATCGCCCCAGCAGGTGCCGTAGATCCGTTGCAACATGGCGTTGTTGGCATTGCCACGCCAGTAGGCGCCTGCCACTTTCATCAGCTTGAAGGCTTTGAGCCTGCCGGTAGAGGGCACGTGCGGGCCGCGACACAGGTCGACGAAATCGCCCTGCCGGTACAGAGAAATGACGGCGGCCTCGGGCAGCTCGCGAATGATTTCACACTTGTAGCTTTCGCCAAGGGCTTCAAAAATCCGGATCGCTTCTTCATGCGGCAGCTCGATGCGTTGCAGAAACACATCTTCTGCGGCCAGTTCGCGCATGCGTTCTTCGATCTGCAACAGATCGTCGGGCGTGAAGGCGCGCTCGAAAGCGAAGTCGTAGAAAAATCCATCTTCGGTGCTCGGGCCGACGGTGACTTGCGCGTCGGGGTAGAGCTGCTTGACGGCCGCCGCGAGCAGATGAGCACAGGAGTGACGCATCAGCTCAAGTCCCTCGGCGGCGCGCTCGGTAATCAGGGCGACGCGTGAATCCTGGGTGATGAGCGTGGACAGATCGCACAAGACATCGTTAACACGGGCGGCGAGTGCGCTGCGGGCGAGTCCGGCGCCGATGCTGCGGGCGACTTCAAGCGCGGTGACCGGGGCGTCGAATGTGCGTTGCGCACCGTCGGGCAAGGTAATGACTGGCATGCTTGAATCCTTGTTATTTGCCGATCAAGCCACTGACCGGGCTTGATGGATCGGCGGAGTAGAGTTTGCGCGGCATGCGCCCGGCCATGTAAGCGGCGCGCCCGGCCTGCACGGCCAGATTCATGGCACGGGCCATCAGGATCGGATCTTTCGCGGCGGCAATGGCAGTGTTCATCAGCACGCCGTCGCAGCCCAGCTCCATGCCGATTGTGGCGTCGGACGCAGTGCCCACCCCGGCATCAACCAGCACCGGGACTTTGCTTTGCTTGATGATCAGACGCAGATTCCACGGATTCAGGATGCCCATGCCGGAGCCGATCAAGGACGCCAGCGGCATGATTGCGCAACAGCCTATTTGCTCAAGCTCACGAGCGATGATGGGATCGTCGGAGGTGTAGACCATCACGTCAAAACCCTCTTTGACCAGCACCTCTGCCGCCTTGAGGGTTTCGCGGACATTCGGGTAGAGCGTATTTGAATCGCCCAGCACTTCCAGCTTGACGAGCGAATGACCATCGAGCAGCTCGCGTGCCAGGCGCAGGGTGCGGATCGCATCGTCCGCGCTGTAGCAGCCGGCGGTATTGGGCAGATAGGTAAATTTATCGGGCGGTAAATACTGCAGCAGGCTGGGTTGGCTCGCATCCTGACCGATATTCATGCGGCGGATCGCCACGGTCACGATCTCGGCCCCCGAGGCCTCGATGGCCGCACGCGTCTCTGCGAAATCTTTGTATTTGCCGGTGCCGACCAGCAGGCGTGAGCGGTAGGTTTTCCCCGCAATCGTAAAGTCGTCAGACATGAGTCAATCCTCGCTGAATACGCACTGAAGCGATCTTGCTTCATTTGAAGTGTTGTTTTTATAGCATATGCTACATATTTACCTCGAAACAAGCGCCGCGTTCATGTCAGGGCAACAGCATGAGGAGCGCAAAGGGCAGCAGAGCCTTCTCCGAAAACGCTATTTCGCTGCCCTTTGAGGTAAAGGCTAATAGCGGTTTTGCATTCATGTGACGGCCTTGGCTTTCAGGTTCCGCCACAACCGCATTCATCACAAGGCTCGGCATGGTGTACACAGAACCCCGTTTCTCCGTCGGATTCGGTGTAATCAAGGACCAGCCCGTCTGTATAGGCGAGGTTCTTCATGTCAGTCACGATGCGTATGTCACCGTGCGCGAAACACAGATCTGTTTCTAGCAAGGCGTCGGCATACTCCAGACGGAAAGACAAGCCGGAAGCCCCCGCAAAGCTGACTTCCAGGCGAATTCCGATGCCTTTCCCACGTTCGCTCAGAGCGGCCTTGATGGCTTGGCTTGCCTCCTCAGTCAGGGTGATAGACATGTTGATCCTGTAAGTGAGTGATTTCTGATTGGGTGATTAAAACCTGAATCCAGACGCCTAGAATTGATCTTTGTTAATAGCATATGCTATAAAGTGGCGGATGCTTCGCTATGGTGCTGTGTCTCTTCAGGCATCGGTGTCGCTCACTCAATAGACCAAGGAGTTCAATGATGTGCAAACGAGATGGAATGGGCCCGCATGGGCAAGGCCGTGGCCAAGGTCGCGGACGTGATGCATTGCTCGCGCCAGAACAGGGTGTCGGGTGTGGTGGCGGTCGTGGCCAGGGGCGTGGCAGACAATGCTGTGCTGATCAAGGCACGGCTGGCGAATTGAAAGGGAATGACAAGCAGCAGTGCATTGAGCGGGTGCAGTTACGAATCGAATCTTTGCAAACACGCCTGGCTCAACTGACAAGCTGAAAGCTGTTGTTCCGCTTGCGCGGCGAGCTCTCTTTCTAAGCTCGCCGCTGATGATTTTCTATTGTGATTGCCATGATTCTGAATGACTTGAAGTCTGTCGCCGAAGATCTCGTGCAACGGCCCGGCAGCCACGCGGGCTGCATGGTCTGTGGTGATGATTCTTTGCTGGGCCTCAAGTTTCAGGGCGGTGCCGAAGGGGTCGAAACCCGCCTCCGGGCGTCCCGTCTGTGGCAAGGCTATGACCGTATCCTGCATGGAGGGATGATCTGCAGCCTGCTGGACGCGGCGATGACACATTGCCTGTTCCGCCATGGCGTAGAAGCCATGACAGCGGATCTGCAGGTGCGTTTTCTCAAACCCGTGCCTTGCGATACAGAATTACAGCTGCGAGCCACGCTGCTGGAGCAGCGGCGCAACCTGTACCGGCTCAGTGCCGAACTGGCTGACGACACCGGGATTCTGGCGCGGGCAGAAGCGCGTTTCATCCAAGGGGTTGCAGCATGAATCAGGGCATCAAGCTAAGCGTACTGGTCGACAATCAGGTGCGCGGAAACCTGTGTCAGGAGCACGGTTTCGCCGTCTGGATCAGCATGGGCGATCAGCGCATCCTGCTCGACACCGGTGCGGGCGGGGCCTTGTTTCCCAACGCCCGCCAACTGGATGTAGACCTCGCACAAGCCACGGCGCTGGTGCTCAGTCACGGGCATTACGATCACAGCGGCGGCATCGCCGAATTTCTCGCCCTGAATGCCCAGGCAAAAGTATTCATGGCTGCCGGCGCCGAGCTTGAACGCTATAGCTGCCACCCAGACAAACCCGTGCGCTATATCGGCATGTGCCAGCCAGAGGTCGATGCACTGGCCGCCTTGCCGGTAGAACGGCAGCGCGTCCTGAATGCGCCCCGCCTGCTCGACAACCGCATCGGCTTGACCGGCCCCATCCCGCGCCAGACCGGGTTCGAGGATGTGGGCGGCCCCTTCTATCGCGACCCCTGGCAGCTTGAAGCCGATGCAATCGCCGATGATCAGGCCTTGTGGATCGAAACCCTTGCCGGGCTGGTGATCGTCGTCGGCTGCTGTCAC
Organism: Pseudomonadota bacterium; assembly: GCA_018262235.1. Classification (GTDB taxonomy): domain Bacteria; phylum Pseudomonadota; class Gammaproteobacteria; order Burkholderiales; family Rhodocyclaceae; genus Uliginosibacterium. Next base: position 15,956 of record JAGTRY010000039.1, read on the forward strand.
GCAGGGTTGGTCAACACGGTTGAATACATCCGCAGCGTCACGGGCGAGCGCAGGGTGCGCGGCATTGTCGGCGGCCTGCATTTACTGCAGGCGGGGCCAGAGCGCATGGCGCAGACTCTGCTTGCCTTGCAAGCCTGGGCACCGGACTTCGTGATTCCCTGCCACTGCACCGGCGAAGCTGCCGTGGCCCAATTGATTGCCGAACTGGGTGCGGACAAAGTCTTGCCAGGCTATGCAGGAATGAACTTCAGGCTGGACGGCAAATCCTTGCATCTTGATTTTTGAACGCGGCATTCACGACCGAAGGGAAACTTTGTGGCAATGACTCGACATGGGCGCTGGCGACTGGGCTTTCTTATACTGGCAGCTTTTTGTCTGGGCAGCGTGGCTTTTGCGCTCATCCTGCAGTTTCAGGATTTGGCGCCACCATGCCCCTTGTGCATCTTTCAGCGCCTGGGCGTCATGGCCTGCGGCCTGCTGGCATTGCTCGCCGCATTCTGGCCGCCGCGTGGCCGTGCCATCGTGTGGCCCGCACTGCTCAGCCTGGCCGCACTCATCGGCGCGGGTGTGTCGGTCCGCCACATCCAGATCCAGACAGCAGCGGCCTCGGGGGCCGGTTCCGATTCTTGTGGGCCGGGCCTGAACTACATGTTGCAGATGGATTCGGTACCCAATGTCATCGCCGCCGTACTGACCGGGCATGGCGACTGCACCGTGATCGACTGGCAATTCATGGGCATCACCCTGCCGATGCTGGCACTGGCCGGTTTCGTGCTAATGGCAGCCTGGGCCTGGGCCGTGCGCGCTTGGGTAATGCGGGCGTCAGACTGAGTGCGTTGTGCGGCAGCCGCCGTTTTGAATCATCCGGGTAGCTTCCCTGCTGGATCTCAAAGCATTTCAAGCGCGATCTGCGCAAGCGCCTCGGCCGAGTCGTGATCGGTCACGAAATCCTTGACGAACAGGGAGGTGACCGGCGCGCGGGATTTCTGACTGAAGATCATGTCGTGGCCGACACACAGGCCGACGGAAATGTTCAGGTCGGTGTTCTTCTGGTTGAGAAAATCGGCCTGACCGGCCGGATTGCACAATACCTGGCGGTTGTTTTCTCCGAACAACTGCTCTCGGGTCATGCGGCCGTATTTGCAGTCGGCGCTGAATACCTCGAAATCCTGCGAGAAATACTTGATCAGCGTTTTGGTCTGCCGCGAAAAAACGATGCAATTGGCGATCCCGATCCGTTTCATACCCGCCGTAGTGGCGAATTGGCGAATGGCTTCGATGCGGTTGGCGTCAAAAGCATCCACGTCATCCGCGGCGCGCATGAGATGGATGTCTTCTTTGCCGTACAAGTCTTTCATAGGATTCCGTTCATTCCTTCACGCCGGTCGAGCGCGGCAGGGGGCTTATGTGGGCGGATGCCTCTGGATTTTCGCCAAGCGCCCATTCATACCAGTCTTCTCCGAACAATTCGGCCGGGTGCGGCGTGCGTTCAGAACCATTTCCGCAGCCCAGCGAACTTGCCGGGCAGAACTTGTCGCAGCCCCAGCAAATTCGTTCTGGATGCTTGGGGTTTAATGGGATTTTCCTGGCGTTTTTCCGCATGGGCCGGTCAAACCTATCGTGCAGACTGTTCTGCAACAGCGGCGAGCGCCGGAGCGTCGGCAGCAGCTTTGCCAAACAGACGATCCGTGTATTTCACATACCACGCGGCAGACTGCACCTGGATGACATAGGCCAGCGCAACTACCAGGGCTGCCTCGGAACCGGCACTGCCAAAAGCATTCATCGACAGCGCCAGGGCAATCGACAGATTGCGCATGACTGTGCCGTACACCAGTGCAATTGCATCACCGCGCGACAAGAAGAGGCGTGCAGCAACAGTGCTGAGCACAAAATTGATGCCGTAAAGCGCCAGCAAGGGCGGCAGCAGATTCAGCAACTCCATCGGATGCGCCAGCAACTGCTGCGACTTGAGTGCCATCGCGACAAACACGATGCCAATGACGCCCAGAGTCGAAAACGGTGGAAAGCGAGGCGCCCACTCTTTCTGGAAGGCAGGCTTGCCATGTTTCTTGAGCAGATAGCTGCGTGTGAGTTGGCCCGCCAGCATGGGCAGGAACACGATATACAGGATTTGTGAAAACACACTGCGCAGATCAACTGGCACCGAGGCGCCCATCAGCCATTGCACGAAGAACGGCGTTGCCAAAGAGCCCAGGATCAGGCCCAGCACGGTCATTTTGACCGCAGCGCCCAGATTGCCGCCGGCAAAGCCCGTCCATGAAATGGTCATTCCGGAGGTAGGCAGCAAGGCCGCAAGCAGCAGACCCATTGCGTAATAAGGCTTACCGGCGAAGAAAACTTGCCCAAGCCCGAAAGCAACAAAAGGGATGATCATAAAATTGATCACCTGCGCCAGCACCTGTGCCTTGGCATCTCCCTTTTCGAGCAGGCTACCCAAGCGCAGGGTCACCATCATCGGATACACCATCAGAAAGGTTAGCGGCAGGATCAGCACTTTCAAGCTGCCGGCCACCGGCGTCAGGCCAAACGCCAGCCCTGCCAGCATCGCCAGCGGAATAGCCAAAGTCAGATTTTTGGCCATGATCTGCAAATACTTCAACATCGCTCACTCCCCTGTTTCTCAATCAACACATCAAGCAATCGCCGCGTGCGTGCAGCATTCAAGCGCCCATTCAGCTCGGGCGTAGCGCCGGAATGCTTCAACAAGAAAGGCTGGCAGTTCCTGACGCGCCTTGCTAGAATACAACAATCCAATGATTATTAGAATGTTTGATCCGTGAAAATCGAGAACAGTATTTTTTTTGAACAGGTGGCCCGTATTGGCAAAGCCATCTCCAGCCCCAAGCGCCTGGAGTTGCTGAACCTGCTCTCGCAAAGCGAGAAGACGGTCGATGTGCTGGCTGTCGAGCTGAGCATGGATATCAAGCTTGCCAGTGCCCACCTCAAGGCGCTGAAAGAAGCGCGTCTGGTCACGGCCCGGCGCGATGGCAAGTTCATGGTTTACCGGCTCAGCGGGCAGGATGTAGCCACGCTGTGGGTCACCTTGCGCCAGGTCGCCGAGGCCCATCTACTCGAACTTCGCCATGCCTTGGGCGACATGACGTCGACAACGGCGACCGTTACGCCAATCGACCGGATGCAGCTGATCGCGCAGGCAGAAAAAGGTGAAGTGATCGTGATTGACGTTCGGCCGTCTGCTGAATATGAAGCCGCACATTTGCCATTCGCGCGCTCGCTGCCGTTGGACGAACTTGAGGCTCGGCTCGAAGAGTTGCCGCTCGACAAGGAGGTGGTCGCCTACTGCCGAGGCCCATTCTGCATCATGGCGAATCAGGCAGTCGCCACGCTCGCCGCCAAGGGTTACCAGATCCGCACCATCCGCGAAGGCATCAACGAATGGCGTGCCTCAGGCATGCCGCTCGAATACGCCTGAGTGCCTGGAAATTCCTGTAGGAGCTAGCGATTCGAGTGAACAAGCCTCCCTTTACCACACACCAGAAAGACGAGCATGAAGCAAACGTTACTGCAGGAAAAGTACCCGATTTACGTAGCCGAAATCGGCAAGAATGAAACCCGTCACCAGACGATTGAAGATCTGGTGATGTACTACAAAGGCAGAATTGCCGAAAATCCGAAAGTGCAGTTCATTGGCGTGTTTGATCACTATGCGCACACGTCTCGCATCGGCGGAGAGATCGCTGCAGGCATAGTGGCGGCCGTCGACGTGATTTTCTGCTTCGGTTTTGCGCTACCTTCGCCGCAGATGCTGGCAGTGCGCCCGCGCAGCATCGGCATTGCCGACATGGGCGATAAATTCATCATCAGCTTCATGGAAGCGCCCATGCAACCGGCCAACGCGGCTATGGAATCCTGGACTCAGGGAGTGCGCCTGGCTTGATGAACCGCGACGAACGAATTTTCCTTGAGCACTTCCACATATTATCCAGACACGAAGAACTCCATGAAGAAACTGCTGACCATTGCTTTGGCATTTATCGCGCTATCTGCCAACGCGGCAGAACCCAAAACAGGAGCCCAATCGATCATGTTTGCCAAAAAGACCATTCTCTTTTTTCTCAATCCAGGCGGCTCGCCCTGCCAGATGCAGGACCGGATACTCCGGGAAATGGGGGCTTCGCTGGCGGGGAAGGCCAACGTTCAATATCTGAGCACGGAAGAGTTTCAGACTTCACGGGCGCAATTTGAAAAATACGGCGTCCGCGGCCTTCCCACGCTCATCATTCTTGATGCCACGGGCGCCGTGAAACACCGCTTCACGCCGGGTGTTCAATCGAAAGAAACGATTCTCGGAAAACTATGAGTCGCCTCGATGGCCGTCACGCCAAGCGCCGGTGCCATATGAAACCTGTTGAAGGACCGTTCTGATGGAGCTTTCCCTGCTGACGCTCGTCCTCGTGCTGGGTGCCGGAATCACCAGCGTGCTCTCACCCTGCGTGTTGCCAGTGCTGCCCATCATTGTTACCGGGACAGAGCGGGAATCCAGATGGCGGCCGATTTTTATCGTCGCCGGTCTGGGTATCACCTTTATCGCGATGGGTGTGGTATCGGCCCTTTTTGGCGAGTTGATCGCGGGGAGCATGTCTTTCCTTGAGCGTATTGCCGGTGGCCTGATCGTCGTCTTCGGACTGCTCATGCTGCTTGATGTCAATCTGTTCAAGCGGCTGACGTTTTTTAATCGCTTCGGGGGCGGCGGGCAGCGCAAAGAAGGCAATATCGCCGGGATGATCATGGGGATTTCGCTGGGCCTGATCTGGATTCCCTGCGTCGGCCCGATGCTCAGTTCCGTGCTCGCCACGGTTGCCTCTGAAGGCTCGGTGGCGACGGGCATCATTCTGCTGGCAATCTACACGGCAGGATTTTCAATCCCACTTCTGGCCGCAGCTTATGCTTCAAAATTCTTCCGTGGAAAAGTCATGGCACTTCAGGGCTCGACGGCGGTGGTGCGGATCATCAACGGGGCCGTGCTGATTCTGTTTGGCATCTGGATCGTTTTGAAATCCACAGGCATGTTCGGCTACGGGTTTTGAAGGAAGCAAGGCGGATGGGGGCAGGATGGGTCGCAGGCGTCATCCGCCGCATGCCGTCCACGGCAGAACCCTAATGCCTGACGAAATGCACACAGGCGCATCCCTCGGATTGATAGCGATGGACTTGGTGTGCGCGATGATGTGTTGACGTACCCCGCCAAGGCCAGGGGGCGGGGATTAAAATCCATTCTTTACGCTTCTGCCGCCCTGTGATGCCTCAATTTTTGTCACGTCTGCGTCTCTTTCTCTTGCAAAGATTGCAGCCCGGCGAACAGCAGATGATGCTGTTGCTCGCGGCGCTGGTCGGGGTGAGTGGCGCGCTGGCGACCATCGGTTTTCGCGAGTTGCTGGATCTGCTTGGCCAACTCGTTTTCGGGCGCAGCGATGGTCTGGTGAATACCGCGCGCAACCTGTTGTGGTGGCAGCGTTTGCTGGCGCCGGCAGTGGGCGGGGTGCTGGCGGGGCTGGTGTTGCAGCGGGCGCGGCGTTACGACGCGCCGAACGCGTCGCGGGATTACATGGAGGCGGTCACGCTGGGCGATGGTCAGGTGGCGGGGCGGGCGTCTTTGCTGCGCGCGAGTTCGTCGGCCTTGTCGGTGGCGAGCGGAGCTTCGATTGGTCGTGAGGCGCCGATGATCCAGCTGGCGGCGCTGACGGCATCCGTGCTGGGGCGTTGGCGTAATTTGCCGCGCGCCCGCTTGCGCCTGCTGGTGGCGTGCGGGGCGGCGGCCGGGATCAGCGCGGCGTATAACGCGCCGATCGCCGGGGCGCTGTTTGTGGCGGAGATCGTGTTGCAGTCCTTTGCCATCGAGACGCTGGGGCCTTTGATCGTTGCCTCGGTGGTGGCCAATCTCACCGCTCACAATTTTCTTGGCTATGCGCCGCTGTATCAGATGCCGGCTTTCGATCTGCATCTGGGGCTGGATGTGATCCCGTTTTCGCTGCTGGGAATCCTCGCGGGGCTGGCGGCGCCGGCTTTTCTGCTGTTGTTGCAATGGGCGAAAAAGCCGGGCAAATGGCTGGCCTGGCCGTTGTGGGCGCAGCTTGGCCTGGGCGGTTTGATCGTGGGCGCGATCTCGGTGCTGGAGCCGGGCGTCTGGGGCAATGGCTACAGTGTGGTCAATTCGATCCTTAAGGGTGACTGGCTGTGGCCGGCGCTGCTGCTGATGCTTGTGTTCAAGGTATTTGCCACGGCTGCGGCGACCGGTTCCGGTGCGGTGGGCGGAGTGTTCACGCCAACGCTGTTTGTCGGCGCCGTGCTGGGGGCGCTGTTCGGCCTGGGCCTGCACGCCCTGTGGCCCGCTGCGGCGCCGTTGCCGGCCTACATTGCGGCGGGCATGGGTGCCTTCCTGTCGGCGTGCGCGCATGCGCCGCTGATGTCGGCGGTGATGATTTTCGAGATGACCGGCAACCCCCGCATCATCGTGCCGCTGTTGCTGGTGTGTGTGCTGAGCGCGGGCATCAAGCGTTTGCTGTGGCAGCCTTCCTTGTATTCACATTCGCTGCCTGCGGCGCGGCTGGGTAAGGGGGCCGGTGCTTCGGTGCGCAGCCTGCTGCGATCCGGCTCGCCGACGGTTCAGGACAGCGCGAGCATTGCGGCGGCCGAGGAGGCCTTTCTGAGCAGTCGCTGGCAGCACATCTATGTGACGAATGCCGACGGAATTTTCCTTGGCGCCTTGTCCCTGCACGATTTCACCTCCGTCCTGCGCGACGCCGCCGATTCTGCATCGACGATTCCGCTGGCACTGCTGCGCCGTGATTACCCGCGCATCACACTGGCCAGCAGCCTGGGCGAGATATTTGAGGCCTTCTCGCATCACCGGGGCGAGCGCCTGCCTGTGCTGGACGCAGACGGCGTGCTGCAGGGGTATGTATCGAAAACGGATCTGATGCTGGTGCTGCAGGAAGAAGCGGCTCAATCCTGATTCTGGACTGCTAAAGAATAGGTGCCTGAAGAGCCTTACCCAAATTGGTTTTCCACGACACAACACTGAAGACTGTTTCTGCTAAACGGTCTTCAGGCTGGTATGCCGAAGAAGCCCGCCAGATGCGGGTCTTCGAGCAATTTTTTCAGAACTGCTGCGTGCGTAACAACACCAGCGTGCAGGCTTCAGTGGTTTTAATCCCGGCGGCGTGCAGGCGCGCATAGGCTTCTTCGTTCTCGGTGCCCGGGTTGAATATCACCCGCTTCGGTTTGAGGCCGATGATGCCGTCGAGCAGTGCGCCCTGCCGGGCCGGGCCGACGTACATGGTCACGGTGTCGACCGGGCAGGAGACTTCTTCTGGTGCAGCCAGAGCCGGAATACCTTCCACTTCGACCAATGCAGGGGCGACCGGGATCGGCTTGTGGCCGTACTCCAGCAGCATCTTGATGGCCTTGTTTGAATAGCGTTCCGGGTTGGTGCTGGCACCGATGACGACGACGGTTTCCATTGAATTTTCCTTGTGTGAAGGGTTCAGGATTTCTTCTCGGCCGACAAATCGTGATCGTCGACTTCTTCCCAGCCGGTAATCATGGCCTTGATATGTGCCGTGAGCGTGTGGCCGGTGGTGGTGAGATAGACGTGCACGAAAAAGAAGGCGGTCATCATGAACGCGCCTGCCACATGAGCATTTGCCACCCATTCCAGTTCTAGCAAGCCTTTCAGGCCGAGGCTGGCCCATTGCCCGTAGAAGAGGTAGAGCAGGCCCGAGCCCCATACCAGCGGCGAGATGAAGGCCAGCAGCGCGAGGTAGGCCAGGCGCTGCAGTGGGTTGTGCTTCTTCTCCACGGTTTTCTTGAAGGGATGCGGCGCGTTCATGAAGATGCCGTAGCTGTAGTACTTCACCATGGCAAACACGTTGCGCAGCGAGGGCAGGTATTGCTTCCATTCGCCGGTGGTGAATTGCCAGAAGATGGTGAAGGCCCACAGCACCAGCAGCACCCAGGCCGAGGTGGTGTGCAGGCGCACGGCTTTCTCGAAGCCGAGCAGACTGTAGCTGCCGTGAATCTCGAAGCCGGTGATCATCATCACGATTACCAGCAGCGCCTGCGACCAGTGCCAGAAGCGCTCATAGCGTTTGTAGATGTAGATGCGGTGGGCGCTCATTTTTCATCTCCCTTGCGACGGCGGCTGAGAATGCGGAACAGGGCGTGGATCAGGCTGCCGCCGATGCTGCCAGCGATAGCCAGACCACCGAGGGTGTCGATCCAGATATTGCGGTCACGCCCCGGTAGATAGAGGTCGGTGATGGCGGCCAGGCGGCCATCCTCTGAGCGGGTGTGGCATTGTTGGCAGGGCACGGCTTTCTCTTTGGGCGCCACCATGTGGGTGATGAACCAGTTCATGCGGGTTTCGATGAAGCCGTATTGGCCGCTGTAGGGCAGGCCCGCGTAATCCATGCCGGCCTTGATCGATTTCTCGTAATCGAAGTTGCTCCACAGCGAGGTGTCGTCGTTGCCATATACGTGATTTACGACGAGGGTCTTGTTGACCGTGTCGTAAGGCTGTTTGCCGCGCATGACCTTGAAAGGCCAGACCTTTGCGTTCGGGTCTGTGGCCGAGCCTTCGACGGCGTTCAGTTCAAGAATCTTGCTGTCGTCGATCTTGTCGGTGATGGCGACCTGGCGGACGATGCCGTTGTACCACTTGTACTCGGGGCGCACGTTTTCGCCATATTTGAAATCGCCCTTCTCGGCGGAGTAGCTCAGGTGGCCGTGTTCATCCTTGATGAACAGTGGTTTGCCATCCGGGCCTCTCTTGCCGGCCGTTGACCAGTCCCACCACATCTTGGTGGCCAGCCCGCCGCGCGCATATTCGGGGATATGGCAGGTCTGGCAGGCGAGCTTGTCGGTGTGCAGATTGATCTGCGCCTGCTTGTGCGGCGTGCCGCCGTGGCAGGACTCGCAACTGGCGCGATTGTGATCGTCGTTGGGCAGGTCGATGCCATGCGTGTCTTTCGCCTGTGCGGCGTAGCGGCTGCCCGACGGGATGTGGGCGTTGAAAGTGTGGCAATCGGCACAGACCATGTTGGCGCCGTCGGCTGCCATGTGGACATCCAGATCACGCGAAGGCTTGGTCAGCGAGCTATCCAGATCGCCATGTTTGACCGCATCGCCACCGCCGCCATTGAAGTGGCAGGCGCCACAATTCTCGCGCCCCGGTTTGCCGACGCTCTGCGCGATCTTGGCCAGATCCGGTGGCTGCACGATCTTGCCGCTGCCCTTGGGCATTTCGCGTGGCTCGTACAGGGGGTGGCCTGCATCGGTAGCGATTTTCTTGTAGCTGCCGGTTTTGTCGTGGCAGGCTACGCAATCGACGTTTTCCTGTTTCGTGAAATCGAAATCCTTGTCTTTCCAGCCATAGCCCGCGTGGCAACTGGTGCAGCGCGGTTCGTTGGAAATCGGCGAGCCACAGAAATTGTTGGCGGAAATCTTCTTGCCGACACGCTTGCCGGTCGCCGGGTTGATGCTGTCCCAGGTCCAGTGCTGGCTCTTCATGACCTGATGCGCGGCCTGGTTGTGGCAGGCAAGGCAAGCTTGGGTAACTTCCGGACCGGTCTTGAAGGGTCCCTTGAGGGCTTCGATCTTGCTGTGGTCGGTCGTTGAAGCCGGGTGCGGCGCGGACGCCGCCGGAAGTGGCACTGCAGCGGCCACTGCGTGAAGCAGGACAAGCAATCCGCCGAGAAGGATTGCGTGTGCATGTCTGATCATTTGTCACCCCCTGTTCTTGTGGTCCGGGCGGCGTGCGCCCCCCGGATTGCTACTGATGGGTGCTGCCGATGAAGCCTTATGCAGTGGGAAGTTTTGCGGGCGAACGTGGATCGACGTTGGCCTTCAGACCTCCACTGAAACTTGCGACATCAAACCCTTCCTGCGCCAAGATGCGGGCGGCGAAGTAGCTCATCTTGCCGAAGGCGCACAGCGTGACGACCGGCCGCGCGCGATCCAGCTTGTCGAGATTGGCGCGCAGGGTCGGGAAGGGGATGTTGATCACGCTGCCCGGTGCCGGGAAGGCGTCCGCCAGCGGCTTGGGGCGCACGTCCACGATCTGGACCTGCAGGTCGGTGGGCAGCGTGCTGGTGTGGCGCACCAGGCCATCGCGGCGGTTGCAGGCCGCAAAGCCAGCGAGGTTGATGGCATCCTTGGCGGCGCCGAAGGGTGGGGCGTAGGCGAGTTCCAGGTGGCAGAGATCGTCGATGCCCATCTTCGCGAGGATCGCGGTGGCCATCACATCCAGGCGCTTGTCCACGCCCTCGCAGCCGGTGGCTTGCGCGCCGAGCAGGCGGCCGGATTCGGGTTCCCAGATGATCTTCAAGCTCAAGGGCTTGGCGCCGGGGTAGTAGGTGGCGTGCTGGTGGTCATTCACCGTTACGGTCTGATACGCCTTGCCTGCGGCGATGAGGCGTTTCTCGCTCCAGCCGGTGATGCCGGCCGCCACATCGAAACCGCGCACGATGGCGGTGCCAAGCGAACCGGGGTAGGGACGGGCCTTGTCGGCGAGGAAGATATGGTCGGCGGCGACACGGCCCTGGCGATTGGCAGGGCCACCCATGGGGATGTTGATCGGGCTGTCGATGACGCGATCCTGCGTCTGCACCGCATCGCCTGCGGCGTAGATGTCCGCATCGGAGGTCTGCATGAAGTCATTGACCACGATGTGGCCGCGCGGGCCCAGCGCCAGCCCTGCGTCGCGGGCCAGTTCGGTATCAGGTTTCACGCCGATGGAGAGGATCACCAGATCGGCCTCCAGTACCTTGCCGGAAGTCAGGTGGCAGCGCAGGTGGCTTTCTTGCGGCTCGAAACGTGCCACGCCATCGCCGAGCACGATGCCCACGTCGTGGCGGCGCAGTTCGGATTCGAGTAGCGCCGTCATCGGTGCATCGAGCTGCGGGAAGATCTGCGTCTGCAATTCCACCAGTTGCACTGAGAGGCCCTTGTGGCGCAGTTGCTCGGCCATCTCAACGCCGATGAAACCGGCGCCGATCACGACGGCGCGCATGCCTTCCTCGGTGGCGGCGACGATGCGGTCCATGTCGTGGAGGTTGCGCAAGGTGAGCACACGCGGATCATCAATGCCGGGCAGCGGCGGGCGCAGTGGCGAGGCGCCGGGCGAGAGCATCAGCTTGTCGTAGCTGATCCATTCGCTGCGGCCATCGGCGAGATATTTCACTTCTACGCGCTTGCCGGCGCGGTCAATCTTCACGGCTTCGCAGCCAGTGCGTACATCCAGATTCAGCAAGCCTTTAAGGCTGGCCGGGGTCTGTACGGCGAGGGCTGCACGGTCGCCAATCTCGCCGCCCACGTAGTAGGGCAGGCCGCAGTTGGCGAAGGACACGTCCGGCCCGCGCTCGATCATGATGATTTCGGCATGTTCATCAAGGCGACGTGCGCGTGCCGCGCAAGAAGCGCCGGCAGCGACGCCGCCAATGACCAGCAATCGGGTTGAAGTGCTCATGACAGATCCTTTCGATGGAGATGAGAGCTCGGCTTCATTCAGGTTGGCAGATGGATTGCGCACGCACTGCGAGTACTGTACGCACGGCCAGAAACAGTACCAGCGCACTGACCAGCATCAGTAGCGCGATGCCAACCCACAGGTGGAAGGGCGTGCCTGTGTGCGCATGCATGGCAAAACTGGCGATGGTGATCGCAGCGAGCGGGAAAGAGTAAGCCCAGCTGGAGACGAAGAAGGGCAGACGCACAAAGCGCAGCGCATTGCTCGCCAAGAGCAGGGTCAGGAAGAGACCGAAGTTGTAGAGGATGCGGCCGAAGGCGTCCAGGTTGCCGGCAAGTGCCAGCCAGGACACGAAGCCCACTGCGGGCGGCGCGATCAGGATGAAGAGTGTGGGTGCGAGGCGATCCGGCAACGCGGCATGGAAGAAGAGGCGGTTCATCACGATGGTGAGCAGCACCAGCCAGAACACGATTCCGATGGAAAAGAAGAACCAGGACACATCAGCCGGCGCTACGCTCACACCGACGATGGGTACGAAGAGATTACCCACCACCGGAATGAACCAGGCCGGGTTCATGTGCTTGATGTCGTAATGCGTGTGATGGATCCAGCTGCTCATCGCCATCAGGGTGAAGCCCAGGTGGATCACGACGCCGACATGCCAGAGCGCACTGGATATGGCTGGCAGTACGCCTGCCGCTGCAATCGAAAGTAGGAACAGGCTGATCGAAATGGTCGGGAAGAAATTGATCCGCACCGGGTGACGCAGCTCTTCGATCACCGCGTCGCGGTGGCGCAGGATCTTGCTGGCGTAAAGCCCGAGCAGAAGCACGAAGACGGCGGTCGCAAACAGGGCGATGGATTGCCAGACGAAGTCTGGCGCGCCCAGTACATGCGCTGCGCGTTTCCAAGCTATCGCCAGCCCGGTGGTGCCCATGACGATGGAAAACAGCGAGACAGGGAGGTGCGCCAAGCGGGCGTGATTCAGGTCAGTCATGGGTTTCTCAATACATCAGTTGGACGGTAACCCCGACGTCGGTGGTCTCACGCAAGGCGTACAGGCCGGCGCGTCCCGCGCCGATGGTGACTACTTCTGTATGATTTTCTTGCACGATGCTCTCCGGGTAATTGGCCGGAATGCCAGGCATCCCGGCGGGTGGATGCTCAGAGAGTCTTGCGCGAGAAATACCAGTCGACGTAGTCATAGCCTTCGTCAGCACGCTTCTCCGCGGCTTCGGCGGTCTTGGGCGGCGGCACGATCACGGGTTGGCCAGGGCTCCAGCCCTCAGGTGTCGCCACGCCGTTGCCATCCGAGGTTTGCAGTGCCTGCAGCAGACGCACGAATTCCGGGATGCTGCGGCCGTTGCTCATTGGGTAGTACACCATCGCGCGCAACACGCCCTTTGGGTCGATGAAGAAGGTGGCGCGCACGGCGGAGGTGTCACCGGCGCCGGGATGGATCATGCCGTAGGCACGGGCCACTTCCATCTTCAGGTCTTCGATGATCGGGAAAGTGATCTCGATGCCGAACTTCTCCTTGATATTGCGCGTCCAGGCCAGGTGCGAGAACAGGCTGTCAATCGACAGACCGAGCAGTTCGCAATTCATGCTGCGG
>JAGTRY010000132.1 GCA_018262235.1 Pseudomonadota bacterium
CCGCTTCTGTGGCGCCTGTGGCCACCCCACCCTGCCGCTCAGCGGGGAACCCGCCAAGCAATGCCCGGCATGCGGACAACGCTATTACCCGCAGATAGCGCCGGCCATCATGTGCCTGGTGCGGCGTGACCATGAGCTCTTGCTGGCACGCTCGCCTCATTTCCGTCCCGGGATGTACAGCGCGCTGGCAGGTTTCGTGGAAGCAGGAGAAAGCGTGGAGGCCTGCGTACACCGTGAAGTCTTTGAGGAAACCGGGATCCGGGTCAGGAACCTGCGCTGGTTTTCGAGCCAGCCCTGGCCTTTCCCGCAATCATTGATGCTGGCCTTCCATGCCGATTATGCCGGTGGAGAAATCGTGCCCCAGCCTGGCGAAATTGAAGATGCCCAGTGGTTTGGTCTGGATCGGCTGCCCGATCTGCCCGCACCGGTCAGCATTGCCTCACGCCTGATTGCCGCAGGAATTCTTGAACTACGTCAGGATTTGTCCAGATAGCACACTTTTGTTGCAATTTGGTACGCACAAAGGTCTTGTTGCCCGACAATGCAGGGTGCATCCTGCGCTTCGTCGCCCGGCAACCTGAGGGCATTTCTTCTAATGTTCCTGTGAGGACTCTCATGCCTAACCGAATCCTGCTAACCCTGCTTAGCACCCTGATCTTCTGTTGCGCCAGCACGTCGGTCAGCGCCATTGAAATCAAGGGCTGGCTGCGCGAAACGCCTGACTACCCGCAATATCAAGGCCTGCAGTATTTCTTCGAACGCCTGGCTGTCAATACCGCAAGCCGTTATACCGGCCGGGTTCTATGCTGCGATGACATGGGGCAACAGAAGGATGTAGTCCCGAAATTCAAGGCAGGTGAAGTTGACGTCGTCCTGTTTTATTCCTCGGCACTGGTCGCCGACGTGCCGGAAATTGCCGTATTCAACCTGCCCTTCATCTTCCGCAATCCCGATCACATGATGTCGGTGCTCAACAGCGATGCGGGTCAGGACATGCAGGAACTCCTGCAGAAAAAGGGCTATACCGTTCTCGCCTGGTATGACGGTGGCTCACGCTCTTTCTACTCGCGCAACAAACTGCTGCCCTATGCATCGGACTTCAAGGGCCAGAAGATCCGCGTACCGAACAAACCCGAGTTGCTCAGTATGGTCAAGGCCCTGGATGCTACGCCTTCGACCCTCGCCTTTGACAAGGTCCCCGCCGCACTCAAGAGTGGTGAGCTGGACATCGCCGAAAACGACTTCACCTCCTACTACAACTCCGAGCACTACAAGGTTGCACCGTATTACACCTTCAGCTACCACACCGTGCAGCCGATCGCCATGCTCATCTCGGCCAAACGCTGGGCCAGCCTGAGTGATGCGGACAAGGCCGCGTTCCGCCTTTCGGCACAGGAGTCGGCCGTCCAGGCAGCCAAGATCCGCGTCAAACGCGACACGGAAATCCGCGCAAAACTGGAAAAGGCAGGCGTGAGATTCAGCGAATTCCGGGGCGCCACAACGGCCATATCGCTGATGAAAAGCGCGTACGAGCCGGTGATTGTCAGCCCCAAGGCCACCGAACTGATGGTCAAGATCATGACCGGTGCGCGGACAAAATCCGAATAGACTTTATTCTTCCGCCGGGTGTGCGTGCCCTGAGATGGCCGACCCGGCGTTTTTCGCCAAAGTGCTTAGCCAGATCAGGGAACTGGCGGAAACCAGCGCAATCACGATGAAAGCCGGCGGGAAATCCGCCGCCACAACGCTTGTATGCCCTTGCAGGAAATTCGAGCTCTGCAGGGCAAACGCCCCGACCGTCACGCCCATCCCAGCTGCCAGCTGCTGGATGACACTGGCCAGACTGGTCGCCTGACTCATCTGCGGTTTGTCGATATCGGCATATGAAAGAGCATTCAGGCTGGTGAACTGCAAGGAGCGGAAGCACCCGCCCAGCAGCAAGACCACGATGATCAAGGCATGCGCGGTATGTGCGGTAAACAAGCCGATGAGCATCAGGGACAGTGCAGCGATTGCCGTATTCCAGAGCAATACGCGCCGGAATCCGAAGCCTTGCAGAATCCTGGCTGCAATGGTCTTCATGAAGAGTGCACCGGCTGCCGAAGCACACGTCAGCAAACCGGATTCAAACGAATTCAGCCCGAACCCCAGTTGCAGGAACAAGGGCAGCAGGAAGGGAATCGCACCGATGCCGATGCGGAAGAAAAACCCGGCCACCACGCCAACGCGAAAAGTCGGAATCCGCATCAGTTTGAGATTCAGCAACGGGTATTGCTTGCCCTGTGCCGTCCACACATACGCGCTGACCAGTACCAGTCCGACCGCAATGCACGCGAGCGAAACCGGCAATGAGACGAGATGCCGTCCCGCAGTCGCCAGCCCGAGCATCAGGCTGGACAAGCCCACGGCCGACAGCAGGAAACCGCTCCAGTCGAGCCGCGGCACCACCGCCTCGCGCAGGTTCTCGATATGCCGGGCCGCCATCACCAGACCGATAATGCTGATCGGAATGTTGATGAAGAAAATCCAGCGCCAGTGAAAATAGGTGCTGATGAAGCCGCCGAGCGGCGGTCCGATCACGGGGCCGACCAGCGCGGGGATGGTCAGGTAGCTCAAAGCCCGGACCAGCTCTTCCTTGCTGGTGCTGCGCAGCACCACCAGTCGCCCGACCGGTACCATCATCGCGCCGCCCATTCCCTGTACGAAGCGGGCCGCCACAAAACCTGCCAGCGAACCGGACAAGGCGCACAGGATCGAGCCGCCCATGAACACGCCAATCGCCGAGCGGAACACCGTGCGCGCGCCAAAGCGATCCGCCATCCAGCCACTGATCGGGATGAACACGGCCAAGCTCAGCAAGTAGGACGTCAATGCCAGTTTCAGCGCGATCGGATCTTCGTGCAGATCGCGTGCAATGGTCGGCAATGAAGTGGCGATCACCGTCGAATCCATGTTCTCCATGAACAAGGCACAGGCGACGATCATCGGCACGAGAATGTGTTTGGGAATGCGCAACACGCGGAAAGAAGAACAGCCAGACGAGGCTGCAAGTGTGCCGCAAAACCGGCCGGGATGTGCATCCCGTCCCTGCATGAATTGATCTTTCCCGGCCAAAGCCACGCACAGGGCGCTGCAGCCCCTACAATCTCCTAATGCACCACAGTTCATCTCCACTGCCGGAACCCGCCAAGGCCGGCGAACTTCGTCCCCTCGACACCTTGCGCAGCCTGCTCCCTTATCTGTGGCGCTGGCGTGCGCGGATCGGTCTGGCCTTGCTCTGTCTGGTCACCGCGAAGATCGCCAATGTGTGGGTCCCGCTGGTCTTCAAACACATTGTTGACGCCCTGGCGATCACCCCGGCGCAGGCTTTGATTGTTGTTCCTGCCGCCCTGCTGCTGGCGTATGGCGCGCTGCGCTTCTCGACCTCCTTGTTCACCGAACTGCGCGAACTGTTATTTGCCCGTGTCACACAGGAATCCGTTCGCCACATCGCGCTGGGGGTATTCGAACACCTGCATTCACTGTCGCTGCGATTTCACCTGGAACGCCAGACGGGAGGCTTGTCCCGCGACATCGAACGCGGCACGCGCTCGATCAACACGCTGATCAGCTTTGCGATCTACAGCATCCTGCCAACCTTGGTGGAGATCGCGCTGGTAATGGGCATCCTGCTGGCAAAATACGAGCCGGCCTACGCGCTGATCACGGCGGTCACCCTTGGTGCGTACATCGTCTTCACGGTTCGCATCACCAACTGGCGAACAGCCCTGCGCCGCGAAGCCAACGAGCTTGATTCCGCGGCCAACGCACGTGCCATCGACAGTCTGCTCAACTACGAAACCGTCAAGTATTTCAACAACGAAGCCTGGGAAGCCAGACGCTATGACGAAAAGCTGAAGGCCTGGAGCACCGCCCAGATCCGTAACCAGTTTTCGCTCTCCATGCTCAACGTTGGCCAGGCCGCAATCATCGCCATGGGCGTAACCGCCATGATGTGGCGGGCCGCCGCCGGCGTTGCCAATGGACAGATGAGTCTGGGCGACATCGTGCTGGTCAATGCCTTCCTGATCCAGCTCTATGCGCCACTGAACTTCCTGGGCGTGCTCTATCGCGAAATCCGCCAGGGCCTGACCGACATTGAACGCATGTTCGGGTTGATGCGCACCGAACGCGAAGTCGCGGATGCGCCAGACGCCAGAGAGCTACCAGCGAGCCCGATGAGTCTGTGCTTCGATGCCGTCGGCTTTGCCTATGACTCACGCCGACCGGTACTCTCCAGCGTATCGCTGACGATTCCACCCGGCCAGACCCTCGCAGTGGTCGGCCACTCCGGTGGCGGAAAATCGACTCTCGCACGCCTGGTCTTCCGTTTCTATGACGTCAGCAGCGGCGCGATCCGCATCAACGGCATCGACATCCGCGAACTGACCCAGAGCAGTCTGCGCCGGGCTATCGGCATCGTGCCACAGGACACCGTACTGTTTAATGACAGCATCTATTACAACATCCTGTACGGACACCCCGACGCTAGCCGCGAGGAAGTGCTAGCCGCTGCACGTGCCGCCCAGCTGCATGACTTCATCAGCCGCCTGCCGGATGGCTATGACACAAAAGTTGGCGAGCGTGGGCTGAAGCTTTCCGGCGGAGAAAAGCAGCGCGTTGCCATCGCCCGCACACTACTCAAGAATCCGAGCATTCTGGTGTTTGACGAAGCCACCTCGGCACTCGATTCGCGCACCGAGCAAGCCATCCAGACTCAGCTTGAAGCCGCAGCACGCGGTCGCACCGCGCTGGTCATTGCCCATCGTCTGTCTACCGTGATGAATGCCGACGAAATCGTGGTGCTGGAACAGGGACACATCATCGAACGTGGCAATCACACTGCGCTGCTCTCTGCCGAAGGCGCCTATGCGCAGATGTGGCGCATGCAATTACAGGAAAGGAAAGAGGATACAGCGCCTGCCGAGGCCTCTTCTGCATAGTGCCCGCCTTCACCCGTCAGCGCCAAACACCACGACAAGCCCGTGATATCCTGCCCCCACTTCGTTTTAAGCCCTGTGCTCCATGTCTACCCTCTATACTCGCCCGGAATTTGAATCGCGCATCGTCGCACCTGAAGCACTGGTACGCCGCATCGCCGAACTGCCACGCCCGCTGGTGTTCACCAACGGCTGTTTCGACATCCTTCATCGTGGTCACGTCACGTATCTGGCGCAGGCCCGTGCGCTGGGGGCATCAATGATCGTTGCGTTGAATACGGACGCTTCGGTGAAACGACAAGGTAAAGGAGATGACAGGCCCATCAACAATCTTGCCGACCGTGCAGCGGTCATGGCGGCACTGCGCTGTGCCGACATGGTGACCTGGTTCGATGAAGACACGCCCATCGAGCGTATCCTCGAATGCCGGCCCGAAATCCTCGTCAAAGGCGGCGATTGGCCCGTCGACAAAATCGTCGGCTACACCGAGGTGCTTGGCTGGGGCGGTAGCGTGCATTCCATTCCGTTTGAAGTGGATCGTTCAACCACTGCGCTACTGAGCAAGATCCGCGCGCTCTGAACATCCGTTGCGCTCAGCCAACATGAATAATAATCAAACTTGGCAGCGCCTCATGAGCGGCGTAGATTCATGTTTCCGGTTCCAAAAAGGCAGGAAGAACCTGCCATCCAAAGGAGGATTTGCGTGAAGACTTATCAGAAGACACTGAGCCTCGCCGTTCTGGCTACGTTGTTGGGCGGCTGCGCCACCTCGCTTGAGGGCCCGATTGCCACCAGCACCGCCAAGCGCCCGCAGCTCAGCGCAGACCAGGCCGCCGGGCACACCATGGCGGCCTACTTTGCCAAAGGCGGCAGCATCGAAGCACTGGTTGCAGACCCATGGGATCCCGTCAAAAACGGCATCGGCGATGTTGCCAAACTCAAACCCACCTTCACCGTTGCCGCCGATGGTAGTGGTACCCACAAGACCGTTCAGGCTGCCATTGACGCCATTCCCAAGAATGCCACAGAGCGTGTCTACGTTCTGGTCAAGCCCGGCGTATACCGCGGGCAGGTATGCATGAAGGACACCGCACCCGTCACGATCTATGGCCTTGACAGCGATCCAGCCAAAGTCGTGATCGTCAACAACATCGGCGCCGGCACCAAGAAAGACAAGGAAGTCATCGCCAATGCCTGCGAAGGCCGTAAAGGCGCAGACACCTATGGCACCAGCGGCAGCAGCACTTTCCTGGCCTATGCAGATGGCTTCCAGGCCAAGAACCTGACGATCTCGAACGACTACGACGAGAGCGTGAACCCGAAAAGCGGTACCCAGGCTGTTGCCCTGAACACGCGTGGCGACAAGGTGATTCTGGAAAATGTCCGCCTGCTGGGCAATCAAGACACGCTCATGATGAAGTCTCTGAACGTAGGCACCATTGCTCGCGCCTACGTGACCAACAGCTACATCGAAGGGGATGTGGACTTCGTCTTCAGCCGTGCACTGGCGGTGTTTGACAAGGTGGAGTTCAAATCACTGACCAACCGCGGAGGTGCCGAGGGAGGTTTCGTCTTCGCCCCCAGTCACCCGCAGAGCTATCCCTATGGGTTCCTGGTACTTAACTCGAAATTCACCAGCGACGCCAACAAGGATGGCAAGAAAATCAGCCTTGGGCGCGCTTGGGATGACAGCGGCGGTGCCTACATCGCCAAGGATGGCAGCAAATACTTGCCCAATGGCATGCTTGTGATCCGCAGTTCGTACATCGGTGCCCACATTGATGCCGAATCGCCATGGAACAAAGCCGCCTCAACCAATCGTCCGTTTGATTCGGAAAAGGCGCAAACCGTGAAGTTCGGCAAGGAAGACACCACCTTCCCGGCCAATCGTCTGTTCGAGTTCCATAACTCGGGGCCAGGTGCGGCCGCCAAGTAAGTGCACCTGCATCAAGCAAGGGGCCTGCGGGCCCCTTTTTCATGCCCGTTCACATGCGATAGTTTCTTATTCCCAATCCCAGCACATACAATCCAGCCACATTCCACTCAAGGAGCGCCTGCATGAAAATCGCAGCCAATGTCACCGACCTGATCGGTAACACCCCACTGGTTCAGTTGAACCGTCTCACCACTGGTATTGATGGCCGCGTCCTCGCCAAGCTGGAATTCTTCAATCCAGCCCACAGCGTGAAAGATCGTATCGCCGCAGCGATGATCGAAGCAGCCGAAAAATCCGGAAAAATCGGCCCGGACACCGTCGTGCTGGAGCCCACGTCCGGCAACACCGGTATCGGCTTGGCCATGGTCTGTGCAGCAAAGGGCTACAAATGCGCTTTCGTAATGCCAGAAACGATGAGCCGCGAACGGCGCCTGCTGCTCAAAGCCTATGGGGCCGAGTTGATCCTGACCCCGGGTCCGGAAGGCATGCCGGGTGCAATCAAACGCGCCAATGAGCTTGCCGCGGCCGATG
>JAGTRY010000133.1 GCA_018262235.1 Pseudomonadota bacterium
AGTTGATCAACAAATAAGCCCTTAGATACATCATTAAAACCTAAATTAATGGTTCTTTCTTCCCACCAATCGAGCAAATGAGCCGTCTGATCATCTGCCTTCATTGCTATAAAGCCGAGGTTGTAGATTCCATAATTCAAAAATATACTCTCAAAAGGATGTGTGTTTAGTGACAATGGACGTGTTATGTGTGGTGTCAATAATATAGAATTATCAGCTAATTCTTGCGAAATTGAATCGAAAGAATTATGATAAAAAAAAACATCTGGATCAATATAAGCAAAAATATTATCACCTGGATTATGAGAGATTAAATATTTAAATATCGATGGTTTTACTGATGTATTCAATTCAACTATATTGAATTTATTTCGAATTTTGTCAAATTCTGGGACTATTTGATCATTTACTTCTAATACTGAAAAAGGTATCTGATCGTAAGGAATATCTTTATGGTAAATATCAACAAGGAATATAAAAAAATTATCTGGAGGCATGCCATTTAGAACCAGAGAACTACCCAATGTGATTGCCTCTGATAAGTAGTTGTTAGAACAAATTGTGAATGCTAGCAACATAATTTACTCCGGGTTGAGATATTAAAAAATAGTAATTTTTAGGCAAGCAGACTGAATGAATTTGCTCATATTTTCCAGGAAAATCAGATAGAATTGTTTGCAAGACTTCGCAATTCTCTATAAAGCCGCCACCTTGAAGCCACACCGTATGTAACCAGATAGCCAGCGGTGCAACCTATCAATTTAATGATGAAAACTATATAGGAACTGTCTCTACAGACCTCACCTAATAGAAAAAGCTGAGATAAAACCAGCATACCCCAGAGCGCCGGCCCGATACAAGATCGCAACTCCTTGAAGCTAATCTGCAATTCACTCCGGAGACACCGGTAATATAGTGCATACTGAGCCATATAGGAGACAGTAACCAACAGTGCCACCCCTTCAATACCCATGAAATGGAGGGAAGGATACAAGCCAGTCAGCTCAAGCGCCGCAGCAAGCAGGTTGGCTTGGCGCAGCACGTCAGTTCGAGCCAAGGCCATCACGACCTGTCCGACAGGTTCGAGCAGCAAGCGTGCGACGCCATAAAAGCAGAGAATCCGAAGCGAGGTAAGAGCCGGCAGCCATTTGTCCGTGTGGTGCCCCAAGACCAAAAATAGAAAATCCCGCGACACCACAAACAGGGTCATATTGACCAGCACGCCTCCGAAACTGATATATTGAAGTACCTTCAGATAGGAGTTTTTGAGCCGTTCCCGATCCCCCTGCATCACGTGGGCTGTCATGGCGATGATCGGCGTCACCTCCCAACGCCCGGACATCGCCCAACTGCGCCTCGCTTCGCGGGCCCGGATCGCCTTGGTAGCATCCAGACCGCCCAGCACAGGCATTTGCACATCCATCAGGATCAGATCGAAACGCCGTTTCTCGAACCACTCGATGGCTTCCTGACCATCCCCGGCAGCCACCACCTCATAACCTGCGCGTTGCAAGATCTTGGTCGCCACAGTCTGGTTGACCGGATTGTCTTCAACCAGCAAGACCGATTTGGTTTTCTGTGGCGAGCTTGAGGCCCGAATCAACTGCTCGTCGATCTGGAATTCGGCCAGCGGACTTTCCGGCTCTTCGTCCTGTACCGATGTCAGGGCAAGTCTGACAGCATCGAGCAGATCCGTCGTCGAAACCGGCTTTACCACATTGGAACGCACCCCGAACTGGCGGCAACGCGAAGCGTCGTTACGCTGACTGTCCGAGGTCAGCATCATGATGATGCGCTCGCAGGAGGCGCCTTCTCCGTGAAAATAAGCCGGCAGCGCAAAACCGCCCGGATCAGGCATGTCAGCATCAACCAGCATGATGTCGAACGGGAAGCCACTCTTGCTGGCTTGCTTGAGCAATGCTTCCGCTTCCTCGCCACTGCTTGCCAGATCAACAGAGAACCCCCAGTGCCGCAGGTTTCCTGCCAATTCACGTGCCGCCACGGCATTGCCCTCGACCACCAGTACATTCATGCGGGCATAGCGCGGATCGATCTTTTCAACTTTCACCGCATTGCGCACCGCGCCCACTTCGACAGTGAAGGAAAAGGTACTGCCCTTCTCCGGCTCGCTGACCAGCCAGATGCGCCCACGCATCAACTCGACCAGACGCCGGCAGATGGCCAGCCCCAGACCCGTCCCCCCATACCGTCGCGTGGTCGAAGTATCCGCCTGCGAGAAGGCCCCGAAGACCTCTGCCTGCTTGCTGAGAGGAATACCGATCCCGGTATCGCGCACATCGAACTGCAGCCGGACATGCGAGCCTTCCCGCAGCACGGTTTTGACCGACACCTCGATTTCACCGCGCTCGGTGAATTTGATTGCATTCCCCAGGAGGTTCATCAGCACCTGGCGCAGACGATTCGGGTCACCTCGCAGCACATGCGGGGTTTCCTGCGAGATGCCGAAAACCAGCTCCAGTCCCTTCTGATGCCCCCGCAAGGCGAGTGCCTTGAAGGTATCGGAGATGACTGCTGGCAGGGAAAAATCGATGTTTTCCAGTTCCAGCTTGCCCGCCTCGATTTTCGAGAAATCCAGAATGTCGTTGATGATCGCCAGCAAGGATTCGGCGGAAGACTTCACCGTTTGCAAATAACCACGCTGTTCGCTGTCAAGCTGCGTATCCAGCGCCAGCTCGGTCATGCCGATGATGCCGTTCATCGGGGTGCGGATTTCATGGCTCATGTTCGCCAGAAAATCCCCCTTGGCCCGGCTGGCGGATTCTGCGGCCTCTTTCGCGCGCAGCATCTCCAGCTCCCAGCCCTTGCGTTCGGTCACGTTGCGATGGGTGCCCACCACCCGCACTGGCTGGCCATCCGCCGCACGCGCAACCACCCGGCCATGGGTCGCGATCCAGCGCCAATCCCCGTTTTTCGCACGCAGGCGATATTCCGCCTCGAAGTCTTCACTTCCCCCGGCCAGATGCAGCTCTATGCGCTCGCGCACGGACACCACATCCTCCGGATGAATCAAGGCCTCCCAGTCTGCACGAGAGTTCCCCAGCTCTCCCTCGGCATAACCCAGCCCGCGTTTCCACAGTTCGCTGAGGAAGAACTGGTCGTTGCGCAAATCCCAGTCCCACAGGCCATCGTGCCGATTATCCAGGGCCAGCGAGAGACGATCCTTCTCCCGCAACAGCTGGTCCATGACCCGGACCAGGCGCCAAAGCAATTTGAAAGGTTCGCTGCCAGGATCTTCAAACCCTTCGGCAACCCCTGCCCGCGTAGCCAACGCCCTCAGTGCATCACGCAACGTTGTCAGATCGGTACTGGGTACATCTACGGAATCGAGGCGTGAAATCATGTATCCGGTATCGGGATCAGCAAGGCCTTTCGGCCTGCCTTGTTTGGTTGGTTCAGCCCTGGGTCATCTGGGCACAGGTTTTCGCCATGCGGTCCAAGCCTTCATCCAGCTCGGCATCCGAAATGATCAACGAGGTCGCCAGACGCACCACATTCGGCCCGGCAACAATATGCAGCACACCCTGGCTGGCAGCCACCTTCATGAACGCTCCGGCCTGGCCAGCGAATTTCGGCGTCAGCTCGCAACCGAGCCACAGGCCCGATTCACGCACTTCGGCAAAACAGCCGTACTTTTCACCCATTTCGCGCAAGCGCTGTGCCGCATGTGCCGCCTTGCGTTTCACACCGGCCAGCACCTCTGGCGTATTGATCACGTCGAATACTGCCTCAGCCACGGCACATGCGAGCGGATTACCGCCGAACGTGCTGCCATGCACGCCGGGCGTGAAGTGTTTATCCGCCACGTCCGCCGTTGTCATCATCACCCCGATCGGGAAGCCCCCACCAATGCCCTTGGCGGTCGTCAGGATGTCGGGCACCACGCCGCTGTTCATATAGGCATAGAGCGCGCCGGTACGCCCGTTACCGGACTGCACTTCGTCAAAGATCAGGCTTGCATCGAATTCCGTCGCCAACTCGCGCAGCAATTTGAGGAATTCCGTTTGCACCGGCACCACGCCGCTCTCGCCGACAACCGGCTCAACAATGATGGCACAGGTGTTCTTGCCCACCACACGGCGCAGGGCGGCCTCGTCGTGCAGATCGATGTGGACTATGCCCGCCGGGTTCGGGCCCATGCCCGAGGAGTATTTCGCCTGTCCGCCAACCGATACGGTGAAGAAGGTACGGCCATGAAAACTGCCATTGAAGGCAATGATGTCGATCTTTTCCGGACCGTACTTGTCGACCGCCCGCTTGCGTGCCAGCTTCAGTGCGGCTTCGTTCGCCTCGGCACCCGAATTGCAATAGAAAACCCGTTCGGCAAAGGTCGCATCACACAGTTTTTTCGCCAGGCGCAACGCTGGTTCATTGGTGTAATAGTTCGACACGTGCCAGAGCTTTGCGGCCTGCTCGGCCAGGGCTTTGACCTGCACCGGATGCGCATGCCCCAGCGACGTGACCGCCACGCCCGCACCGAAATCAATGTAGTCACGCCCCTGCTGGTCCCACAGTCGCGAACCCTCGCCCCGCACGAAAATCATGTCGAGCGGGGAAAACACGGGAACCATGTAGCGGTCAAAATCGGCACGTTCAACAGCGGACTTCACGGAACAATCCTTTCTTCATGCGGCCACCCACGGCGACCAGTCCTCATTTTAAAGGCAAAGGGGGTTGCCCGCCGATACCTTGCCAGGGGGATTCAATGCGGCGCGTCAAGTAACCCGCAGACGCAACGTGCCAGGCCATCAATCCAGGCTGGATCCAGCTCGGTTTCAGGATGCATCACGTCCAGCGCCAACACGCTGAGCCGGTCCGCCGGCATCCCCAGCGCGGAGGCTAGCAGGACGGCATCCACCAGCCCCACACCGTGCGAAGACAGGCGCAATCCGGCCTGGGGCAGATCTGCCGCGCACAGGTGATGGATCTTGCCGGCCGGCCCACTACCCAGCAGCGCATCGATGACGATGACGCGCGGAGTCTCCAGCAGACGTGACGTGAGTTCGGCGGGCAGGCTGCAGCACATCAGCGCCACCGATGCCGGCAAGGTCATACTGCGCAAGGCTTCGATCACAGCCCAGCCAAGGCGGTCCGCGCCATGCGGTGAGCCGATACCGGCGACAAGGGTGTCAGTCATGCCGCCGCTCACCCCTGCTCACCCTTTATTCCCCACGCGTCACCTTCAGTTTGAGGAAGTGCGTCGAACATGACAGGCACGGATCATAGTTGCGGATGACCTTTTCACACAGATCACGCAAGGCGTCATCCGGATGATTGAGCCCAAAACGCTCGACCGCCACATGCAGGTTCTGCTCCAGCCGTGCCTGGTTCTGCGAAGTCGGCGGGATCATCGTCGCGATGATGACCCGCCCGTTCGCATCCAGTTCAAAGCGGTGGTAGATCATTCCGCGCGGCGCTTCCGTGCAGTGATGGCCCACTCCGGCACGCGGCGTGAAATCCTGCCAGGGCCGGGTGGGCAGCTTGTAACGCTGCAGGATATTGAGTGTATCGACAATCGCCAGATAGCATTCCAGCGCACGTGCGGCAACATTCATGAACATGTTGCGCGCCGGGAATTTCAATCCCAGATCCCGGGCGAAATCCTGGATTTCCAGCGGCAAGCGGTCAAAGTTCAGGTTCATTCGTGCCAGAGGACCGAGGAAATAGCTACGCCCGTCCATCATCGAGTAGTGCGCCGTGGAGTGTGCGACCTGGTGCTCGCGGAAATGCCGCGGGTAATCGGCAAAATCGATATCCAACCCCTGATCGGACGCCAGCCGTCCTTCGTTCAGGCCGTATTCACGCGGATGCCGGATCGCAACACTGACGAATGTCTGCTCATCCACCGGGCACGGCAGACTGACGGCCCAGGCGACAAACTCCCGCACCATGTCACGTGCCGCCAGCAATTTGTCCACCAGATCTGCCACCTCGTGCTTCGGTGGCGCACGATGGAAACCTCCCACGCGCAAACCAATCGGGTGGACCGAGCGCCCCCCCAGCAGCCGGAGCATGTCATTGCCCAAGCCCTGTAGTTGCATGCCACGCTTCACTTCATCCGGAAAACGCGAGGCCATTTCCAGCGCATCGGCAAAGCCCAAAAAATCAGGTGCCGCGAACAGGTTGATATGCAGCGCATGGCTCTGCAGCCATTCACCGTAATAGATCACCCGGCGCATCGCATGCACCCAGGGATCTTCAACCACACCGAAGATCTTCTCCATCGCACGGATCGACGTCATCTGATAGGCAATCGGGCAAACACCGCAGACCCGCGCAGCGATGTGCGGCACCTCGGTGTAGTCCTGCCCTTCCAGGAATTTCTCGAACAGGCGCGGCGGCTCGAAGATGCTCAGCTGCAAGGTCTCGATCCTGCCGTTGCGGGCGGTCAGTTCCAGCGAACCTTCCCCTTCCACACGGGTCAGCAGCGGGACTTCGATGTTGATGTCGCGATCCGGATCGCGGCTGGCAAGGGTATTCATGCCTACTCCTCCATCCAGGTCT
The DNA here is from genome assembly GCA_018262235.1 of Pseudomonadota bacterium. Taxonomy (GTDB): domain Bacteria; phylum Pseudomonadota; class Gammaproteobacteria; order Burkholderiales; family Rhodocyclaceae; genus Uliginosibacterium. The sequence goes on from JAGTRY010000133.1 coordinate 6,523, forward strand.
TGGTGGCAAACATTTCGGTCGCCTCACTGAAAACCGGTGCCGCATTGTTGATCGACGCAAATTTGCGTGCGACCTGATCCGCATTCAGGCCAAGCCCCATCAGGCGCTGACCGAAGCTCGCCGTATTGGTCCCTTCGGCGGGGCCGTAACAGGTATAGCAAGGCGCACCAAAGGTCGGGCACAAGGCGCCGCAGCCGGTGCGTGTCACAGGCCCCATGCAGGCGGCCCCCTGGGTGATCAGGATGCAGTTGTTGCCTCGCCGTTTGCATTCCTGGCAGACCTTCTCGCGCAGGATCTGCGGCGGCACGCCAAACAGGAAGCTGCGGATCGCGGCGAGCATCTGGCGCACGCTGACCGGGCATCCCCACAACTCGAAATCCACCTTCACATGATTGGCGATTGCCGCCGAAGTCGACAGCGACTGGATGTATTCGGGTTTGGCATACACCGAACGCATCCATTCAGCCGCGTCGGCGTGATTGCGCAAGGCCTGGATCCCGCCCGAGGTGGCGCAAGCGCCCATCGTGATCAGATATTTGCTGTGCTCGCGAATCTTGAGCAGGCGTTCCACATCGTGTGGCGTGGTGATCGAACCTTCGACAAAGGCGATATCGACGTTCTCGCTTTCCGGGGCCACGTGACCGACTTCAGCCATATGCACGATTTCGACAAGCTTGGTCAGCTCGACCAGTTCGATGCCCATGTTCACGAAGGCCAGTTGGCACCCGGAGCAGGAGGCAAATTTATGAATGGCTACGCGTGGTTTGCTCATCTCAATACCCCTTCACACGCATCAGCTCGGCCACCGCAGGCCAGGGAAAGATCGGTCCATCCTTGCACACGAACTTGCCGCCGAGCTGGCAGTGGCCACAATGCCCC
>JAGTRY010000040.1 GCA_018262235.1 Pseudomonadota bacterium
ATTGAATCATTAATCCAAAAACAATTAACAACCACAGAAGTAGCTCGATTACAACTACAGGAAGAGCAATACACCAACACTATGACTCAATGGAGTACATCAATTGACATATTGAGCAAGCAAGAAAATGCCAACACATCTATCGTGACAGCACAAATAGAAAATTTAAAAAGCAACATAAACAATAACAAAAGAATTATCGCAGACGGAAAACGAGCAATCGCTGCTAGCAATATACTCAAGACTTCCACATCAGCCCCGATCACAAAGGTAAATTTCGTCCCAAGAAGCACACATCTTAAGGATGCATCTCACGTCGCAGACACTGAAGCAGACAATAGAGCAGGATCTATTAAAAACGTTGAAGAGGCGAACGCCGAGTTGGCCGCACCTGCATACGTAAGATCCGTCATGCGCGCCGCTCTCATCGGATCTCAAAGACGACAAGAAAACACTAGTCAAACACTTAGCGAACAAGAGCTGGCATGGAAGAGCTTGGATAAATTATTAAAAGACTTTTTAGGATCTTTAATTAATTTTGAACTAAATGACAAACTGAATATCCGTCTAGCCAACATCGAAGGAGATTACTGCACTCTATTGTCAGACGGCCAGAAAATTCTTTTTCAACTGGCATGCAAGCTGCACGCTCAAGGATCCAAATTACAAGACAGCGTAATCCTTATGGACGAGCCAGAAAATCATCTTCACCCCGCCGTCTTAAACCAAGTAATAGATGACCTGCTTAAAGTTTTAGGGACTGGGCAAATTTGGATTGCAACTCACTCCGTCCCACTAATCGCTCACCTTCTAGCCAAAGAGCCAGACTGTCTCTGGTACGCAGACGGAGGGGAGTTTTCTCGCGCAGGAAGATCTCCCGAAAAAGTTCTTAACGGACTAATGGGTGGCCCAGACGGGTCAGTTGCAATGCAAAGCCTAACTCAGCTACCGGGCGTCTATGCGGCACAGAGGTTTTTGGGAGAATGCTTAACGCAGCCGAGCGTTGCGGGACCTAACACAAACGACCCACAGACAAAACAAATATCCGAAATACTAATAAACCACACAAAAAACCACGACAAAAAACTTAGAATGATTGATTTTGGCGCGGGAGTCGGACGCTTGCTAGCAACCTTGACGGCCGAATCCGGCAATAAAACAGCCGGCCAATTAATTGATTACATTGCGTACGAACCAGACACCTCAAAGCATGCCAACTTACTTCGTGAGATCCGCAACTTCTATCCAAGCGAAAATGATTCTTCAACAAGAATATGTAGTGATTTGCACAACATAAAAATAGACTCAGAGTCTGTCAATGTCATCGTAATGTGCAATGTTCTACATGAAATATGTCCTGATACATGGCCAGACTATTTCAATGAAAATAGCCCTTTAATGAGGAGTCTCACTAGCGACGGATATCTTCTTGTTGTAGAAGACTATGAGATTCCAGTCGGAGAACGCGCACATTCATATGGCTTTTTATTGCTTGACGAACCTGAACTGAGAAAGCTGTTCAGCATCCAGGAAGCTGACTATAAGGAACGCAGATTTTTACGAGCAACCTCAAACATTCCTCAGTACAAAAATCGGCTATCAGCCCATCTAATCGAAAAGTCATGTGTTGTTCGATTCACAACCAATACACGCAGGGAAGCCATTAGGCACCTAAACAGCCGAATGCTAACTCAAGTAACAACACATCTATCGACAGATTCAACATCGAGTTCGCAAGGGCGGAGTTATGGCCGTTCGGCACAACTTTTTGCAAACTCATCTATTTGGATCAATCAACATGACAATCAATAATTTTCAAAATCGCCCGAGCCGGCAGCAATGAAACCTTAAAATGGGGCCGCCCGGCCCCTTTGTCATTTCATCCATCAGCACGAATCAAAGAATCGGCGCCAACCACCGCTTCGCCTCGGCCTCGCTGAATCCAGCCCGTGCCGCCCAGTCCTACATCTGGTCCTCCCCGATCTTGCTCACCGCGAAGTAGTGCGCCTCAGGGTGGGCCAGATAGAAGCCGCTGACCGCCGCCGGGTACATGGCGAAGGTTTCGGTGATTTCCAGACCGATCTCTTCCTGCGGGTTGATGAGCTTGAACAGCTCGCCCTTGGCGGTGTGGTCCGGGCAGGCCGGGTAGCCGGGGCCGGGCGGATGCCGCTGTATTTCTCGGCGATCAGCGCGGCCTTGTCCAGCGTCTCATCGGCGGCGTAAGCCCAGTACTCGCGGCGCACGCGCTGGTGCAGCCATTCGGCGGCAGCTTCGGTGAAGCGGTCGGCGATGGCCTTGAGCATGATGGCGTGGTAGTCGTCATGCGCAGCCTCGTACGCGGCGATGCGCGGCTCCAGGCCCCGGCCGGCGCTCACGGCGAAGGCGCCGACCCAGTCCGGCACGCCCGAGTCCGCATCGGCGATGAAATCGCTGAGGCAGTAGTTGGGTTTGCCGGCCGGGCGCTCGTGCTGCTGGCGGGGAGACAAAGGGGGGACAAAGGGGTCAGGCTCGAATATTCCAAACGCCTCGGCCGGATTGGTTCGTCTCAGCCCATCTCGCGCAATGCCGTCTGCAATTGTTCCAGCGGCATGGCCTTGATGCCCTCGCCCAGCGGGTAGGTTTCGCTGCCGCCGTAGACGACCCATTTATGCGTCGCGCCGATATCTGTTGCGCCAAGGTGGAAGCCCTTGCTGATCGTCGGGGCGCTTGAGCGTTTGATCTCGACTGCCCAGCGCTGCTGGCCGGGGAGTTCGAGCACGAGGTCGATCTCGGCGCCAGCGCTGGTGCGGTAAAAACTGGCTTCGGCGCCTTCCGGCATGGCGGCTATCAGGTGTTCGATGACCATGCCTTCCCAGCTGGAACCCGCAACAGGATGGGCGAGTAGCGCGTCCAGGCTATTGATACCCAGCAGGCTGTGCAGCACGCCGGTGTCGCGCACATAAACCTTTGGTGAGCGCACCAGCCGCTTGGCGCTGTTGCCCGCCCATGGCTGCAGACGGCGCACCAGCATGAGGTCGCTCATCAGATCGAGGTAGCGCGTGATGGTCTGCCCGCTGACCGCAAGCGAAGTAGCCAGCCGTGAGGCATTAAGGAGTTGCCCCTGTTCATGAGCAAGCATGGTCCAGAAGCGGCGCAGCGTGGAGGCAGGAATGCGCGGGCCAAGCTGGGGAATGTCGCGCTCAAGGTAAGTGGTGATGAACTGGCTGCGCCAGCGCTGGCTGGCTACGTCCGACCGCGCCAACAGCGCCTCGGGAAAGCCACCGCGCAGCCACAGGCGGTCGCGGGCGGCGATATCTTTCGATTCCAGCTCGTGCAGTTGCAGGGGGTAGAGCTCGCGGTAGGCGATGCGCCCGGCAAGGCTTTCGGAGGACTGCTGCAACAGGGCGCCGCTGGCAGAACCTAGCAGCAGGAATTGCCCGGTGCGCAAACCAGCGCGGCGACGCAGGTCGATGAGGCCGCGCAGCGTGGCGAAGAGTTCGGGCATGCGCTGCACCTCATCGAGCACAACCAGCTTGCCCGCCAGGTTGGCGAGATATGCCTCGGCATCCTGCAGGCGAGCCTGGTCGCTGGGCAGCTCCAGATCAAGGTATTGCGTCTCGCCCGGCCATTGCGCGCAGAGCTGATGGGCAAGCGTCGTCTTGCCCACCTGACGCGGGCCAAGAATCGCTACAGCAGGGAATTCCTGCAGCAAATCAAGAAAAAGAGGGGCAGAAGCACGCAAATTCATCCTTGCAATTTATCCACGACATAGAGAAATTGCAAGGATGATGGCCTATAAATCACAGCATCGGCGCCAACCAGCGCTTGGCCTCGGCCTCGCTAAAGCCCGCCCTCAGCGCCCAATCCTTCATCTGGTCCTCCCCTATCTTGCTGACAGCGAAGTAATGCGCCTCGGGGTGGGCGAGGTAAAAGCCGCTCACCGCCGCCGCCGGGTTCATGGCAAAGGTTTCGGTGAGTTCGAGGCCAATCGCCTCCGTCGGGTTGATGAGTTTGAAGATCTCGCCTTTGGCAGTGTGATCGGGGCAGGCCGGGTAGCCGGGGGCGGGTCGGATGCCTTGATATTGCTCGGCAATCAACTGGGCGCTGCCAAGTGACTCGTCTGCTGCGTACGCCCAGTATTCCTTGCGCACGCGCTGGTGCAGCCATTCCGCGGCGGCTTCGGCGAAGCGGTCGGCAATGGCCTTGAGCATGATAGCGTGGTAATCGTCGTGCTGGGCCTCGTACTCGGCAACACGCTTCTCCAGGTTGCGGCCAGCGCTGACGGCAAAGGCACCGATCCAGTCTGCTACGCCACTCGCCTCGTCCGCAATGAAATCGGACAGGCAGTAGTTGGGCTTGCCGGCCGGGCGCTCGTGCTGTTGGCGCAGCCCATGCCATTGGGCAATCACTTCGCTGCGCGATTCATCCCTGTAGATCCGCACACTGTCATTCTTCGCTGCAGCGGGGTAAAGACCAAAGACGGCGTGAACTTCGATCCAGCGCCCGTCGATGGCCTGCTTGAGCATCTTTTGCGCATCGTTGAAAACATTGGTGGCAGTTTCACCGACGACGGCATCCGTAAGAATCGCGGGGTATGGTCCGGCCAGATCCCAGGTCTGGAAGAAGGGGCCCCAGTCGATGTAGTCGACCAGCGTGGCCAGATCGATGTTGCGCAGGCGCTGGGTTCCCGGGCGTGAAGGCTTGACCGGCACATAGGCCGGGTCGGCATTCCATTTGAATTTGTTGGCGCGGGCGGCTTCCAGGCTGACGAGCTTCACGCCAGCCTTGGCCGCGTGTTGCGTGCGCAGCTTCTCGTAGTCGGCCGCGATCTCGGCAACGAAACTGGCGCGGCCGTCGATGCTGAGCAGGCTGGTGACGACGCCCACGGCGCGCGAGGCGTCCGGCACGTAGACAATCGGCTGCTCGTAGTGCGGCGCGATCTTGATTGCAGTGTGCGCACGGCTGGTGGTGGCGCCACCGATCAGCAGCGGAATGTCGAAGCCCTGGCGCTGCATTTCGCTGGCGACAAAGCTCATCTCTTCAAGCGAAGGCGTAATCAGGCCGGACAGGCCGATGACCTGCGCGCCGTGTTCCTTGGCAGCGTGCAGGATCTTCTCGGTCGGCACCATCACGCCGAGGTCGATGACTTCGTAGCCGTTGCAGCTGAGCACGACGCCGACGATGTTCTTGCCGATGTCATGCACATCGCCCTTCACCGTGGCCATGATGATCTTGCCCTTGCCGGCGGCGCCGGTGCGTTTCTTCTCTTCCTCGATGTAGGGGATGAGATGCGCGACGGCGGACTTCATGACGCGGGCGGATTTCACGACCTGCGGCAGGAACATCTTGCCCGCACCGAACAGGTCGCCGACTACGGCCATGCCGGCCATCAGCGGGCCTTCGATGACGGCAAGTGGCGGCTTGCCCTCGGCGAACAATTTCGCGCGGACTTCTTCGGTGTCTTCGACGACGAATTGCGTGATGCCTTTGACCAGCGCGTGCGACAGGCGCTCTTCGACCGGCCATTCACGCCAGGCGAGATCCTGCACGTTTTCCTTGGCCTGACCCTTGACGGTCTGCGCGAATTCGACGAGGCGCTCGCCAGCTTCTGGATGACGATTCAATACAACGTCTTCCACCTTCTCGCGCAGCACGGGGTCGAGGTCGTCATACACACCGAGCTGGCCGGCGTTGACGATGCCCATGGACAGCCCCGCCTTGATGGCGTGGTAGAGGAACACGGTGTGGATCGCTTCGCGCACCGGGTCATTGCCACGGAAGCTGAAGCTCACGTTCGACACCCCGCCGCTGGTCTTGGCGTAGGGTAGATTCGTGTGAATCCAGCGCACGGCTTCGATGAAGTCGACGGCGTAGTTGTTGTGCTCTTCGATGCCGGTGGCAATGGCAAAGATGTTCGCGTCGAAAATGATGTCTTCAGGCGGGAAGCCGATGCTCATCAGCAGATCGTAAGCACGCTTGCAGATCGCGGTCTTGCGCGCATAGGTATCCGCCTGCCCCTGCTCATCAAAAGCCATGACGACTGCTGCAGCGCCATAGCGCATGCACAGCTTGGCATGATGCAGAAAGGCCTCCACGCCCTCTTTCATCGAGATGGAATTGACGATGCCCTTGCCCTGGATGCATTGCAGGCCGACCTCGATCACCTCCCACTTGGAGGAGTCGATCATGATCGGCACCTTGCTGATGTCCGGTTCGGAGGCGATGAGCTTGAGGAAGCGCTCCATCGCGGCCTTCGAATCGAGCATGGCTTCGTCCATGTTGATGTCGATGACCTGGGCGCCGTTCTCCACCTGCTGGCGGGCGACCTGCAGGGCGTCGTCGAAGCGGCCTTCGAGGATCATGCGCGCGAAGGCCTTGGAGCCGGTGACGTTGTTGCGCTCGCCGACGTTCACAAACAGGCTGTCCTTGCCGATCGTGAAGGGCTCCAGGCCCGAGAGGCGCTGGCGCACTTCGATGTCGGGAATGACACGTGGTTTGATGTTCGCCACCGTCTCGGCGACCGCCTTGATGTGCGCCGGCGTGGTGCCGCAGCAGCCGCCGACGATGTTGAGGAAGCCAGACTCGGCCCACTCCTTGATGTCAGCCGCGAGTTGCTCGGGCGTTTCGTCATAACCGGTCGGCGCGAGCGGATTCGGCAGGCCGGCGTTCGGGTGCGCGGAGATGTAGGTGTTGGCGATGCCGGAAATCTCGGCGACGTACTGGCGCAGTTCCTTGGCACCGAGTGCGCAGTTGAGGCCGAAGCTGATCGGCTTGGCGTGCGCCAGCGAGTTCCAGAAGGCGGTGGCGGTCTGGCCCGACAGCGTGCGGCCCGAAGCATCGGTGATGGTGCCGGAGATCATGACGGGCAGCGTGCGGCCAAGGTCTTCGAACAGCTTCTGCACGGCATACACGGCGACCTTGGCGTTGAGCGTGTCGAACACCGTCTCGATCAGCAGCAGGTCGGCGCCGCCTTCCATCAGGCCCTTGGCGGACTGGTAGTAGTCCTCGGCCAGTGCTTCGAAGCTGATATTGCGGAAGCCTGGGTCGTTGACGTCGGGCGAGATGGAGAGCGTGCGCGAGGTCGGCCCGATCACGCCGGCGCAAAAGCGCGGCTTGGCGGGGTTCTTCGCGGTGTATTCGTCGCAGATCTCACGCACGAGCCTGGCGCCCGCAACGTTGAGTTCGTAGGCGACTTCTTCGAGACCATACTCTGCCTGCGACACGCGCGTGGCATTGAAGGTATTGGTCTCAATGATGTCGGCGCCTGCGTCGAGGTAGGCGCGGTGCACTTCGCCGATCACCTCGGGTTGGGTGAGCAGCAGCAGGTCGTTATTGCCCTTGAGGTCGCGCGCGAAGTCTGCAAAGCGTGTGCCGCGATAGTCCGCTTCGCCGAGCTTGTACTGCTGGATCATGGTGCCCATGCCGCCGTCGAGGACGAGGATGCGTTCGGCGAGGAGCTGCTTGAGTTCGGTCGTGCGGTCGGCTTGCATGGGTTTTCTCCGGGGCGTTCTGTGCAACGCTTCGGGCAGATCGGAGATGACTGGAGAGACGGGAGAATTTCTGGCCCACCGGCTTTCCGCACGAGATCTGCATGAAGCGGTGAGCGCCGTTGAATCTGGCCCGCAACACAAGAGGGATGCGGGTTCCGAGCCTGGGATCTGAAGCGATCTCGCAGCGCTCCTCGGAAACAGGCTGCCATTATAGTCGGCAAGCACCCTGCTGACGAGCTTTGAAGCGCCTCTCAGGAACGCGTGCCAGGCTGTGTCCGGCTGCGATGAACGTCCATAACAGTGCCCGACGCACCAAATTGGACATCAAGCTGCCACACAGGGGGACGAGCCCCATCCAGAGGCCAATGCCACTGTTCTCCGCTGCGTCCGCTCGTGGCCGCATCGACCCGTGCCGGCCGTCCCAAGGTCTGGCGCACCTGGTCACGGCTCATGCCTTCCTTGATCAGCGCTGCGTTTTCCTCGGTCAAGACCTGCTGCAGACTAATCAGCACACCGTCCGCGCCGATCCTGGCCATGAAGTTTTCATGCCCGGGAGGTGTGTGGGCAAATTCCATCAGCAAGGCACCATTTTCGCCCGCCCAGACCATACTGGGCTGCCCCATCTGTGCCAGAACTTGGGGCAGCGCACTCTTGCCGGGTTCCAGCACGCCCGCAGAAGGCGTACAGGCACCAAGTAGGCCTGCCAGCAGAAGGGTCATGCCAAAAAGCTTCATGAGGCGGAATACTGATTGGGGTGTACCGCAGCCTGCCTGAGTACGCAAAGAGAGTACATTGCGGTTATCCCGCTCTGGACTGGCTCAGAAATTGCATTGTTCTGCAAACTTCCAGCGGCGGCCATACGCCACCGTAGACTGGGCGAAGTTTTTCGGTAACATCCGCCCTCGGAGTAGCTTCAGCCGGCGCGCTCCACGCACCGGATCCTATCTATCGCATATTGCGGAGACACATCGATGAAGAAGACTTTGATTGCTTTGGCTGTTCTGGGCCTGACCGCTGGTGCCGTGCAAGCCCAGGAAGTCGTGGTGAAGCTCGGCCACGTCGGTCCGCTGACCGGCAATATTGCTCACATGGGCAAGGACAATGAAAATGGCGTTCGCATGGCCATTGAGGAATACAACGCCAAGGGCGTGACCATTGGTGGCAAGAAGGTCAAGTTTGAATTGGTGGGCGAAGATGACGCGGCCGACCCGAAGACCGGCAACATCGTGGCCCAGCGCCTCGTGGATGCGGGCGTGAAAGGGATTGTCGGGCACTTGAACTCGGGCACCACGATCCCGGCTTCACGCATCTACAACCAGGCAGGCATCCCGATGATCTCGCCTTCAGCAACCAATGTGACGCTGACCCAGCAAGGCTTCCCGTACATTTTCCGGACCATGGCCAACGACGCACAGCAAGGCAGCGTGGTCGGCAAGTTCGCCGCTACCAAGCTGGGCAAGAAAGTCGCCATCATCGATGACCGCACCGCCTATGGTCAGGGGCTGGCCGACGAAGTGGAAAAGGGTGTGAAAGCCAATGGCGGTTCGGTGACTTCGCGTGAGTTCACCAATAACCAGGCTACCGATTTCATGGCCATTCTCACCAAGATCAAGGCGCAGAATCCGGACGTGATCGTGTATTCCGGCATGGATGCCCAAGGCGGCCCGATGCTCAAGCAAGTCAAACAGCTCGGGATCAATGCCAAGTTCGTGACCGGTGATGGCGGCTGTACGCCTGAATTCATCAAGCTCGCCGGCAACGCCATGAGCGACAAGGCGTATTGCTCGCAAGCAGGCCTGCCGCTCGAATTGCTGGCAGACAAGACCTTCAAGGATCGTTTCAAGAAGCGTTTCAACGTCGATATCCAGAACTACGCCCCGTACGCCTACGATGCTGCCGCAGCGCTCATCGAAGGCATGAAGGCGGCAGGCTCCTGGGAACCGGCCAAATACCTGCCGGCGCTCAAGAAAGTTCACTTCAAGGGGGTGACTGGCGAAGTGGCTTTTGACGACAAGGGCGACACCAAGTTTGGCGCCATCACCATGTATCAATTCAATGCTGGTGGCTGGTCTCCGCTGAAATAAGGCGCACGACCAGGATCAGGACCGGGGCGCAAGCAGGCTGCGCCCCGGTTTTTTGTGCAACGCACACTTGATCCAGACGCTTGACCGGTTTGTCCGCCCCCCCGACAATCCGCCCCCTTAACGCTTTAGTAATATCCGCAAACCATGGAAACCTTTCTTCAACAGATCGTCAACGGCTTGGTCGTTGGCAGCGTATATGCGCTAGTCGCACTCGGCTACACCATGGTCTACGGCATTCTCGGTCTGATCAATTTTGCCCACGGTGATGTACTGATGGTGGGTGCGCTGGTTTCGCTGCAGGTCATCCTGTTCGTGCAGAAGACCTGGCCGGCTCTGGGAGCCATCCCCACGCTGATGATCGGACTGAGTGTGGCCGTGACAGTGTGCATGTTGCTGGGTTACGTGATCGAACGCGCCGCCTACCGGCGTTTGCGCAACGCCCCACGTCTGGCCCCGCTGATCACCGCAATCGGTGTCTCCTTCCTGCTGCAAACCCTAGCCATGATCATCTGGGGTCGCAACTATCACAGCTTCCCGCAACTGATCACCACTGCGCCACTGCAGCCCATCGACGGAGTGTTCATCACGCCGGTCCAGGTCGTGATCCTGATCAGCTCGGCGCTGCTGATGACCGGCCTGATCCTGCTGGTCAACAAGACCCGGCTCGGCCGTGCCATGCGCGCCACGGCCGAAAACCACCGCGTGGCCGGCCTGATGGGTGTGGACACCAACAAGATCATTGCCACCACCTTCATCATCGGTTCCGGGCTGGCTGCCGTGGCCGGTGTGATGTTCTCTTCGAATTACGGCGTGGCGCACTACGCGATGGGCTTCTCCCCTGGCATCAAGGCTTTCACCGCTGCAGTGCTCGGCGGAATCGGCAACCTCGGTGGCGCCATGGTCGGTGGCGTCGTGCTCGGGCTGGTGGAATCCATCGGTGCGGGCTATCTGGGTTCAGCCACCGATCTGTGTCACCTGCCGATCTGGGCACAGTCCGCTTCATTGCAGACCACGTGTGCCAACGGCGGCAGTTTTGAATTGTTGTCGAGCAACTATCAGGACATCTTTGCCTTTGTCATCCTCGGCATCGTCCTGATCTTCCGCCCGACCGGTTTGCTCGGCGAGCGCGTCTCGGACCGCGCCTGAGTCACCTTTTCCCGGATTACATAAATGAACGAACTCGCTGAAGCGATTCCCTGGCTGGGGAGCCGCAATCCCAAGGCCGCCCGCCACGTGGTGCTGGCCTTGATGATGATTGCCCCGCTGATCGCCGTCCTGTGCGGCAACACCTGGGTCCGGATCTTGGACTTCGCCTTGCTCTACGTGATGCTGGCACTGGGCCTGAATCTCGTGGTCGGCTTTGCCGGTCTGCTCGATCTGGGCTACATCGCGTTTTATGCGGTCGGTGCCTACACCTGGGCCTTCCTTGCCTCGCCGCACTTCGGCCTGCATCTGCCGTTCTGGCTGGTGCTGCCGCTGGGCGCGGGCTTTGCCGCCTGCGCCGGGATCATCCTGGGCTTTCCGGTACTGCGCCTGCGCGGTGACTATCTCGCCATCGTTACGCTCGGTTTTGGCGAGATTGTGCGGATTTTCATGAACAACCTGAATTATCCGATCAATGTCACCAACGGTCCTCAAGGCATCAACATGCTGGACTCGCTGAGTCTGTTCGGCTGGGATATTTCGCGTCACATCCCGATCACCGAGAACTTCAAGATCAATTCACTGGTGCTCTTCTACTACGTGTTCCTGCTCTTCGTGGTCGGCTCGGTCATCGTAATCCGGCGTCTGCAGATTTCGCGCATCGGGCGTGGCTGGGCCGCGATCCGTGACGACGAGCTAGCCGCCAAGGCCATCGGCATCAACACGCGCAATATGAAACTGCTGGCCTTTTCGCTGGGCGCAACCTTCGGCGGCGTGGCAGGCGGCTTGTTCGGCAGCTTTCAGGGCTTCGTCTCGCCAGAATCCTTCTCGCTGATGGAATCCATCGCCATCCTGACCATGGTCGTGTTTGGCGGCATGGGCAATCTGGGCGGCGTGATCATTGGTGCCGTCGCCTTGTCGCTGCTGCCTGAAATCCTGCGCAGCGTGGCGTTGCCGGTGCAGCAACAGCTCTTCGGCCACGTGATCCTTGATCCGGAAGTGCTGCGGATGCTGCTGCTCTCCCTGGCGATGATCTTCATGATGCTGCTGCGCCCGGCAGGCCTGATGCCTGCACACTCCCGGTACTCCCGTCCGGAACTGGTCATCGCCGGAAAGGAAAAAGCATGAGCATCACCCTTCTTGAAGCCCAGTCCATCAGCAAGCGTTTCGGTGGTCTGCAAGCACTCACCGATGTGTCGCTCACCATCCGCAAGGGTGAGGTCTATGGTCTGATCGGCCCGAACGGCGCCGGCAAGACAACCTTCTTCAACGTCCTGACCGGCGCTTATACCCCCAATGGTGGCGAATTCATCTTCGCCGGCTCGGAGCTGCCGACCGGCACGCCGCACGCGGTGGTGGAACGGGGCATCGCCCGGACCTTCCAGAACATCCGCCTGTTCCGTGAGATGACGGCACTGGAAAACGTCATGGCCGGTCACCATCTGCGGTCGGATTCCTCGCTGTGGGGCATCCTCGTGCAGAACCGCCACACCCGCGAGGAAGAACGCCTGATCACCGAGCGTGCTTACGAGATGTTGCGTTACGTGGGCATCGAACGCCACGCCACCACGCTCTCGCGCAATCTTTCCTATGGCGATCAGCGCCGCCTGGAAATTGCCCGCGCACTGGCCACCGAGCCGCAACTGCTGGCGCTCGACGAACCCGCCGCCGGCATGAACGCCACCGAAACCGCGCAACTGCGCGAATTGATCTCGACCATCCGCGCCGATGGCGTGACGGTGCTGCTGATCGAACACGATGTGAAGCTGGTGATGGGTCTGTGCGACCGCGTGGCCGTGCTGAATTTCGGCAAGAAGATCGCCGAGGACGTGCCAAGCGTGGTCCAGAAGAATCCCGAAGTCATTGAAGCCTATCTGGGAAGCAGCCACCATGCCCACTGATATGAATACACCTATCCTGCAGCTCAAGGATATCGAGATTGCCTATGGCCAGATCCAGGCCGTGAAGGGCATCAACCTGGAGCTCTACAGCGGCGAACTTGTCTGCCTGATCGGCGCCAACGGCGCGGGCAAGACCACCACCCTGAATGCGATTGCCGGCACCTTGCCGATCAAGTCGGGCGCACTGCAGTTCGAGGGCAAGAACATCACCGCGATGCCCACGCACCTGCGTCTGCGCCAGGGCATTGCGCTGGTGCCGGAGGGGCGCGGCATCTTCACGCGCCTGACTGTGGAAGAAAACCTGCGCATGGGCGCCTACACCCGCAATGACAAGGATGGCATCGAGGCAGATCTGGAACGCGTCTACACCATGCTGCCCCGCGTCAAGGAACGTCTGGCCCAAGTCGCCGGAACGCTTTCGGGCGGTGAACAGCAGATGGTGGCCATCGGCCGGGCACTCCTCTCGCGCCCCAAGCTGCTGCTGCTCGACGAGCCCTCGATGGGACTCGCTCCGCTGGTCGTGGAGAAGATCTTCGAAGTGGTCCAGGCCGTGGTCAAGGAAGGCATGACCATCCTGCTGGTGGAACAGAACGCCAATCTGGCTCTGGAGTTTTCCGGGCGCGGCTACGTCATGGACGGTGGTTTGATCACGCTTTCCGGCAATGGCGACGAGCTGCTCAACGATCCCAAAGTACGCAGCGCGTATCTGGGTGACGAGACAGCCTGATAGCTTGCGCCCTGGCAGGGGAACGGCCGCCCGTTTCAACGCCGCTCCCCAGCACCCATGCATCAATTCAACTTCCTGCTGTTCAATGTCCTGACGCCGATCTTCCTCCAGGTCGGCGCAGGCGTCCTGATCCAGAAACGCTTCCCGCTGGATATCAGCAGCCTGGGCAAGGTGCAGTTCTACGTCTTCATCCCGGCACTGGTGTTCGGCAGCATCTATCGCACCCCGCTAGGCAGCGCCCAGTTGCTGGACATCCTGAAATGCAATCTCGCAGTCTTTTCCGCGCTGCTGGCCTGCGGCTGGTTGGTCGCGCGCCTGCTCCGGCTTCGCGCCGCGCAGAAGCCGGGCTTCTATAACGCGATCTGTCTGTACAACAGTGGCAACTACTGCATTCCGCTGATCCAGCTGCTCTACAACACCCCGTTCAGCTATTCCATCCAGATCGTCGTCCTGCTCCTGCAATCCACACTGACGAATACTTTCGGGGTGCTCAATACCGGCCCCAAGGGCAAGCGGATCGGCGAGATGCTCATCAAGCTGCTGCGCATGCCGGCCACGCTCGCCATGCTGGCTGCATTGATCTTCCGCGCAGGCGGCTGGGTGGTCTGGACGCCTGTTGAACAAAGTCTCAGCGCCCTGACACAGGGGCTGGTACCGCTGGCACTGGTCACGCTCGGCGCCCAACTGGCCAGCGCCAGGGTGCCACGCCTGGCGCCGCTGGTCTATCTGTCCAGTCTGATGCGGCTCTTCGGCGGGCCTTTGCTGGCTTGGGGCATGGTCAGTCTGCTCGGCATCCATGGCGTTGCCGGCCAGGTCATCGTCATCTGCGCAGGCGCTCCATCCGCCGTCAACACCGTGTTGCTGGCGATCGAATTCAAGGGCAATCCCGATTTTGCTTCGCAAACCGTCCTGCTCTCCACCCTGCTCAGTGCGATCACGATGCCGCTGGTGATCAGTCTGGCACTCACACAGATCTGAACATGCCTGTTCAACCGCCAGGCATGCCTTGCCCCCTCCGGCTGCCGGGCTGGATTGATCGTGCTAGGCTTCCTGCACCACTGAGATCATCGTGCTGCGTGTCTTCCAGATCACGGGAAGATCCTGATCCAGCACGCCTTTTTTGAGCGAACCGGTCATGCGCATCCTGCCCCGCCATCCCTTGTCCATCCTGCTCCCCTGCTTGTTGGGTGCCTGCGCCAGCCTGCCCCCACCGCCGCCCGAGACGGTGGCTGTCACCATTCTCGGGATCAATGATTTTCACGGGCAGATCCAGTCGGCCGGCCCCGTTCCGAAAACCCTGCAGCTCCCCGACCCGGCGCATCCCGGCTCCCAACGCAACGTCGCCGCAGGCGGTGCTGCCTACCTGGCCAGCGCGCTGGCAGAACTGCGCGCCGCCAACCCCGACAGCATTACCGTAGGCGTCGGCGATCTGATCGGTGCCGCGCCGCTGGTCTCCACGCGGCAACCACGAGTTCGATCATGGCCGCGACGAACTGCTCCGGCGCATCCGCGGGGAATGCCCGGCGGATGGCTGCAAGCTCCCGGGCTTCTCCGGCGCGCATTTCGATTATCTGGCTGCCAACATCATCGACGAAGCCACCGGCAAGCCCTGGCTCAAACCGTACGTGATCCGCCAGCTTGGCAGCGTCCGCGTGGCATTTGTCGGCGCGGATCTGCGAGGCGTACCGGACATCGTCATGGCCTCGGGCATACGTGGTCTGTATTTCGAGGACGAAGCCATCGCCATCAACCGGGTGATCCCGGAAATCCGTGCCCAGGGCGTGGAAACCATCGTCGCGCTGATCCATCAGGGTGCCGACTATCACGCCGCCAGCGGCGCAGTCAGCGAGCCGGATTACGCTTGCCCGGGATTCGCCGGGCCGATTGTCGATATCGTCAAACACCTGGACAAATCCGTGGGCGTGGTCATGTCGGCACACACCCACGAAGCCTATACCTGCAAGGTCGATGGCCGGCTGGTGACCCAGGCCGGCAGCTACGGTGCGCTGGTTTCCGAAATCCGTCTGCGCATCGACCGGCACAGCGGCGCCCTGATTGATGCCAGCGCCACCAACCACGTGGTCGACCAACAACGTTTCCAGCCGGATGCGGCGATGCAGGCCTACGTCGCCGACGTATCCGCCTCCAGCAAAACCATCAGCCAGCAACGCATCGGCCTGCTTCCGGCCACCCTGGAGCGCTACGCCGCCGAGCAAAGCGGCAAGGGCGACAGCGCCCTGGGCAACCTGATCGCCGATGGCATGCTGGATTTTGCCCGGCAGGCGGGGGCTGCCGACATGGCCTTCATGAATTCCGGCGGCTTGCGTGCCAACCTGCCCTCAGGCCCGGTTACCACAAGTCCTCAGAACATCACGCTGGGCGATCTGTACGCAGTCCAGCCCTTCGGCAACGACGTGGTCGTGCTGAGCCTGAGCGGCGCGCAGATCCTCGCCATGCTCAACCAGCAGACACAGCAAGGCAACAAACCACCACGCCTGTTGCAGGTATCCCGAGGCCTGAGCTATCGCTGGAATCCGGCTGCACCTGCCGGTGCGCGGGCTTCGGACGTCCGCCTGGATGGCGAACCCCTGCAGCCCCAACGCAACTATCGCGTGGTGACCAACAGCTTCATTGCCGAAGGTGGCGATGGTCTGCGGATCTTCACGGCGGGCACCGAGCGCCAGACCATCGGCCCGGATATCGACGCCACACGCCGCTATCTCACCGAACGCAGCCGTCCGCTACCGGCCTACTCATCCGAAGGGCGCATCCGCCTGGAATGAGCCGGGCCTGCCGGGTCTAATTGCTCACGGCCGGCAGCGCCGCGCCTTTCGGCCACAACACCCACATGCGCCCCTGCTGACGCATCTTGCCGGCCTGCGCTCCCGCTTCGGCCCCGAATCCCCAGAAGAAGTCGGCACGTACCCGGCCGCGGATCGCGCCGCCGGTATCCTGTGCCAGCACCAGACGCTGCATGGGCTTGCCGTCGGGCATCGCGAAACTCATGAACACCGGCGCGCCGAGCGGGATCGTGCGCGTATCGACGGCAATCGCCCGCCCGCCGGTCAGTGGCACGCCGAGCGAGCCTTTCGGGCCCTCGCCATTGGCGGGCTCCTCACGGAAGAAAACGTAGCTCGGATTGCTGTTGAGCATCTCGGACAAGCGCTGCGGATTGGCCCGCGCCCAGTTCTGGATGCCCGCCATGCCGGCCTGCGCCAGAGTCAGCTCGCCCTTGTCGATCAGCCAGCGCCCGATGGACTTGTAGGGATGACCGTTCTGGTCGGCATAGGCGATGCGTACGCGCGAGCCATCGGCGAGCTGCACCTGGCCGGAGCCCTGCACCTGCAGGAAGAAGTATTCGATCGGGTCATTCACCCACAGCAGGGTCTTCGCCGGGAAGGCCTCGCCCTGCGCTTCAATCTGCGCCCGCGACCAGTAAGGCACGACCTTCTTGCCATCGAGCCGGCCGCGCAAGCGCAGGGATTTCGTCTCCGGATAGACCTCGGCCAGATCGAGCTGGAGCAGGTCGTCCGGCACGCCGAACACCGGCACCGGGTTCTTCGCGCTTTTCCAGCGGCTACCGTGGATCAGGGGCTCGTAATAGCCGGTGATCAAGCCTTCACGCGAACCATCGGGATTCACGATCTGCTGCGGCGCCAGCCAGGTTTCGAGAAAACTGCGCACCTGCCCCGCTGAAGGCTTGGCGCCCAATGCCTGCGCGGCTTCGCACACTGGCGCCCACGCGGCCTTCACCTCCGGCTGGCGGATCGCCTTGCACGAAGCGAGCAGGCCTGGCCAGGCTTCGTCGAGATGATCATGCTGCCAATCCGGAAGATCGCTCCACTGGGCCACACTGAAAGGCGCAGCAGCGGGTGCCGCGGGCGCCGAAGCGGCAGGCGAAGGGGGTTCCGGTCTGGTCGGAACGGGGCATACCGGGCACTGCGGACAGTTCTGGGCAACGGGCGCGGGTGGCACATTCGTCACATCAGGCACAGGTTGCTGCGCACAGCCCGCCAGGCCAACGATTCCCACCACTGCCAGAAACTGCTTCATGCCTTGAGCCCTCTTCTCATGATGGGGAAAGTATACTGGTGCCACCTGTCCACCAGAGACCTCGCCCAAAAATGATTTCCCCCGAAATGGAACGTCTGCTCATCCGTGCCGAGCAAGTCCTGGCACGCTTCGAAGCCAGCCTGCCGCCGGCCCAGCCCGCACCGGACTGGTCTGCCCTGGCGCATCGCTGGCGTACCCGCGAAGGTCGCGGCTGGCTGGAGCCGCTGCACAAGCTGCACAGCATCCGCCTGGCCGACCTGTGCGACATCGACGAACAAAAAGATCGTGTCGCCGCCAACACCCGCCAGTTCGTGGCCGGCAAACGCGCCAACAACGTGCTGCTGACCGGCGCACGCGGCACCGGCAAGAGCTCGCTGGTGCGCGCCGTGCTAACCGAATACGCGGAGCAGGGCCTGCGCGTGATCGAGGTCGACAAGACCGACCTGATCGACCTGCCGCACATCGTCGAGCTCGTCGCCAACCGGCCCGAGCGCTTCATCCTGTTCTGCGATGACCTCAGCTTTGAAGATGGCGAGCCCGCCTACAAGGCGCTCAAGAGCGTGCTCGACGGCAGCTTCGCGGCGGTACCGGACAACGTGCTGATCTATGCCACCAGCAACCGCCGGCATCTGATGCCCGAGTATTTCTCGGAAAACCTGCAGACCCGCCATGGCGAAGAAGAACTCCATCCAGGCGAAGCCGTGGAAGAGAAGATCTCGCTGTCGGACCGCTTCGGCCTGTGGGTGAGTTTCTACAGCTTCACCCAGGAGGAATACCTCGACATCGTGCGCCACTGGCTCACGGTTTTCGGCGTCAGCCTCGCCGCGTGGGAGGAGAGTATCCGCGCCGAAGCGCTGCTCTGGTCGCAGATGCGTGCCTCGCGTACCGGGCGTGTGGCCTGGCAGTTTGCGCGGGATTTTGCGGGAAAGACCGCGGGTAATGTCTGAAAATTTTCGGATTGAGTTTACCGGCCCGGGAAGGATCCAAGCCGATTGGGATGACTTTTGCCTCACATACTGGGACGGTCAGCAAAAGGCAGATTTCATGGGAAAATTCCCGACGCAAAACAGACCGGGATACCTTGAATTCCTATCAAAAGAAGACTGGCCGGCCAATCCCCCAGAGTGGCTAAATAGAGAACTCATCAAGGATCGGCTGATTGCATACGCAAAAGATAACTACGAATTGCAATGGCTTCCGGAATGGCTCGAAACGAATTCGTGGACGCCACCACCTCCACGCAAATTCTCGGAAAAAGAACTTCTAGAACAAGAGGAGTTCAGACAGTTAATCACCGCTGGTGGGCAAATGATCCAGGATCTGAACAGGCGCTGGGCCAGTAGCCAGCGCCCCGGATTGAACCAACTCAAAGCGCCAAAAGAACAACGCAAACTCAACTGGTTTCAGAACTTTTGCGGTTACCTGTCCCTGCTGGTCATTGCTGCCGTGTTCGCATTCCAGATCTACTCATGCACTTCCTCGACTCACTGAAGTCGACGCCATGTAGGGTGCGCATCGCGCACGCTAACCAGGCCTCACACACATGACAAGCGGTGCGCAGTGCGCACCCTACACACACTCACCATGAAAAAAATCACCCACGTCGCCGCTGCCGTCATCACCCGTCCGGATGGCAGCTTCCTGCTTGGCCAGCGCGCGCCGGATACCTTCTATCCCGGCTACTGGGAATTCCCCGGCGGCAAGGTAGAGGCAGGCGAAACACCACGCGAGGCGTTGGTGCGCGAGCTGCGCGAAGAACTCGGGATCGAGGTCGAAACGACCAACGCCTGGCTGACCCGCGAGCATGTGTATGAACATGCCCACGTCCGCCTGCACTTTTTCGAAGTTCCGCAATGGCGCGGCGAACCCCAAGCCCTGGTGCATAGCGCCCTGGCCTGGCAACAGGCGGCGACACTGGCAGTCGGCCCGATGCTGCCCGCCAATGGCCCCATCCTCAAAGCACTGCGCCTGCCCCGCGTGATGGGCGTAACCCAGGCCGCACAGGTCGGCGTCAAAACCCAGCTGGCTGCGCTGGATCGCGCCCTGGCCAAGGGCCTGCGCCTGGTCCAGGTCCGCGAGCCGGACATGCCGGAGGCTGCCCGTGCGGCCTTCATCCGCGACGTGCAGGCACGTTGTGCCAAAGCAGGTGCGCTATGCCTGCTCAACGCTGCAGAAAGCATTCCCGGCTGTGACGCCACGGATGGCGTCCATCTGCCTGCCCGCCTGCTGATGCAACTAAGCTCCCGCCCGGCAGGTGAATGGGTCGGCGCCTCCTGCCATACCCGCGCCGAACTGGAAAAAGCGGCCGAACTCGGCCTCGATTACGCCTTGCTCGGTCACGTCCAGCAAACTCCCAGCCATGTCGGCCAGCCGGATCTGGGCTGGGCGCGCTTCGCAGAACTCACGGCGGAACTGCCGATGCCGGTATTCGCCATCGGCGGCCTCGCCCCCGATGACATGACCATCGCCCGCGCACACGGCGCGCACGGCATGGCGATGATTCGCGGGGCGTGGGCCTAAGCCTGAGCCTGCAGAAACAGCCCCGTTTTCGTTATGAATGGCGGAACAAAATGTGGGAGCGACGTCCACGTCGCGATACGCTGCTTCGCGACGTGGACGTCGCTCCCACAATACGAACGAACGGCTTGTCACGCATCGATTCGCGGCCAATGGCCGCTCCCACAAGACCGGCGTCGGCACAACCGGCACAAACTTTCACTCAGCACTTAATCCTCAGAACTCAGCCCCGCCGCCGCAGGCGGCGATATACTGCCGCCATGAAGCTCAATTTCACCAAAATGCAGGGTCTGGGCAACGATTTCGTCGTCATCGATGCAATCAACCAGAACCTCGCGATGACCCCGGAGCTGGCCAGAAAGCTGGGTGACCGGCGCTTTGGCGTGGGCTGCGATCAGATCCTGATCGTCGAACGCCCGACGCAGGCCGGCGTGGATTTCCGTTACCGGATCTTCAATGCGGATGGCGGCGAAGTGGAACAGTGCGGCAATGGGGCGCGTTGCTTTGTGCGCTTCGTGGTCGACAAGCAGCTCACCAGCAAGACCGAGATCCGCGTCGAGACCAAAGCCGGCATCATCACACCACGACTGGTCGACAACGGCTTGGTGACAGTGGACATGGGTGTGCCGATCTTCGAGCCGGCGCGCATTCCTTTCGTGTCGGATTCCGATGCCGTGGTCCAGCCGCTGGATCTGGAAGGTCAGATGCTGGCGATCACCGCAGTCTCGATGGGCAACCCCCACGCCGTGCAGGTGGTTGCCAATGTCGACACCGCACCGGTCGACGTACAAGGCCCGCGTATCGAACATCACCCGCGCTTCCCGGCGCGCGTCAATGCCGGTTTCATGCAGATCGTGAATGAGCACAGCATCCGCCTGCGCGTGTTCGAGCGCGGCGCGGGGGAAACCCTGGCCTGCGGAACCGGCGCCTGCGCAGCCGTGGTGGCCGGTATCCAGCGCCAGCTTCTGGATACCCCGGTGCGCGTGGAAACCCGTGGCGGCGAACTGTCGATTGCCTGGTCCGGCCCCGGCACGCCGGTGCTGATGACCGGGCCGGCGCTCAGCGTGTTCGAGGGCAGCATCGAGGTCTGACCCAGCGCCCCATTCCGACTTCCTACTCTTCCATCCCAAGCCATCCATGCACGCACAAGACATCATCGATTTTCTCAACGCCCATCCCGAATTTTTCGATGAGCACCCCGATCTGCTCAACCAGCTCACGGTGCCTCATCCCACCAATGGCAACACCATCTCGCTGACCGAGCGCCAGGTTCTGACCCTGCGCGAAAAACTCGCCCAGGTACAAGGCAAGCTTGCCGAACTGGTGGGCTTCGGCGAAGAGAACGACGTGATCGCCGAAAAGGTGCATCGCCTGACCCTGTCACTGCTCCTGGCCGAGGATTTCGAAGCGGTGAATTTCGCGGTCTACAACCATCTGCAGGAAGACTTCTCCGTGCCGCATGTGGCACTGCGCATCTGGAACAGCATCCTCAAGCGCCCGGTCCCAGAATTCATCGAAGTCTCCGAAGAGCTGCGCTTTTTTGCGGCCGATCTGCGCCAGCCTTACTGCGGCCCAGCCCAGCATGCAGAAATCGTCACCTGGTTCGGTGAAGCGGCACCCTTCCTGCAATCCATGTCCTTGATCCCCTTGCGCCGCGATGCGCAGGTCTTCGGCATGCTGGCGCTGGGCAGCGAGGATCCGCAACGCTTCTTCCCGGAGATGGGCACCATGTATGTCGAACGCATCGGCGATCTGGTTGGCGCGGCCGTGCTCAAGCAAATTGGATAGTCGGGAGTTGGGCGTCGGAAAAGCATCGCTTGATCTGCGTTGTTCCCCGATCTGCGGTGCAGGACTTTGCGAGAAATGAAGACCAGACCTGTGCCCCCGGACGCCCCACTCCCCAATCCCCACGCCCCGCTCCCGAGTGAGGCCGAAGCCTGGCTGGATTACCTCGCCCATCAGCGACGCGCCAGTCCGCATACCCTGAGCAATTACCGGCGCGATCTGGGCAAGCTACAGGTGCTCGCCAACGCGCGTCCCTTGCACGAAATCAAGGCTGCCGACATCCGCCGTTTCACCGCCAAGCTGCACGCGGGCGGACTCGAAGCGCGCTCAATTGCCCGTACCCTCTCGGCCTGGCGCAGCCTGTTCCGCTGGCTGCTCGGGCGGGGCCTGGCGCAAGTCAATCCGGTGCAAGGGATCCGGCCACCGAAAGCCGGCAAGCCGCTGCCCAAGGCGCTCTCGGTCGATACCGCGAGTGCCTTGCTGGATGCCCTGCCGGAAGATGTGCTGGAAGTACGCGACCTTGCCATGTTCGAACTGTTCTACTCCTCGGGGCTGCGTCTGGCCGAACTGGGCGGACTCGATCTGGCCGGCAGCTACAGCATCGCCGATGGCGAGGTCACCGTTTTCGGCAAACGCAGCAAGATCCGCCGCGTACCGGTCGGGAGCAAGGCGCTGGAGGCCCTCACGGCATGGCTGGCGGTACGGGCGAGTCTGGCCGCTCCGGCAGAACCGGCACTCTTCGTCAGCCAGCGCGGCTGCCGGCTTTCGCTCGGCATGATCCGCGCTCGTCTGGCACGCTGGGCACGCGAAAAAGGGGTGCCGGTACACGTCCATCCCCACATGCTGCGCCACAGTTTCGCCTCGCACATGCTGCAGTCCTCCGGTGATCTGCGTGCCGTGCAGGAATTGCTCGGTCACGCCAGCATCCGCAGCACGCAGGTCTATACGCATCTGGATTTCCAGCATCTCGCCAAGGTCTATGACTCGGCACATCCACGGGCGAAGAAGAAAAGCTGAGTGCTGAGTGCGCAGGATTTTCGTTGGAGCGGCCAGTGGCCGCGAAGCCTTTTGCCTGCAACGCCGGACTTCTTCAGGATATGCCGACAGCAACAATCTGGCGGGCAAGGCCGGGCGGGCACATTCGCGGCCAAGGGCCGCTCCAACAAACCCGTACCGACGCGGTCAACCCAAACATTCAGTTTTCGTTACCGAGGCCTGCATTGCCCATCACACACATCCAGGTCATCTGCAGGACCCGGGCGTCGGCACTGGCACGATGGCGCTGTACCTGCAGACTCTGCGCGACATCGTCCCGGATCTCCCGCCACCGGCGGGCTTCGATTTCCGGCGTAATGCGCGCAAGGTGATCGAGATGATAGGTCGGCGGCACTCCAGCGGCTTCGTGCAGGATGGCGAGCCAGACGTAGTCATGCGCCCACGCATCCGAATAGACGGTCTGCCCTTGCAGCAGGGTATTCAGCCGGATGGCCACCGACAGGGCCGGCAGCCCGTTTGCAAGCAGATCCTGGCGGCGGATGTGATGCACCGCCTCTGCCGCGGGATCCCAGTGTGTCCAGGTCGCGACAGGCTGGATCAGCGCACAGTAGCTGCGTCCATCCCCCAGAACACACCCCACTTCGATGGGATAGCTCCCCCGACCGAAACCGGAGGCTTCCAGATCAATGATGGCAGGCGGCTGGAGCATGAAGCGGGTTTGCTGGGCTTGTTGGGCAAGTCAGAGGAAGATGAGGGCGAGGTGAACACTACCCCATCCGCGTTTTCCGTTACGATTCGCACCCTTCCAGACATATTCTGCGGACCCAGACCATGGCCGAACTGATACTCGCACCCGGCAAGGAGCGCTCCGTAATGCGCCGCCACCCGTGGATTTTCGCCGGCTCGGTGGCCAAGCTCGCCGGTCGCTCCAAGCCGGGCGATACCGTCGAAGTGTTTACCGAACACGGCAAGCTGATGGGCCGCGCAGCGTTCTCGCCAGCCTCACAGATCCGCGCCCGGATGTGGAGCTTCGATCCGGCAGAGTCCATCGATCACGGCTTTTTCAAGCGTCGTGTCGCCACGAGCGTCGCGCGCCGCGCCACCCATCCGCATCTGGCAGGGCAGGACGGTCTGCGCCTGATCCACGGTGAGTCCGACGGACTGCCCGGCGTGATTGCCGATCGCTACGGCCAGGTCGTCGTCCTGCAACTGACCAGCGCTGGCGCGGAAAAATGGCGCGATGCCATCGTCGCCGGCCTGGTCCAGGCCACCGGTTGCAC
The DNA here is from genome assembly GCA_018262235.1 of Pseudomonadota bacterium. Lineage (GTDB taxonomy): Bacteria > Pseudomonadota > Gammaproteobacteria > Burkholderiales > Rhodocyclaceae > Uliginosibacterium. The sequence continues at coordinate 23,956 of JAGTRY010000040.1, forward strand.
CTGCGTATACGAGCGTTCGGATTCGGATGTGCGCAAGCTCGAAGGTCTGGAACCATGCACCGGCGTGATCTTCGGCGAAATGCCGGAAGGCCCCCTGGTGATCAGCGAAAATGGCGTTCGCATGGAAGTCGATGTCGCTGGCGGCCACAAGACCGGTTTCTATCTCGACCAGCGCGACAACCGCTTCCTCACCGGCCAGCTCTCGGCCGGACGCAGCGTGCTCAACTGCTTCTGTTACACAGCGGGCTTCTCGCTGCAGGCGCTGGCGGGTGGCGCGACTGGCGTGCTGTCCATCGACTCCTCCGGCCCGGCGCTGGAAACCGCGCAACGCAATCTCGCGCTGAACCCGCAGCTGGATGCCAGCCGTGCCGAATGGCGCGAGGCCGATGTCTTCGAGGCACTGCGCAGCCTGCGCACCGAGGAACGCAAGTTCGACCTGATCATCCTCGATCCGCCGAAGTTTGCTCCCTCCGCCGCCCACGCCCAGCGTGCTGCCCGCGCCTACAAGGACATCAACATTCTCGGCTTCCGCCTCCTCAATCCTGGCGGCATCCTGACGACATACTCGTGTTCAGGTGGAATCGGGCTGGAACTGTTCCAGCAGATCGTCGCCGGCTCGGCCGTCGACGCTGGGGTAGACGCCCGCATCATCCACCGGCTGGGTGCCGGGCCCGATCATCCGGTCGGGCTGGCCGTTCCGGAAGGCGAATACCTCAAGGGACTGGTCTGCCAGGTGGATTGAATCCCGGCCTGGTGAGCATCCGCTGCCCGATCGCGTTGCGCCGTATGGCTTGCGGGACAAGGCGTACGAACGCTTTCACGCAAGCGCGACCGGCGAATGCCTATCAACAGCCCCCGACCGGCAAGGCTGACAAGGCCGCCAGCACGTCCTCGACGCTGAGCTCATCCACGTCCAGCGAAGCCGGCTGAAGCAACTGGTACGGCACGCCCCAGGGATGCCAGCGTGCCGCATCGGATTTGCCGAACAGGCAGACGATGGGCTTGCCAAGAGCCGCCGCCAGATGCATGTGACCACCATCCGAACACAGGATCCACGTACAAGCCGCCAGCCCGCCGATCAGTTCGGCCAGTTCATGCGTCGGCATCGGCGTCACAGGCAAGCCGGAACAAGCGGCCAGGATCTGCTGCGCTTTACCGTCGTCACCAGGATGGAGCGAATTGTCTGCAACACCAGGCGCCCAGAACAGCGCGAAACGCAGTGCCGGCTGTTGCACGTGCAGGCGCTGGATCAGTTCGGCAAAGCGCTCGGCCGGCCAGCGCTGCGAAGGCTTGCGCGCACTGATATGCAGCCCCAGCACCGGTCCTGTGCCCAGTTTCTTCTGTGCGGCACCAAGCAACTCAGGACGTGGAACGATCTGCGCTACGGGCAAGCTCTCGCGCGAAATGCCCAAAGCATCGAGGATATTTGCGGTCCGTAGCACCTCATGCAAAGCCACCGGGTCAGCAGGCACATCGTCCTGCGCCAGCACACGCTTCGCACCGACCAGCCGCGCCATGCGCCGGGCACTGGCCTGCGCACCACTGGCCGGCAACAACACCAGATCGATCTTCTCGCGACGCAGTTGCCAGAGCTGACGCAGCCGCGCCCACATCGCCCCGAACGCACTTTGCCCCGCCGCAAGATGCTTGGCCTTGGTATAGGCGAACACCGCATCCAGATCCGGATTGGCGTGCAACACCTCGGCGTTGTAAGAAGTCACCAGAGCCCCGATCCAGGCTTGCGGATATTGCTCGCGCAGGCTCCGGATCAGCGGCAGGGTGCACACCAGATCGCCAATGTTGTCACGCCGGATGACGAGGATCTTCATGCAACAACCGCCTTGGCCCGCAACGGCGTGCCACTCAGCAACAAGCCCAGACAAACCATCGCCAGCATGCCGTGTTCATGATGCAGGGTGGTATTGAAAATCCCCCCTATGAATACGACAGACCAGCCTGCCAGGCCGGCGCCCCAGCACAAGCGTACCGTCGTGCTGGCGTCAGCTTGTGGCCGCCGCCGGAGCAAGGCCATCGACCACCCCACCAGCAGGGCGCCCAGCGCGGTGATCCCGAGGAGACCACGCTCACCCAGCGTGTTGGCATACACCCCGTGCGCGTGGCTGGAAAAGAAATAGTAGTCCCTCTGAAAATCGTCACCACGGGCCCGCACCCAGCCTTCCAGTTCTTCAGGTGACACCGCACTGAAATTTGCTGCCCCAACACCACTCAACGGGTAACGACGCACCATTTCAATGGCGGTATGAAACGCCTGCACGCGGAAGGAAGACAGATTGCCTCGCTGAAGCCCATCCAGGGTTTTCTGTACCAGAGTCTGGTTATTTTTGTCCTGAGAAAGCTGGCTGATCAGCACTTGCGCCGCGCCCCCCAGAACCAGGGCCAGAAGCAGAACCGGCAACAAGCGTTTGAAACAAACGCCCGAGAGCAGCAGCACTACCGGCAGCACGCCGACTACATAGGCCACCAGGGCGCCACGGCTTGAAAACGCGATCATCGCCCCAAGCATCAGCAATGCGAACGCCAGGCTCACGCCCCAAAGACGCAGTCCGAGCCGGGCCTTGCCACAGGCTGCCATGGTCGCCGCCAGAATCCCGATCCCCGCACCGTACAAGGCCGAGTGATTGACGTGCCCCACCGAGTTGAGTTGCAACCAGACACGCCTGGGATCGATTGCCAGCATCCAGCAGCCCTGAACCACCCCCACCAGGGTGGCGCCGATCAGACAGAGCAGCAACCCGTTGAGCTGCCTGGCATCAACCCGGCTGCGTGCAAGGATCCAGCCCAGCGACACGTACCCGGCCACGTCCCCCATTTCCTTCCACTGTGGCGCGTAGGCAGAGTTCAACACGCTTACAAATGGGGCAACGATCAGTCCGGCGAACAGCCAATCCCACGAACGCGCCAAGCTCCCGAAATTGCGCAACATCGCACTGCGTCCCAACCAGACCAGCAGGAAAGCTCCCCAGAAAATGTTCTTGGGGGCTTCCACCAGAGGCAAGGCAATGGCAAAGAGGCAAAGCAGAACAATTTCAGTCTGATTCAGAAAACGGTCGGATTTTTGCATGAGCAGGTGAACTCGATTGTGAATTCCAGCCGCGCATAATAACGCAGCCCTCCTCTACAATCTTGGCCTTAACCCTCGCTGTGTCAGACTCGCGTACCCCTTGGTCGGACACACCAGCAAACTCCAACCATGAAAATCCTCCTTCTCAAACGCGACAAACTCGGTGACATGTTGCTCACCACGCCAATGTTCGCCCTGCTGCGCCAGCAATTCCCGAAGGCACAGATCGACGTACTGGCCAACACCTATAACGCATGGGTAATCGACGGGAATCCGGACGTAAACCGGGTATGGTCTTACCAGCGCGTCAAGGAAGGTGGACGCATCCATTGGCGGGCAGCCTTCGCCCAACTGGGCCAGACCCTGGCGTTGCGTCAAGAGAAATACGACTGGATCATCGTCGCAAACGGCGATGCCTCACACCGCGCCATCAAGCGCGGTGCTTGCCTCGGCGGCAAACATCTGGTGTCTTACACCGAAGGACGGGAACGTCTAGTGAGCAATGCGCTGGCGCTCCAGCCTCAAATGCATGAAACCCGGCGCATGGCCAACCTGCTCACGCCACTGGGTGTGACCCTGCCCGAGACCCTGCCGGCGCTCCGCTTTCAGTTGCCCGCCGAAGCGCAGGCGTTTGCGCGGCAATGGCTCGCCGAGCAAGGCCTCACGCCCGGCGGCTACATCACGCTGGGTCTGGGCGCACGTCGTGCCAAGAAACAGCCCACCACGGAACAGATCATCCGCTGGACGCGCCATTTCTTTGAAACCTGGGGTTTGAAAACGGTGTTCATGTGGACCCCCGGCAAGAGCGACAATGCGCTGTATCCCGGCGATGACGAAGTCGCCCAGCCGGTGCTGGATGCAAACCTGCCCTGGCTGGTCCCCTTCCGTGGCCCGCTCAAACCCGCGCTGGGCCTGATTTTCAACGGCCGCACCAGCCTCTTCCCGGACAGCGGCCTGATGCATTTCGCCGCGGCCAGCCCCGGTGGTGTACTGGGCTTCTTTGCGGAAACCGATGTCTCGCCGCACCCGGCCCAATGGGGCCCGGTCGGTCCGAAAGCCCTGTGGCTGGATGCCCCCAAAGCCGTGTCGCAACTCAGTGACGAAGCCGTGCTGGAGAAAGTGACACAGTTGCTCGGTTGAAGCGCAAACGTCCACGAAAAAGCCCGCCAGACCGGCGGGCTTTTTCATGGCAGCAAGCAATGCGCTCTGCCTTACTTGGCACCGTACAGATACGGATTCAGGGTCGGATCGTTGTACATCTTGAACTGGCGATAGACCTTGTAATGCGCCACCCCGGCAGCGCAGTCGGCCAATAGTTGTTCCAGGCAAGCGGCCAGATCGCTGCGCTGCTCTTGCAAGCGTGCCAGCTTGGTCTGACAGGTCGCGATGTGTTCGGCGCTGGCATCGGTGCGACGGGTCTGCTCTCCCATGTGGAAAATCTTCAGGCCACGGATGGAGATGCGGTCGATCATGCTGCCGGCCGTTTCGGAATTCAGGCGACTACCCGGCACGGCGGGCGGCAGGGCGGAGAGGAAAACTTCATCCATGCGCTCGATGGCATCGTTGCGCTTCTGGTTGTAGCCATCAATCGCCCGCTTGTTGATGGCGATCTCGCTGTCGGCCACGTCCTTGCGGCGCGCCAGATCTTCTTCATCCCACAGCAGGTTGTTGAAGCGATGGTTCAGCTCCAGAAACTGCCAGAGTCCTTCGGTGAACCGTGCGGGCGCCGTCTTGGCCCAGGCGCGGTTGGCCACACAGGCATCGTGAAAGGCAAGAATGTCGGCAGCGGCAATCAACTTGGTCATGGTCAGAGATCTGCAATGCGGTGAAGGTGCGGCATTTTACGCTGAATGCCCTGCCCTCACGGTAAGCTTGCTGCAACACAGCTGACATACTCTGGCACTCCACACGGAGAAACATACTTCATGGAAAGTCCCTTCAAAGGCAAAACCGGTCTGGTCCGCATCTGGAATGCTTTCAATTATTCGCTCGCCGGGCTGAGCGCGGCATTCCGTCTCGAAGACGCTTTCCGCCAGGAGGTACTGCTGGCAGTCGTCCTGTTGCCGGTCGCGATCCTCTACCCGCACAGCGGGCTGGAAAAAGCCCTGTTGATCGCCAGCGTGCTGCTGGTGCTGATCGTCGAACTGCTCAATTCGGCCGTCGAGGCCGTGGTGGATCGCGTTTCGCTGGAACGCCACGAGCTGGCCAAGCGCGCCAAGGATATCGGCAGTGCCGCCGTGCTGATCTCCCTGATCAATCTGGCGGTGGTGTGGGGACTGATCTTCTTCGGCTGACAAGACGCCGCACGGCCCGCACCGCGTTTTGCGGGAGCGGCTCCACGTCACGCCCACAGCACGGCTTGGCAGCTCGCCCGGATTCACGGCCGAAGCTGCTCATGCCGCAACAGTTTCGTCACAGCCCTGTCATCCAGGCGGCGCAGCATCCCGGGCGGGCGGACTCCGGTGAGTCTGCACAGTTCAGGGATCCTGCCGATGGAAACGCCGCGCCTGCTCATCCAAACCCTCGCGCCCGCACGCCGTCAGCTGCGCATCGCACTGGTCACCGAAACCTATCCACCGGAAATCAACGGCGTGGCGATGACCACAGGGCGCATGGTGGAAGGTTTGCTCGCACTCGGCCATGAGGTCCATCTGGTCCGCCCGCGCCAGGGCGCGACAGACCAGGCGGCACAAGGCGGGGGGTTTGAGGAAATGCTGGCACGCGGTTTTCCGATCCCGAAATACAACCACCTGAAAATGGGCCTGCCGGCCCGTCAGGCGCTGATCCGCGCATGGACAGCGCGCCGCCCGGACATTGTGCAGGTGGTCACGGAAGGCCCGCTGGGCTGGTCGGCTGTTGCGGCTGCGCGCAAGCTCAAGCTGCCGGTGATCACCGAATTCCACACCAATTTCCACAGTTACACGCGCTACTACGGTGTCGGCTGGCTCAAGCAACCGCTGGCAGCCTGGCTCAGGCGTTTCCACAACAAGGGCGATCTGTGCCTGGTCCCCACCGAATCCCTGCGTGCGGAATTGCAGTCGATTGGCTACGCACGCCTCGAAGTGGTGGCCCGGGGTGTCGACACGGGCTTGTTCTCCCCGCTACGACGCAGTGAGGCCTTGCGCCACCAATGGGGAGCGAGCAGCCAGACTCTGGTGTGTGCCATCGTCAGCCGGCTGGCACCGGAAAAGAATCTTGAGCTGGGCATCCGCGCATTTGAAGCCATCCGGGCTCAACAGCCGGATGCACGTCTGGTTTTCGTGGGCGATGGCCCGGCCCGCGCGCCGCTGCAGGCCCGCTTCCCGGAACATGTTTTTGCCGGCATGCGCAGCGGCGAGGATCTGGCCAGCCACTATGCATCGGCCGATTTTTTCATCTTCCCGAGCCTGACCGAAACCTTCGGCAATGTCATCACCGAGGCCCTGGCCAGCGGATTGCCGGTACTCGGCTTCAATTACGCAGCGGCGGCAGAGCTGCTGCGTGACGGCCACAATGGCCTGCTCGCCCCTTATGGCGACGAATCCGCCTTCATCGAGGCCGCTCGCGGGCTGGTACAGACCCCGCAATTGCTGACGGCCATGCAGGCCCGGGCGCGCGACAGTGTGCTGCAGGTGGATTGGCAGGCCGTCGTGCAAAAACTCGCCAGCGTGGTGGAGCAAACGCTCAGCAGCCACGAGGCCCGGCTGAAGGTTCGCGACAGTCTGCTGACTCAAGCCGAATAGGGCCGTACGTCACGCTACGGACAGGATGGACAGGCATTGGTCGGCCAGGGCGAAGCCTGATCTCCCTCATCGGCTACAATCGCGCCTTCCTTGTCCCTTCGGTGCTTTCCCATGTCTGTCCTGATTTGCGGCTCGATGGCCTACGACACCATCATGGTGTTCCACTCCCAGTTCAAGCGTCACATCCTGCCCGAGCAGCTCCACATCCTGAACGTATCCTTTCTGGTGCCGGAAATGCGTCGCGATTTCGGTGGCTGCGCCGGCAACATCGCCTACTCACTGAAGCTGCTGGGGGGCGAACCCGAAATCATGGCTACCGTCGGCGAGGATTCGGGCCCCTACCTCGCCCGGCTGAAGAAGCTCGGCATCAGCACCCGCCATATCCGCGAAATCGGCGACACCTTCACCGCCCAGGCATTCATCACCACCGATCTGGATGACAACCAGATCACCGCTTTCCACCCTGGCGCAATGAGCTATTCGCACAAGAACCAGGTTCGCGATGCAACAGGCATCAAGCTGGGGATCGTTGCGCCGGATGGCCGGGATGGCATGTTCCAGCACACCCGTGCCTTTGCTGCAGCAGGAATTCCCTTTGTCTTCGATCCGGGCCAGGGCCTGCCGATGTTCTCCGGTCCCGAGCTGCTCGAATGCCTCGATCTGGCAACCTACTGCACGCTCAATGATTACGAGGCCAAACTGGTGTGCGACAAAACCGGTCTGAGTCTCGAAAAACTTGCGGAACGTCTTGACGGTCTGGTGGTCACACTCGGTGGGCAGGGCTCGCAGATTTACACGCAAGGCAAAGTGATTGAAGTTGCCTGCACGCCTGCCAGCGATGTCGTGGATCCGACCGGTTGTGGCGACGCCTATCGTGGTGGTCTGCTCTACGGGTTGTCACACGACTGGAGTCTGGAAAAATCGGCGCAGCTAGCTTCGGTCATGGGATCCGTCAAGATCGCACACCGTGGTGGACAGAATTACACCGTTTCACGCGACGAAATCGCCGCACGCTTTGCTGCCACCTTCGGGGGGCAGCCTTGGTAAGGAAAGGAATACACATGAAAAACACGCTTTTGGTGGCCTGCCTGCTGGGTGCCACTCTCATCAGTGCCGGTTGTACCCGTAGCCTGGCCGGAGACTCCTACTCCCGCGAAGAAGCCCAGCGCCAGATCAGTTTCCGTGAAGGCACCGTGCTGGAAGTTCGCAAGGTCCGTCTGCAAGGCACCAATTCGAATATCGGCACCCTTGGCGGTGCTGCCGTAGGCGGTGTGGCCGGCAGCGGGATCGGCCAGGGACGTGGTGCAATCGTCGGCGCAGTGGTCGGGGCCGTAGTCGGTGGCCTTGCCGGCTCCGCTGCAGAAGAAGGCCTCACGCGTGAAGACGCCTGGGAGCTGACCGTCCGGATGAGTACTGGCGAAGCGATGGTGATCGTGCAGGAAATCGGCAAGGATAAATTCGCGCCGGGTGACAAAGTACGGGTGCTCCAGAGCAACGGCAAGTCCCGTGTTTCACCGGCATCCCCCGTACCTGCAGCCTCCACCGGCGAGAAACTCTGAGACCTCCCGCACACCCGCCAGGCGGCGCCTCCGCCAGCGGGTGTCACTCCGCTGCAACAGAGTCGTAACCGGGGCGCAATACGCAGAACCTAGAGTGGTGCCAACGGGGATTTCCCCCGCAGCCACACAAGGACAGATCCATGCTGCGCGTTGCCTCGCAAGTCGTTGAACAGAAATCCCGCAATCTGTGGGTCGGGCTGGCCAGCTCGGAATCCGAAATCCTCGAAGCACAAAAACTGCGCTACCGCGTGTTCGGGGAAGAAATGGGCGCTCGCCTGAACCCGCGCACCCCCGGCGTAGACCATGATCATTTCGACGCGCATTGCCAGCACCTGATCGTGCGCGACGAAGCCCACGGCCGCATTGTCGGCACCTACCGCATCCTCACGCCCGAAGCCGCCCGCACGATCGGTAGTTACTACTCGGAGAGTGAATTCGATCTGACCCGCTTCCAGCACCTGCGCGAACGCCTCGTGGAAGTGGGCCGTTCCTGCATCGATGCGGAATACCGTACAGGCGCCGTGATCGCACTGTTGTGGAACGGCTTGTCACGCTTCATGCTGGTCAACGGTTACGAATACATGATGGGCTGCGCCAGCATCGGCATGGCAGATGGTGGGCACAATGCCGCCAATATCTATCAGGCCCTCCAGGACAAACTGGCACCCGTCGAATACCACGTCTTTCCGCGCAATCCGCTGCCGGTCGAAGCACTGGCAAGCGGCGTGAAAGCCGAGATCCCGCCGCTGCTCAAAGGCTATCTGCGCGCTGGCGCCCAGGTCTGCGGCGCCCCGGCCTGGGATCCAGACTTCAACACGGCCGATCTGCTGATCCTGCTGAACATGGCCCGTGTCGACGCACGTTACGCCAAGCACTTCGTGGAACGTCAGGACGCCTGAATACGGCGGGACCAATCCGGCTGGGGCGAGTGGTATAAACTTGCCCCTTCCCTCCATTTACTGCGTTCACTCCGTGCTTGTCCCCTTGTTTCGTGACATCCGCGCCGCCTGGCGTCTGATCCACGTGGTCTGGCTGGTGCTGCGTGGCATTGCAACTGTCCGCATCTGCTTCCCACGCTGGGGTGCGGTACAGCAGCGTGCCATGAAGCAGGCTTGGTCGCGCCGCTTGGTCGAAGTGCTGGGCGTACGGATTGATCCGTGCGATGTGCAGTTGCCTGCCAGCACCCTGATCGTGTGCAACCACATTTCCTGGCTGGATGTCTTCGTGATGAACGCCCTCACGCCCACCACTTTCGTCTGCAAGGATGAAGTGAAAGACTGGCCAGCGCTGGGCTGGCTGGTGGAACACAGTGGCACCCTGTTCATCGAGCGGGGCAGCCGGGCCGCTGCAGCCCGCTCCGCCCAGGCCATGACGATGCGCCTGACAGGAGGTGAGCGCATCGCCGTCTTTCCCGAGGGCACGACCACGCAAGGCTCATCCATGTTGCCATTCCGTGCCGCCCTGTTTCAGGCGGCCATTGACGCCCAGGTCAGCGTACAGCCGGCCAGCCTGCGCTACCGCGACGCAACCGGCGCACGCAGCCATGCCCCGGCTTACGATGGAGACCTCAGTTTTGGTCAATCCATGCTGAACATTGTGCGGGCCTCGGGCATTCACGCCGAGATCCGCTTTCTTGAAGCCCTCGCCCCGACTTGCGGCCGGCGCGAGCTGGCTCGCCTGAGTGAGGCCGCCATCACCCGTGATCTGGGATTCATGCCGATCCCGGAGGAACAGATCCTCGACGACGAACTGGCCGCGGCACCTGATGCAGGCAGCCCACTGCCCGCAGACGCCGCCCGCGCCGCCTGAACCGAAGGCCTGCGGCTAGACCTGGAAGCGCTTCACAGCTCCGACCAGATCATCGGCCAGGGCATTGAGCGCCCGGGTACTCTGGTCAACATCGGCAACAGCACGGTTGTTCTGCTCGCACATGTTGGCAATCTGCTCAACTTGCTGAGCGATCAGCTGACTGGCCGCAGACTGCTCACGCAAAGCCTCATTGATGCGCGTGCTGGTATCCGTGGTCTGCTCGGCCGCCTGGCGGATATCCACAATCGCGTGATCCGCTTGCTCGGCCAGCGCCAACTGCTCGGCGAACTGCTGCACCACGCTGTGTACATCGGTGATCGCCTTAGAAGAGCTCGCCTGGATCAGCTTGACCAGTTGGTTGATCTGCTCGGTCGAACGGGTCGTGTTTTCCGCAAGCTTGCGCACTTCGTCAGCCACAACGGCAAACCCGCGCCCCTGTTCTCCGGCCCGGGCCGCTTCGATCGCCGCGTTCAGCGCGAGCAGATTGGTCTGGTCGGCGATTTCCTTGACCGTCTGGACAATGCCCGAAATCGATTCCGAACGCTCTCCAAGCTCGGTCAATGCCTGGGCGGTTTCATTCACCTGCACCGAAGTACGCTGGAGCTGGGTATTTCCTTGTTCGACAGCTTGCCGCCCGGTTTCGGCACTTTCCAGCGAGCGCCCGGCCAATTGCTGGGCTTCCTGCGCGGCGTCCCCCACCTGCGACACACTCACGGTCAGTTCTTCGACGGCTGCCGCCACCGATGATGCGGAACGGCTCTGGGTCGCCGCCGAGTGTCCGACTTGCGTCAGCGCACTGACGATGCTTTCTGTCTGCTGCTGCAGGATGTTGGTCTTGCCATGGATATCCTGGACGATGGTCTGAAAGCGCTCGAGCATCTTGTTCAAGGCCTCTCCACATTGCGCCAGCTCATCCTTGCCGTGCTGCGGTACGCGCATGCGCAAATCCCAGTCCTGTTCGATCCGCAGCATGGTTGAACGCAATGCCGACACCGGTTTCATGATGGCATGCATCAATTGCCACCCCGCCACAGCCATCGCCAGCAGGACCAGCAAAACCCCCGCGACAGTCCACCAGAGCGCACTGCGCATCAGCACGTCGGCCTCCATTCGATAGGCATTGGTCTGCTCATCGGAGAAGCGCCGGATCATTTCCTCAAGCTCTCCCAATGCGGCGCCCAGCGGGCGATCCAGCCCGCGTATCGCCACATCCACCTTCTTGCCACTCTCTGGATCCGCAAGGTCAAACGCCTGCAGGGCATTGCGGTATTTGCCATCCAGGGTCTGCAGCTCCGCCAGGGCTTTTTGCGCCGGAGCGGGATCCAGCTGTACAGCCTGCATACCCTTGACGACCTTGTTCAGTGCTTCGACCGCTCTGGCCTCTTCGTCACCGAACTGTTTGAGATGTTTGTCGAACAGGCCTTTGTCATTGCCACGGATCAGGATGTTCTTCCATTCCTGGACCTGAGTCTTGAAGCTGATCTGCGCCTGTTCGACATCCAGTGCCAGCGCGCTTCCCGACAAGGTAATTGCCAAGCCGTGGCCCAGCTTGCCGGACAGACGCTGCATCTGCCATAGCCCGCAGAGACCTTGCCCGAGAATGATCAGGCCTCCGATCAGCAGGAGCAGCAGCAATTTCATCTTGATCGTCATATCCACTCCTCCGGGTACACAACAGTGTCCTCTCAGAATTTACGGCCCTGAACCGCCGGGCTTGATTCATTCACATGCTAGTTGACCATATGGACATAATCAGCCTACTTGGCACAGGTCATACCCTGTGTGCCCGAATCGGCAATAATGTCGGCCTGAACATTTCCAAAGACCGCACGCCCGATCGGCCTGCGCAATGCCCCTTCTTCCACACGCCTTTCCTCCATGCACATCCTGATTGTTGGAGCCGGTCTTGCCGGCGTTTCAGCCGCCTGGTATCTGCGCGCCGCCGGCCACACGGTCACCGTGATTGATCGCAACGCAGGCCCGGCCCTCGAAACCAGTTTTGCCAACGGCGGCCAGATCTCCATCAGCCACCCCGAACCCTGGGCCAACCCTGGCGCACCACTGACAGTCCTGAAATGGCTCGGCCGCAAGGACGCTCCACTGCTGTTCCGCTGGCCGGCCGAAGCCGCTCGCATCCATTGGGGCCTGCAATTCCTGCGCGAATGCCTGCCCGCCCGTACTCATCGGAATACCCTGGCAATCGCCCATCTGGCCGCCTATAGCGGCGTCCAGTTGCGCGCCCTGCGCGAAGCCACCGACATTCATTACAACAGCCTGTCGCGCGGCGTGCTCCACCTGTATTTCGCCAAGGAAAATTACCGCCACGGGGAAGCTCAGCAGCGTGTTCTGGCCAATCTTGGAATCGCTGCGCAAATGTTGACACCAAGCGGCTGCGTCACGGCAGAACCCAGTCTCGCCCATGTTGAAACCCGCCTCATTGGCGGCATGCTCGGCGCCGACGACGAAAGTGGTGATGCGCAACGTTTCGTCACCGAACTTGCCACGCGCTGCCGCGAAACTGGCGTGAACTTCATGTTCGACATGCAGGTCGAAAAAATTCACCGTGATGGACAGCGCATCCGCGCGCTCACGGTGATGCACGAAGGTTGCCAACAGACGCTTCAAGCCGATGCCTACGTAATCGCAGCAGGCAGCTACAGCAGGCCACTGGTCAAAGACCTCGGAGAGCGACTGCCCATCTATCCCGTCAAAGGCTATTCCACCACCTTGCAACTTCGCGATCCGGCACGTGCGCCGACCGTAAGCCTCACCGACGAATCCTGCCGGATAGTCTGCTCACGTTTGGGAAACAGCCTGCGGATTGCCGGAACGGCAGAGCTCAACGCTTACAACACCGAACTGGATCCAGACCGCTGCGGCGCGCTGCGGCGGTGGGCCGAAGAAATATTCCCCGGCGTCTGTGACACAACCGAACCGAATTACTGGGCCGGGCTGCGCCCGACCACGCCCAGCAACCTCCCGATCATCGGTCGCAGCCGTTTTGACAACCTCTTCTACAACACCGGCCACGGCACCCTGGGCTGGACCCTTGCCTGTGGCTCTGCCCATGCGTTGGCAGACATCATCGACGGACGAAGCCCCGGAATCGACTTCCCGTTTGCTGGCCGTGTGTAAGCCAAACTGAGACATTGACGCCACCTGCGCTCACGGCCACTCACCGGAAAGCCCCCAACCCAGTATCATCCGGGCTGGATCCCGCATGCCCCATGAGACACACGTAATGAAACGATTGTCCGCACTCTCGCTGCTCCTCTCCTGCACGCTGCACGCTGCCGAGCCTCCGACTCCGACCAATATGGCGATGGCTCAAGAGCAACTGGCACGGGCTGCCACGCTGCGCGCCCAGGCAGCAACAGAACGCAAAGCAACAGAAACCCAGAAGGAAAAGGCTTATGCCGACTGTGCCAGGCAACTGCTGGTCAATGCCTGCAAAGAGCACGCCCGGGATACCTACATCGAACAGATCACCAAGGTCCGCGCAAAGGAAATCGAGGCCAATGCGCTGGACAAAGTCGCCAAGACCTATCAACTGCAGCAGCGTGAAGCAGAAATGAATCGTGCCGCCGCAAATGCTCCGGCCAGCAGTCACTCCGCTCCAGAACACTCACACCCCGCGGCAAAAGCCCCCACGGCCAAACCAATCGGCCCCCAGCCTCCGCTGAAGAAGGCCCCTGCGCCTACGCCATCACCTGCCAGTCAAGCCGCAGCGGAAGCCCTGATTCAGCAAAAAGCAGCCACGGCCGCACAACACCAGCAATCTGCCGCAACGAGTGCCGCCCTACGTGCACAGAAAGCCCGGGAAGACGCCGCCCGGTACGACAAGCGAATGCAAGAGCACGCAGCCAAAATGGCAAAACGCAAACCAACGGAGCAGCCTCTCCCGCCACTCGAAGAACAAGGCGTCACCACGAACAAACCGGCCACTCCTGCAACAACTGCTTCTGGAAAGGCCGCGCCACCGCCACCGCCACCGCCACCGCCACCGCCACCGCCACCGCCACCCGGAATATGATGCTTCGTAGAACCATCTTGTGGCCATGTTCAATACGACTCTGCATTACACGGAAAACATCATGTCTGTAAGTTCCCGCTGGATAGCCTTGCCCATTGCATTGTTTGCCACGCAACTGCACGCCCAAACACATGTGATCACAGCAAACTGGGATGTCGACATCACCGTGGACGCCCGGAAAGCCAAAAACCACAGTGCTGCAGCGCAAGCTGCCGAAAGCTCGTTAAAACTGCTCGGGGGTTCCGTCAGGATTGCATCCATGACAGATCAATTCACGTTATCCGCCAACAGCTATGCGTTGACATCAAAAGCAGAGGCCAATGCGGTACTCGCCAGCCTTTTGCCCAACAGCACTGCTTCGCGCAGCAGCAGGGGCAAAGCAGGAGGCGGCTATCTGATGACCCAGACTTTCACGGAAGAAAGAACCAAGGGGAATGAACGCAAGGTCCAGATTGATTACACAACGAAGGTCGCCAATTACTACAAAACCGGCAAACTGACCAAACGCGAGTCCGTCAAATACCGCACGGCAGATATCGCCACCATGCCTTACCTGTTTTACAAACAGCCCTTGCCAACCGCGGCGACAACCGTTGCAGCAACAGACGGGATCTCGACCCGAATTTTTGTACTCGATCCTGTCGCGGAAAACATCAAGGTTGGCAATGCGTCCGTCCCGGCGCTCAGGCTTACGCGCCGTCAATATTCTCAGGATGATGCAGGGCTTGTCCTATGGATCAGGAAAAGTGACGGTTTCCCGTTGCGGGCCCGCATTGACTTGAATGCGAAGTATGGCGTTATTCTGGAGCAAAAACTAAAAGCACTTCCCAGCTCCAACTAGCCCAGAAATTTCATCAGGTTGATGAGGACTGCACAATGCGTGGCTCGTCAGCCGTTTGCCACCTTCCGCCTGCTTGAAAATGTTGATGATCTAGCGGTCGGTAACGTGAGGCCTTTATATAAAACAACCTTGCATTCCGTTGCGAGAAAATTCTACTTCTGAAAAACGTCCTTTTCAGGGGGGGTACCTGGCAATCCTGGCCGGAACGGCTGCGGACAAAATCCGAAGTCCCGGGTGGCAGAAGAATGATCAAAATCCTGATCCCGATTCATGCGATCTGCCATCCCCGGACTCCATCCGGCCTGTGGCCTCAGCAGAGCCAGCACCCATAGAAGCGTGTGCAAGATGCCGAGCGGAATGGACGGCAACCATGGCCGAACACCAACTGCAGCCGAGCAACGTTCAACCATATCGCGAAAACTCAAGCACTCGGCGCCAGACAGGTTGTAGGTCTTGGCATCCAGGCTGGAGTTCAGCGCTTGCATACAGGCCCGGGCCACGTCCCGTACATGAACCGGCTGACGCAAACCAGATCCGGCCCCTGCAAGCGGAAAGACCCTCCAGCGCTTCACGAAACGCATCATGAAGGCCACATTGCGATCCCGTCCACTGCCATAAATCAAGGTCGGCCGCAAAATGAGCCACTCGATGCGGTGCAGTCTGGCCCATAATTCAACTCGCTCTTCCGCTTGGGCCAGACGCTCTGCGATACAACGCTCGGCAACATCAGGAGAATCGTGCTTGGCGAAACGGCTGGTCGAAGACAGCACCACGATCCGCCGCACCCCGCAGGCCAACAGCCAGTCGAAATAGTCCGGCAACACCCAGATTGGTGCCAGGCAAATCCAGCTTGGAATCTGCAGAGAGACCATCCCTGGCGCCTGCCAGATCGGCGCGACACTGCCCGCCTTGTCGCACTCTACTCTCCGGGAAAACGCACACACACGGCAGGGGTGACTCGCCAAGGTCTCGAGCAGGCAGTCTCCTACCGGGCTACTCGCCCCCAGTACCCCCAAATCAAAGGACTCCACGCAACTTTCCAAGATCCACCGGGGTGCGCTTGAGAAGCTTGCTCACCGAGATAAGGCTGAAACGAAACCACACCCCAAAAATGACCATTAGCATCAAAAGCCCTGGATACTGGTGACTGAAATGCTGCCGGTAAAAGCGGATCATGCCCTTGTGCTTATGCCACTCCACAAAGAGCGGGCGAGCGTGGCTGCAAGTGCCTTTCTCATGCGTCACATGGGCGTCAGGCACAAACAGCACCTGCCAGCCGATCCTGCGAAAACGCATGCACCAGTCCAGATCCTCGCAATGCATGAAATACCCTTCGTCCAGCAACCCGACCTCGTTGATGGCCGACTCACGCACGAACATGCAGGCCCCCGAAATGGCCTCAATCGGCTCCGGCCCCATCGGCAAAGGTTCTCCATGCAGTTCATAACTAGAGAACAGGCGCGGGTAGCGATGTTCGAGACGGGAAAAACCAAAAGCCCTCACGAACGAGCGCCACGGCGTCGGCACCGCCCTGCGCCCTCCTGGTTGTTCAGAACCATCCGGATTTAGAAGCAACCCTCCTGCCATGCCGGCCTCGGGATGCGCATGCATAGCCTTGAGCATCTTGCTGACCGCACCATCAGCCAACACGCAATCCGGATTGAGGAAAAGCAGCCATTCTCCACTCGCAGCGCCTGCGCCTACGTTGCAAGCTACAGCAAAACCCAGATTGGAAAGCTGGGGTAAAATCATCAACCGGGAATCATTTGCGAACTCGGCCCGCAGAATATCCAGCGTGTTGTCCTCAGGCTCACTGGCAGAGTTATCTACCACCACCACCTGACCAGACTGCTTCAGCGCGCTGCGCACACAATCGCGCAGGCCGACGCCCGCGAAATAGTTAACGATCACTACGGAAACATGAGACAGCCCCGCCGCAGCTGGCTCCAGCATCTTTCTCCCCGCAACTTCCGGCGCGCTCACGGCACTATCTCCCTTTAACCTGAACGCTTCAGGCTCTATGATCTTGTTCAAGACCGCCATATATCACGGCAACTAACTACGTTTCTTGACTGTATGTGCCGATTCTGTCACAACACCGTCCGCATACCCCTCTGTGCATCCTGCGAGGTCGATAATGGAGATGCCTTCTCGCTACGGTGTCGTCTTGGGAAAAGCCCCATCTCCTCGCCCCCAAGAAAGTTAAGCACTTAGCAGTAGCTCTTGCTACCGGAAGCGGGCTTAAGTAAAGCAAGCTACACACCACGCCATCGAAATACACAGCACCGCCTGCACCTGCGAAGCAATAAAGATCATGACAGAGCTTTCTCAATCTTTAAATTCCAAAGTAGTTCGAGATGTACACGAACACCCAATGAGTATCACGCGTGACGAACGAGAGCATATAAAAGGGCATCGAGGGAAAGTCATATGGCTTACCGGGCTATCTGGATCTGGAAAATCAACGCTTGCGAATATGCTGGAGATCGAGCTCAATCGTACCGGCCATCACACCTATCTGCTTGATGGGGACAACATTCGCCTCGGTCTGAACTACGACCTAGGATTCTCGTTGAAGGACCGCACAGAAAATATCCGACGGGTCGCCGAAGTTTCCCGCCTTATGATGGACGCTGGGCTGATTGTCATTACCGCCTTCATCTCCCCAATAGCGAAGGAAAGACAGAGGGCACGTAACATCATCGGCAGCGATCACTTCGCAGAGGTATTCGTCAAAACTCCCCTTCACGTATGCGAAGCACGTGACACTAAAGGCCTATACAAAAAAGCCAGAGCAGGCCTGCTTACTGACATGACTGGCATCAACAGCCCCTACGACGCACCCTCAAACCCGGATTTCGTAGCGGATTGCCGCGAAATGTCTGATACCGAACAAAGCGTCCGGGCCATAATGGGCAGTTTAATTCCATCTTTGCAGCGGGCGCCGTGAGCCAACTCAAATCGCCAAACAATCAGAATATCAATCTACGAAATTCTTCGTCGATATTCCTCGAGTCTGCCGGAAAAATCCGGTACATACCGAGTCCTTCGAATCAACTCGTCTTTAGCCCACGACCAGAGTTTGATATCCAGATCATTCAAACGGCATAGATCGGCATAAAGCACAGCCCCCAACGAAGCCTCGACGGCCTTAAGTGACCCATCGTAACCCGCGATGCTTTCCTTGACGGATACGTTGCGAATCGCACCATTCAGCCGCATTCCTGGAAAAACAGGCTGCATGAAATACTCCGCCACAACCATGCTTCTAGCGTAATCCTCGACCACTCCCAGCATAGCCACCTCTGAAAGGCGTTTCTTCGCCAGATCCAGATTGTGATCGGACGCGACGGCACCATAGTGACGGCACCCGAACATAGTTACTTGAGGGTTCACCGCGAAATGCGGATGTCCATCCAGCACAAACTCAACAAACCCGGGAAATGGCAAGCTCAGCGCAGCGACTTGAAGCGGATGCTCGCCACGGGATAATCCACGATAATAAAGATAGATCGAAACTAACCGGGACACCGGATGGCGGAGAATCACAAAATCAAAAAAATAATACTTGCTTCGAGCCTCCGTATCGAGATCAAGCTCATAGTCTCTGCCAAAAAAATGGTGGCTGGACATAGCCTTGATCTGTGGATTGTCGTTCAGGAACTGAAAAAGTTTCTGCGGCACTACTCTACCATCATCCGATCCCTCTGGATGGAATTCAACAAAAGCTTCGCCAAACGAGCGAGCCAGCGCCAAATCGAGTGTCGAGCCTGCGTTCTTGAAGATGTGATGGTGCAGAAGAACAAATCTCACGACTTATTTCCGAGCTGGTCGAGCCACAGCAAACTAGCTCTCAACCCAATTTAGATTCACAGTAACATTCCCCCGGCAAGGCCGGGGGGGTTCATTTTGTGAGCCGCTCAAAGCGGCTAAACGGGGACGCTTACGCGGCCCCTGATTCCGGCGCCACCTTGTAGTGACACCCTCGTTACATGAAGTTGAGCTGATCCAGACGCTCATCCTCCTTCTCCTGATCTCTGAGGTAGCGTCGAATCACCTCTTCGTTCCGCCCCACCGTCGATACAAGTAACCCGTGGCCCAAAAGTGCTGGCCCACGAAGTTTCGCTTGCGCTCCGCATAGACACGATCAAGATGAATCGCACTCTTGCCCTTGATGTACCCCACTACCTGTGACACAGCATATTTCGGCGAAATCGCAATCAGCATATGCACATGGTCGGGCATCAGATGCCCTTCCAAAATCCGACTCTCTTTCCTCTGTGCCAACTGCCTGAACACTTCACCCAAGTGCATCCGCAACTGAGCGTACAGCGCTTTCCTCCGGCACTTTGGAATGGAAACTCCCTTCAAAGAGTGTGCTTGGCGGCTCAGTCTGGAAGTTTCTCGATGGACTCCCGCAAACGTCAAACTTCTACTGCCTCCCCGGCACAGCCGGGGGATTTCCCGTGATGGTTTAACCGCTTCATCGCCAAACTGATCAAGTCCGGCTGGAGCTTCGAACGAGGACGCCACGGCAAGCTACGCCATCCCACTGGCATTGGCTTCCTCACAATCCCGAAGACACCGAGCGACAGACGAACCCTACAAAACATTCGTCGTGACCTGAGGTCTTTAGAGCGGCGATCGAGCGACCAAGGTAGATATAGCCCCTAGATCCCGTCACCCACCATCAACACTAGGAATTGAGTTCACCGCTGACTGCAGAAGCTCCATGAACTTGACATAGCAATCACGAGCTCTTAGGAACTGTTCTAAGTTTGCAAGTCGAGCACCCTCGTAATCTAGGGGCTCAGTACCTCCAAAGCCGTAACAAACAGCCATCTGTCCAGGGATCTCGACTTCACGACAAGAACCGTCTGCGTCCTCTTGCATTCTTGTTGCCTGAATAACAACCCGAGTGACCGTTCTGGTAATTCCAACCCCCAGACGCGGCCCGATCGCATGGTTAGTCAGGTTCCGATAATCAGACGTTTGTTGGCGATAGCTGGCATCGTCCAATGAACGCAGCACTGCCAAAAAGCTTTTGGACTCCGACCAAATCGAAGCTATGTTGGCTAGACGTTTTTCTTTCTTCGCTCTAGACAAATGCTGGTGTGGAGAGTCTGGCGTGGAGGGGTCACCGTCTAACCTGTCAGCGTAGCCATTACCCAACGCGCAACGAACTTGATGAAGTGAATTTGTAGCTACTGCAGTAATGGCGTCTCGCATTGAACTGGGACGAGTAAGGCAGTCGTGCGCCAACGCTTCAAGAAACTCATGATGCAGCTCCCACGCTTGGTCCTCGTCGTACGAAGCAGCAACCCGATTCCACGCATGCCATCGATGCAGCAAACTTTTCCAACGATTAACCAAGTTCGTTAGCTCTCGCAAATCGCAAGCGACCATCATTTCGCCCAACATGTGCCACTTCCTGTTACACAGGAAATCAAACTCATAGGCAAGGTAGTGCCCTGACGGATCTAAAGGCTCCGCCGATTCGTGAAAAAGTAAGCTCACGTACTGATCGAATGCGGACTTGAGCAGCGCGATGTGATCATCTGGCATTGTGGTGGTGTCAGCTAGGCAGCTGGCGATTGGTTGTTGGTAGTTGGTGCAGTCCAGATGGCGTCATCGGGCATTTCCTTCAATATGCCGGCCTCCTCAATGAGCCTCCTGAAAAAATAGGTCACGCTACTGTCGTTGGATCGTCCCAAGAAGATGCCGTACGCAGTATCGGCCCCCGGGATATAGAACCCCACGGTAGCGTCCTTTCTGACGAAAAGCATTGCCTCTGCTTCGGGGTGCTCTTGACGAAACATCTGCTCGCCTCGATGAAGTTCATGCTGAACTCTGTTGGCAAAGTCGACCGCCTTGGTAGAGGTTCCATCGGTCGCAACGCCCAGCCCAGGGCCCATATACGCCTTGCCGTTGATCCCAAGAATAGTGCTTATTCCGCTTTGTCGGAGACGTACGTAATCACTGGCTAGAAACCGTTCCGACTGTTGGGGAAGAAGCATGCCTCGCAATTCATACCTTGCGAGTACCGCAGGCCAGTTACGTTGAAGGGTTTCCAAAAGCGCAATCTGCCCCCATAGATCAGAAGCTTCCTTGCCGTGAGGAAGCACATCTAGCAGATAGGCATCACTATCCGTGAGGTGTGCAATCAGCACTCGGCGAGTCCGCATCACTCGTCTCCCCATCCCGGTCAGGTCTGCGCCAAGATGAAAGTGGTGAAGCCCCCAGTCCGAGAAAAACATGTCGTTTTGAGCCCGGCGAGTTTTCTTCTCGTCACGCCGATTACGAATGGCTCGCGTACTGAGTGAAACGGTGAATCTGGATATCGATCACCTTCATGAAGCCGCACGAGTCGAACTTGGGAAATGGCTTGCTGATCAGCAGCCCTATTTGTCGTTCATCAAGAAAGGGAAAAGTGGTACTGATGTGTCCGGTTACTTCCGGGATGCGCTGGGATGTACCGAATACACTGATGCAAAGCACAATACGAATCAGGCCAAGGTTGCTGTTGAGGCGTATTGTGCATATAAGGAGTGGGTCGGCGATGACAAAAAGGAAGTCAAGCGTCGTTTTGTAGAGCTTTGCGCAACTCAGTTACAAGCCGGACAGCCAGTCAACTTAACGACCTTGTCGGCTATGATTGATCATCAAGATCCCGAAGCCTTCTCGCAATTCGTTCGTGATAACCAGTACTCGGTTGGTGAGGTGTTCAACCCTCACAAAACAACCTTTATGACCTGGAAACGAATTACCAAAACGTTTGGCTCTGTCAAAGTGAGTTTTGACGTTCAAGATGTCACAGATGGCAAGATTGACTACGATCCAGATTTGCAGTGTCTGGTGATCAAGTCTCCGCCACAAACTCTTATCAACGAAATTCTGGAAAACAAGAGCACTAACAATGACGGCGTTGCCTGACGATCCTGTAGAGCTGATGTCCCTGTTATGCGCGAGCATGCAGGGGCTTCAAATCGATGGAGCGGAATTTCATGGGACGCTTTCTCCAGATCTTGACTTTGAGCAGGTAAGAGCGCGCCTTGAAAACTTGGGTTGGCTTGACCAGGCATTACCGGACACCAGGCGGTTGTCTGGTAATTTTCCGTCTAATTTTTTCGAGTCTATGGGGCGTTTCCTAACGGCACCAGCCAGACGGATAAATGCTCCGGCGCGGTTCTACATTCATGATCTGGATCTTCAGGTAAATTCCGCCGACCAGAGCAATCTACCGCCCCTTCTTCTTCAGTATTTTCAGGCAACAAGACTTTTTTCACTTCTACGGTCTGTCGCTGACCATGTCGGGGGTATTGCCGACGATAAATCATGCATATTTCTTTACCCAGGAGAGAAGGTCGAGGTAACGGCTGAATATCAGATCGACGATCTGATGGAACTAAAGGAACTGGATTCCTTTGAGGATGATTTTTTCAGAAGCGAGGCCCATCAGCAGCAGAAAAAGACGATCATCAAATCGGCCTTGATTGAGTTGTATACAGGTCAGCACAAGACCAGTCTGGCTCAGGTCATCAAGCGGTTTGAAGACTTGGTTGAGAAGGTTCGGGCTGGTTATCAGCTTTACGTTGCAGAGTTTTCTTTTCAGAAGGTCAAGGCTGAAGTTGAAAGAGAAAAGCTTGATGCAATGCTCAAGCTGAACAAGGTTTTCTCAGACATACAAAACCAGTTGTTAGCCATCCCTGCTGCGCTTGTTCTTGTTGGTGGTCAGATGCAGTCTGGCGGGTGGTCTCTGAAAAATATGATGGTCTGGGCCGGTGCGTTGGTGTTTGCTGTCCTGATGGATCTATTGATTCGGAATCAAGGAAATACACTGAAGGCTGTTGATGAAGAAATCCGGCAGCAAAAAACACAAATCGCATCAAAGTATCAGGCTGTCGCCTCACGATTTCAGGATATCTATGATGAAATTGACAGACGCTACAATCATCAGCGCTGGTTGATCAGAGTTGTGGACTTGTTAGTTGGTGTTTCTTTCCTGGCAACCAGTATCCTTTTATTGTGGTTCGCCGAGGCTTTGCCTCCCGCCTATGCGGCCTTGAAATATCTAGGCTGGATCTGATCAACGCCCTCCCTCGTGAGGGCGTTTTCTTTTGTCCAAGCCCTTGGCCTGTAGCGGTTTTACGCGCGGGAAGGGCACACATAGCCCGCGACATCAAACTTGTCCTTATGCATTGCGTCGCCAGCCTGAACGACAACAGCCTGCTCCGAGGCAAGCTAGGCGATGCCGCGTTTAAGATGCCCGTTCCCGAAATGAATCGGCCTGGCTTTCGTAGTTACTACTACGTCTGCTGCACACTCCATACTTGCCGTTTGCTTGGGAGTGATTGAACGGCTGCTGTGGCCGAGAAGGGTGAAGTGCCCATCCGGCAAACTTCAAAGCACAGCGGCCATTCTGATGAGCGGCTTGGTTTGCATGATTGCCTCGTGTGATTGCCAAAAATGAAGAGGGGATAGAAGAAAACCCACCCCTTCGCCATGGTCCGGAGGCCGAAGCAAAGGAGTGGGTTGTTATGCAGAGTGAAAGATCTCTCTCATCTGGCTGGGAGAGCGATACCGCTCAGACGTCGGTTAAAAAACCTGCCCGCCGCTGCTGATCGTCAGAACTTCCTTGGTGCTGTAGTACGGGCAGTTCGGCGTTACGCCATCTGTCTTGATGAAGTGACGAGCAGTGGTGATGGTCTTCGTGCCCGGCGTGTACCAGACGATTTCCACACTCTTCAGACCCAGCGCGGGTGAGCCGGCCATCGACTGTGCGGCCTTGATGGCAATGCGGTTCATCTGCTGGTACGTGTAGACCGGACCACCGTAGAACACATTGCCCGCGTCGGTGAGGCTGGCGATGGTCTTGGTGTTATTGGTTGTATAGGCCGTTTTCACGCACGCTACGCTCCCAATGGAGGTGGCAGAGGTGATCGATGACGAGTAACCCACGGCATCGCTTCCGGTCAGCACGTACTGCGTGCCACCGGCATTCACAACGTAAGTCAGCGACTGGTACACCGAGGACATGTTGGCGCACAGGTTGCTGTAGGTTTTGCTCGTCAGCGTGGCGCCCGTCAGGTCCAGAACGGTGTTGTTATAGGCAGCAATAGTCGAGTTGAAGTGCGTGACGGCTGTTTCAATGCTGACCAGCGAACGGCCGGACGCATACTTCGTCAGGAAGGCCAGAACAGTCGCATCTTGCTCAAACGCATAGATGTCCTGGTTGAAGTTGATGACGAGGTTCGCATCCCCCGTATCGACTGCAGGCAAGGTAATGCCGTTCGCGAGGTTCTGGTCGGTATCCACCGTCTGCAAGAAGCGCAGCAGATTGACGGTGTAGTCCACATCCACGTTGTTGGCATCAGCCGGCGTCAAAACGACCGAGGCCGCAGCCGTGTTCAGCGTCGTGCCATACAGCTTGAACGTGACCGTATCCCCTGCGTGGTAGCTGTAATCACCATTCAGGTTGGTCGTGCCGGTGAGCCCTGTAGACGTGGTGTAAGTCAGCCCAGAGACCGGGCTATCGGTATAGACGCCGGACAACAAGGCTCCGCCACTGCTTGATGAAGAGCTGCTGGAGCTGGATGAACTACTGGAGCTGCTGGAAGAGCTTGAGCTAGCGTTGCTTGTGGTAGGAGTCGTGCTGGAACTTCCACTCCCCCCACCGCCTCCGCAGGCGGCCAACAAGCAAACAAGGATTGCCGCCGGAATGGACGAAGATAGGTTGTTATGTTTCATGATGGTTCTCCTGATGAAAAATCTTTCAAGGAAAGAACGGACGCTCCCTGCCGAGCCAAGCAGATAGGCGCACACTTTCCTAAATGAGAAAAATCCGCAAAATCGCAAATGCAGTAAATAATCTTCTTTGAAGTGTATATCCCGTGGATTGATGGTCGCAAGACATACACCCTTCGGGTATGGCTCGCGCACTGGAAGAACTTCGAAATGACCTGGCTGCAAGGATTCGTTCCTTGCGGATCGAGCGCGGCATTACCCAGGAGCGGCTCGCACTGGAGGCCGAAGTCGACAGGACCTTCGTCAGCCAGATTGAGCGCTCCATTGGCAATCCTTCCTTGCTGGTGCTGGCGAAAATCGCGGGTGTACTGAACGTGGATGTTCAGGCGCTGTTTGAGCCTGGTGCCACGCGGCCGGATCTGCGTCGGGCAACGCCGAAGTAAGCAGCGCGTTCAGCTGCCGTCCGATGCCGGGGGCTCAGACCGCGGTTTCCCCAAGCGGCTGGTGAGGCGTGCCGGCTTGGTGGTCGTGCTGGTCTCAGCTGGCAGGGTGTTCTCACCCGGTGCGGAATCCTCCGGATAAAACTCCTCCACTATTGCCGGCGCTTCGTCTTCGCTTTCTTCGAAGCTTCCATTGGCCAGCGCTTGCCGGGCTGCCTCCTCCAGCTTTGTGGTTTCGACGCCCGCCTCGTATTGCCGGACGGCTTCCGCACGGGCAAAACACACCGCCTCGGTCAGGCTGTCACCCTCCCGCAGCGTGAGGTCGGTGTAATAGACCGGCGTGCCCCGTGACAGCGTCGTGCTCTTTGCTCTAAGCCTGAGCACCAGAGGCAGATGCTTGGCATTCCCGCCGCTGATGGCGTTGAGGTATTCCAGCCTGGCCGCAAGCGTCCGGACGGAGTTGTAGCCAGTGGTCCGGAAGATGAAGCTGCCCAGCGCATCGTCCTGACCCTCGATCTGCACGTTGAGTCTGCCGAAGAGCTTGCAGCCCCCTGATCTGCCGTACTCGCAGCCTTGAGGTGAGGGGCACGGCATTTCCTGAATGCCTTGCTCCGTGCTGCGTTTGGCGGTTTGCCCATCGCCCACACAGACTGGCCTGCCTGTGCTGCGGTCGAACAGACTGTACTGCGCACGTAGGTTGAGATCCGGCGTATTGAACAGGAGCTTGACCGGAATAGCGCGTAGCTTGCCGTTGGCCGAGCCTTCGGCAAGCTTCGTCTGCAGGGGATGGTTGAGCCAGCCTTCGCGGTTCTGGACCTGGGTAGTGATGGTGAAGAAATCGTCTTTCTCCGGCAAACGCTTGCCGTTGCGCTCGACGATATGCCCGATGGAAATCCGCCCGATCACGGGCGGGGTAATGGCGAGACCCTTGATCATGGTCTGCTCCTTTCAGAATGAGTGAATGGGGGGGGAAGTGCGGTGAAGAAGGAAACGGGAGAGGCGGTAGGAGAGAAGTGGGAATACTCAGGCGTTGTTGGGAACAGGCTTCTCGATCTGCATGAGGAAACGGCGCGTGCCCGGTGTGGTGATGGCGTACTGCGCGGCCAGCGCGGGGTTGTCGGCCAGCAGGCGTTTGAGGTCGACACCCTGACTATCCTTGGGCTTCTTCCAGCTGACTTTGCCGCCCACGAACAGCGCGGTGGTGGCATTGCCCATCGCTGACTGGATCGTCTGCTTGTGCGTGGCTTCCAGGAATTCCAGCTGCTCACGCCGACGCTTCATGTCCAGCAGTTCGCAGAACAGGCGGTTGAGCTGATTCGAGTCCGTGCAATCGATGGTTTCGCTGGAGTCCTGCGGGTACATCCAGTTCAGCGCGCGGCCACTGGACTCCGAGCCATCAACAGGTGGTGGCACGTCACCCTTCACGCACTGCCAGAAGCCGGTTTCCAGATCGATGAGATCGAAGATCTTTTCTTCGTCGCGCTCGATGCGGTAGATCCGGAAGTCCTGTCCGCCGATCAGTACCGCCACATCCGCCCAGGCCTTGCCGGTGACGGCGAGCTGGTGGAGCACTTGGCATTGATAGGCTTCAGGGACTGTTTCTTCCCACAACTGCCCAGAGTGGTAGCTGGCCGTCTTGACCTCCAGAATCCCGTCATAGCCCACCGCCCGATCCAGGTTAGCGAGCATGAAGGATTGCGTCGGATGCTGAAGCACCGCATTCACGCGCCGCACCTTGTTGCCAGTGCGCTGCTGATACACAGCGGCAAGGATCGGTTCCAGGGTGGAACCCCAGAAGACGGCTTCCTTTTCGCTCAAATCTTCCGGTTCCTTGCGGCCAGTCTTCTCAAGCCAGAGTTCCAAGGGGCTCTTGTAGGGAGACAGACCGATGGCAGCGGCCGCATCAGACGATCCGATACCGCCGTTGCGAACGGATAACCATTTTTCGCGGCTCATGTCCTTGGTGGAAACGAGTCGTACTGCATTACCGTGTTTCATGATGTGACCTCCAGAAAAGCAAACACCCAGCGCGGCGTGAGCCGGGCTGGGTGTTTGCGGATGAATGTTGGGAACTGCGGGTAAAACTGTGCGGGCTGGATCTCAGCCGAAGGTGGAGAGCATCGCGATGTCGTTGTACTGACGACGGATCACGAGGGCAGGATCAATTTCTTCCAGGTCCGCCGCGCCTGCTTCCGCCAGTTGCTGGCGGGCATAGGCGGCATCGCTGGTCAGCACCCATTGCGTAGCCCCTTCGAGCGTCATGGCAAGCGCGGACAAGCCGGTTAGCAGCGCGGGCCGCATCTGCAGGATGCTCAGTAGCGCAAGACACTCTGCATGCTGTCACCGAACTTCTCACCGATCCGTTTGAAGCGGTTCTGGTCATCGCGCCAGCTCTTCTTCGCGCTCTTGGCGTAAGGCATGTACTGCTCGTCGAAGAATTCGCGCAGGGTTGGTTCGGCCTTCAGGCGGTTGCGCTCGACGGTGATGTCTTCGCCCAGATCGAGGCGGCCCTCACGCTCGGTCAGCTCAAGATCATGCAGAAGGCCATCACGCTCATCGTGTTTGTGCCCTTTTCGGTGTACTACATGCAGCAACCCCTGAAACTGGATTACCTTTGGGCCACGCTCTGCATGGTGGGGGCGGTCTACTTCATTTTCCGCACCTGATCGACGAGGCTCGGACACAATGCGAATTCTGGGGCCACACCCTGACACCAAAGCCAATTACGAAGGCATTCTGCGCAGCCTGCCGCAGTGGTTCGGCATCGAAGAAGTCCTGCTGGACTACGTCCGCGATGCCGCACGACTGCCTACCTTCTCGGCCTATACTGGTGAAACACTGGCGGGGTTTGTCTCGCTGCAACGGCATTTTCCCAAGGTCTGGGAAATCCACAGCATTGTCATTCAACAGACATACCGGTGCAAAGGCTTCGGCAGAATTCTGCTGACCCATGCAGAAGACTGGGCGGCCGGACAGGGCGCACGTTTCCTGCAGGTCAAAACACTGGCAGAAGAATCGCACCTCTACCCGGAGTATCGGCAGACACACGCCTTCTACCAGCACATAGGATACTTGCCGCTGGAAGTGTTCCCCGATTTATGGTCCGTACAAAACCCCTGTCTGGTCATGATCAAATGCCTGGACGCACGCTGACCCTGCGTACACAAGAGACACAAGATGCTCGATAAAGTACAAACGCAGTCAATCGTCTGGTATCTGACTGGCTCCCTCGCAGCCAGTCTTGTCATGACGCTCATACCCACGAGCGCAGGGGCGGAAACTCCCAGGCTGATTGCATTTTTCATGACAGCGACGAACACCTGTCCGTCGGGATGGAAGCCTGCCGACTATGCCAGGCAACGTTTGATCCTGTCGGCAGCAAACGGAAACCAGGGGCAGACGCTGGGGCAAACGTTCAGTCCCGGACACCCGCCCCAGCACGTCCATCAGTACATTGTGGCGCCGGAACCTGTGATATTCAACGAAATCCCCAAACAGCAAAAAAATACAGCGACGGCAACGTCGGCATGGTCCTCAGGGGTGCCCACGGCCCAAAACCAGGACGACCCCTATCAGATCAAGGGAGAGACCAAGGGGTTCGACCTCAATCTCCCACTGTTTTATGCAACGCTCTGTGAGGAACAAAATGACTCAGGGATAATTGACGCCTTGCCTCTGAGCAGCGTCATGTATTTCACTGGCAACACCTGCCCGCAACGTGAAGACCCCGCTCTGGGATGGAAGCCATATATAAAAGCCCAGGGCCGTTTCATCGTTCCGAAATTCAAGATCGTGGAGACAGAAACCGAACCTGTGGCGGGGACGGCCTGGACTGAGAGTTCATTCAATGGCAACTTGCTCAGACACGATCACGACGCCGATGCACAATATGTCAAAAAAAGCACGGCGTCATTGGACACCCTGTCGTCTTCCCCTTCAGCCAATGGTCCGGTCCACAAATCCAGTGAGACCTGGCTGAATTTCCGGACTTCACCTGTCAACTCCGAGATTTCAAAGGACGGGCTTCCATTCTATACGTTGATGACCTGCCTGAAGACAGGCACTACGGCCACAGAAACCCCGCTTCCCGAAAGCATGGCCTATTTCCGTGCAAGTGCCACATGCGGAGATCAGGCAGAATTTCCGCAGACAGATGGCTACTTTCTGATGGTGGCACCCGACAAAGATGTGGCCGCCCGGGGTTACGGGAAAGCGCTGTCGAATGATTACAGGAAACCCCTGCATACACACCCCGCAGTGAAATACGAGTTTTCAAAGACACAGGCTTACGCTTACCAGGAATCAATCAAGAAGAAAAATACTGGCTCGGGCGCCTCGTCATCGACATCGAAATGGGGCCCCGACCCCTATGATGACTGGGATATCACGCCGGAACAATCCGGCCCGGACATACCTTACATCTTGCTGATGAACTGCTCTGGAAAACCAGCCACGTCAAAGTGACAGAATTTTAAAACGATTCAACCCGCGTTCTTTCAACATACACATCGAGACAACCGCCATGATAGAAATCCAGTCGCAAAGTGAATCTGAACGCCCGGTCGCAACCGCAATGAAGGTCAACAGTGACACGATGGAGGATCGGCTTGCCGTAAGCATACCGCCGGTGCGGGACGACAATCTGGATGCATGCTTTACCGTGCTTCAGAATGGCTCTGAGCTTGAACTCCTGACGGTCACACCTGACAACAGGCTCCTGCATGTTTTTCGCACCAACCAGCTTGATACCGAACAGAACCAGCCATCGACAAGGAACACGGAACAGACCGCCGGGAAATCGGATTCAGGGTGGTCGGAAAAACAGGTGAGCGTTCCGGACTCCCGTACGGAAACCAACAAATGGGTGCGTGACGATATTGCCGAGATTCGCGGCTTCCGGCAGAACGGTGTCAGCTATGCGCTCATTCACTATCCGGAAAAAGTCGGCACCGGCCACAATGAACCCAAGCGCCGCTATATCGAACCCATGGTGCAAGATGCTCAGGGTGAATGGGGCAGCTGGAAGGTCAAGGGAGAAGTTGCCAATGCCCTTTGGGGTTCCGAACAGACCGAGCTGTTCGTCACGCCCCAGGGAGACACCCTCATTTATGGCAAGCCCACCGGATATTCAAGCGAAACAGAAGTATTTGCACTGGTATTTCAGGACAACGGCACATGGAAGACCGGACTTGCATCGTTTCCGCTTGAAGCCGAACACTTCTTCAGGCTGGCATCCAATACCGACCCGCAATCGCTGGGCACCCTGTTCCGGCTTGGCAGGGGTGCGCTCATCGAGTACCAGCACATAGGCATCAAGAGCAAGGCGGAAGACGGTGTCAGGCTTGATTACTCCCAATCGTGGAAGCAGATCGACCTTGACCAGTACATCAAGGGCATAGGAGACCTCAGCGCAGCACGGTTTCTTGATATCCCGGACCAGCCGGGTAACTTTGTTGTGCATTCCTCCACGACGAAAAAGGTGTATCTGGTCAGCAACATTGAAAGTGGCACGCCTGTGGTGAAGAGCCTGTCAGACGATGGCACTGTGCCACTGACAGTCGATATCGTCCGCGTGGCCCGCGATGACACTTCCAGTTTGAAAGGAACAGGAAACGGCGAAGTGCGCGCGGCAGTCTTCGCCATTGATGCCACGAGCAGGCGCTGCCTCTGGATCAAGCGTCAGGCAGGCACGGACACAAATGGCGTGCCGCTATTTTCGGACTGGTCGCGCCTGTCTGAACAGACCCGCACGGTCGCAGTTCCCTATCGCATGAAAAACGGGGCCGAGATGTTCGTGGTCACCGAGCAGACGCATTGCACCGGATTCCTGTCGTCCAGCCAGCAAGGCATCGCCATCGAGCGCAAGGCTCAGGACCCGTCCGGCCAGGCCTGGCACTCCACAACGATTGAAACCGCACGGGAAAGCATTGATCAGCCCGAGAGCTGCATCACGCACACCACCGAAATCACGCTGACCACCCAAGAAGGCAGGTTGGCGTCCGATGCGCTCGTATATATGACATCAAGCTTTCCATGCACGGCGGTTGTCAACGGCGTCAGCCGCCATCTGTCGTGTACCGAACCGATCCGGGCCTTCGCAAACGAGTCCGGAATGATCATCGTCAAGTTCAAGGCCGACTCGGTGGATGCCCCGGTTTTCAAGGTCGCATTCCCCTCGGGAGATGCGGAACCCAGGGAATTTGGCTCCAACGGAGCTGTCGCACGCCGCCTCGCCGGACGCCAGAAAGACCACAAGATTGATGAGGACCGTTTGCACACAGCGGGGCTGTTGCCGGATTCCCTGCACGGGACACAGCAGGGCAAGGATCTCGCGGAAATCGTGCGCAAGGCGGGGGAATCGCTGGGTCAAAACACCCAGGGAACCACACCCGGCATCACGAAAGAATCCGCCTCGTATCACATCACCGTCAAAAATGCCGATGCCCCGAACGCCGTTCCCGTTCTGTCCATCCGCAAATGGCGGGGCCCCCTGCCTGATGACCTCAGCATCGGCGGCGCGACCCATCTGGCGACCACATACATGTCCGCCAACGGCACCGACGGTTTGTTCAGCTTTATTGGCGATGTCATCAACTGGATTCGCACCAGCGTCACCAAGGTGGCCGAATGGGCCATCACCATCGGGAAGGCCTGCATCCAGTTCGTCTTCAAGCTTGGCGAACAGGCCTACAACTTCATCGTTGATACGGCCGCCGGAATCACGCAGGGGATGGAAACCCTGTTTCAAACCATCTCCGACGCGGTGAAAGTGGTCATTGACGCCGCCAAGACCCTGCTCAACGTTGTTGCCTCACTGTTCGACACCAAGGCCATCCTGCGTACCAACGACTGCCTGTCCTATGTCATCAACGGCGGGCTCCTGCTGCTCGAAAAAACAGTCGGGGACGGGTTATCCACCCTGGTGCACGATGTCACCGGCAAGGTCATCCAGAACGTCGACAGCCAGCTCTCCAATATCGAGACTTTTGCCAAACAGATGACGCTCAGCCAGATATTCTCGTCTGGCATACCCAACAAGAAAGAAGGTACCAGCACATACAGTGGCATAAACTCCGTGATGCAGACCGGTGGCGTGCAGGCCAGATGGGTCAGCGAACGCATTACGACCCACAGTGACCGCTTCGACAAACTCTGTTCGGCCAACCTGATCACCCCGCAGGATGGTGGCCGCCTGACTGAAAAACTGAAGGCACTTGCCGATGAACTGATGAACTACGACGAGCACAAGGACAGCCTTTCAAAAGTCGTTATCGACCTAGCCAAGGACATTGGTGAAACCCTCAAGGAAGGGCTCACGGCAGCCGATCTCTACAAGATAATCGGCTATGTACGGCGTGTGATCCACCTGTCGGCCGATCTGGTGGTCAAGGTGCTGGATGTCATCTTCGCGCTCCTTGCCGAAGCCATCGCGCTGTTCCGCAAGTTCCTCAACCAGCAGATCGACATCCCTGGTGTCACCCAGCTTGCCTGGCTGATACTCGGACGCAAACTCACGGTGATGGACCTGTTTACCTTCATGTATTCGGTGGCCCTCACGGTGTTCTGGAAGATTGTCACCCTGGGCAAGGAACCCTTTGACGAAGCCACGAAAGACAGCCTGCTGAATTCTGGACTGCTGCCGACCAAGGGCGGTCAGTCACAAAACAGCATCGACCCCATCGACCTGACCGCACTGCTCTCCGTGGAGCTGGCATCGCTGTTCAAGGAGACGCCCAGTCCGGAAAATGTTGAAAGGGTCAAAAAATCCCTGAATCAATACAAAGGCATTGTGCGGGCACTCACCCCAGTCGTCACCGTGTGCAACCTGATCGGAAGCTTTGTCAGTGCCACCATCTGCGCACCGCTGGCAGCCGCCACCGACGCGCTGGATTCGGCCATATTCGGTGCGGGCAGCAAGACTTTCGGGGTGATCAATGCCGTGATCGGCGCAGTCAATTCTGCCGTGTCGGTCATTGGAACCATCCTGTCGCTGGTACGCAATCTTGTCATGGAGTATTTGCCGGAAAGCGCAGAAGGCGTACTCTGGAAAAAGGAACAACAGCTCAAACCGGCAGGCAACTGGCCATCCATGACGTGGTTGATAGGTCTGGCTGCGGGTATCGTCGGCTTCGTATGCGGATTCATTCCAGCGCCGATCGGCGGGTATGCGAGTGCAGCCATCGACAGCATCATCGGTGTTGTCGGCATTGCAGGCTGCGTCATCTACACGGGCATCATGATTGCCAACAACACAGGACTTCGCGGCTGGGAGATCGCCAACGAGTTCGGCATGCTCGTCGGGCAGATACCGCTCATGTTCAGGTGGGTTCCCGCTGTCAATGACAAGCTGATCAAGATCGTGCCCGTGGGTACGATAGCGTCTGGCATACTGATCTGCGGCCTTGCCCTGGCGGACATTTCCTGCGGGCTTGTCAGTGCGGTCACGGCAATCGGCAACACTATCGATGAAAACGTCACCAATGGATGGGCTGATTTTTCCTGACCGGCAGTATCGCGGCAGACGGAAGGCCCGTTTGCGAACCAGGGCATGAAGGCCCAGGCGGGGGGGATTCGCGGGCGGAAGGGTGGAGAAACAGGATGTGCCAGTCCAGAAACCTCGACTGGCAGCCCTTTTCATCAAGCCACCATCTTGAACACCTCTTCCAGCGCCTTGCGCTTGATGACAGCCCCTTGGCCGAACCATGCCGAATCCAGCCGATAGTCCTGGCTACGAGCGCGGCGCTGGTGATCGACGAACTCGGTGACTGAGTTCAGCAGCCCCCAGGCCGTCCCCTTGGCTGAGCTCAGTTCCGCACCTTTGCCGTTGCCGTCATAGAGCGTCTGTACAGCCTTGATCGCCCGCTCGTTGGTGAGGCCGGTTGTTGTTGATTCCGGATCAGTAAAGACGCGCAGGAAGAAGTTCATCGCTTCATGCGACTTCACCTTCCGTTCTGCCAAAGTTCGCATCCGGTACATGAAGCCATCC
>JAGTRY010000041.1 GCA_018262235.1 Pseudomonadota bacterium
GCAACTTTTCTTCGGCTGAAGCCCGAATCAGGGCGGATCCTGGCTCGAAATCGAGGAAGGAAAGTTCTTCTCCGCCACCGAACATCGACCCGATCAAGGCAAAGGGGGCGGTAGCTGCCTTGCCGATCAGGTTCGTGATCACCCGCAGGATCACGCCTCCCACACTGAATTGGGGGTCGTCCAGCGAACCCGAAATGGGCAGGTTGATATCGATGACGCCATGTCGATCCTTGAGCAGGGAAACCGCGAAAAGAACCGGCAATTTGGTGGCCGACGGGCTCTCCACCTTCTGGCCGAATGTCAGCTGATCCAGTGTGACGCGGTTCTGGGCACTCAGCGTACGATCCCGGATCTTGTACTGCACTGCCATCGAGAGCTTGCCCTTGTCGATACCATAGCCGACGAATTTGGCGGCGTAGGTGGACACGCCGGTCAGGTCCACATCACGCACGCCGGCCTGGATATCCAGAAAACTATCCTGGCGGAACGGATTGAGCTCACCGGCGATCGTCACCGGTGCAGAGCCATCCATGCTGGCTTTCAGGTCCAGTGTGGCCACCGAGTCCTGGTTTGAAGACAAGCCTGAGAGACTGCCATTGAGTGCCAGGAGGTTGGCTTCGTAGTTGGGTTTCACAAAGCGATCGATGTAATTGACATGGCCGTTGGCCACGGCGATCTTGTCTATTTTCACTTGAAGCTGCGGTCCTGACGATTTGGCGGGCAAGGGATCGCTGGCCATCGGCAAAGAAGCGCCGACCGGGGACGATGCTGCCGCAGACGGTTGTGACGCATGTTGCTCATTCGCCGCCAACTCGCGGACATTGAGGCGCCCCTGTGCATCGAGGATCAAACGGGTATAGAAATCTTCCAGCCGGATTTCGTGGGTGCGGAAAGCCAGCGGCTGGGTCTGCAAACTTACCTGATCCAGGGTGAAGCGCTTCCAGCGCATGAAGTCCGTGTCATTGAGGCGATCCAGCGAGTTGAAATCCTCGACAGCCAGCATGCCGGCATATCGGATGTCCGGTTTGTCAGGCTTGCCCAGATCGAAAGCCAGATTGCCGCGCATTGACAGGTTGCCGCGCGTGATCAGGATGCGATACAGATCGTCGATATACGGCTGCACCGGCAAAAACTCGACCTTGCGCAAATCCAGTCGTAGAGCGCCTTTCAAGGGTTCGGTGCCAACCTGCCCGCCGATGTTGATTATTCCGGTCTTGTTTACGCGCGCCTGCAGCTCAGCTTTCGCCTGGACACCGGGCTGATTGCTCCAGTCCTTGACGCGCAGACCCAGTTCCGTGATGTTCATTGCTACGGGCGTGCTGCCCGAGCGATCATCGAAGTGCACGCTGCCACCAGTCAGCGTGGCACTCTCCAGCTTGAGCCGCCAAGCCGCATCCGGTACCGCCGGCGGAGCAACAGCCACTGCTGCGGAAGCAACAGTCTGCAGTTTGTCCTGCAGCACCTCTTTGGCTCTTTCATTGGCCACCGAATGTGACTGCAGCAGGCTGACCAGATTGAGTGTGCCATTCTTGTCACGCGCCAGCATCACGCGTGCGCCTTGGTTCGTGTAGCGACCCAGATTGACTTCACGCGTGGCCAGATCAACGCTGACGCCTTCTGCATGAGAGATCGGCAGTCTGACCAGAGGCTCTTTGGCATTGAGTTCGCCGAGCGTGAAATCCTTGACGTTCAGGACCACTTTGTCGAGGCGAACAGCACTCCCGTCCTTGCCTGGAGTAATCTTGAAGTCTCCTTCCAGGGCACCTTCCCCACGCAACTGGGCGCGGTCAAATGCCGCAGCATAGTAGGGACGCAAGGTTTCGATCACGATCTTGCTGGTGGCCAGATGTCCGTTATAGCGCCCTGCTTTCACATCAAGCTGCGCATCCAGCGAGAACTTCTCGCCCTTGCCGCCCTGGGCCGTGAGTTTGAGACGGGCCGGTTTGCTGTTGCCCAGATCAAGCTTGCTGAGTTCAACCTCCAGCGGACTCAGCACGAAGTTGTAGGCACCGGGCACGGCCTCGTCATGCCAACGCACCCTGCCCTTGCTCAACAGCAGCTTGTCGATGAAAACCAGTGGCGGCAGAGCGGAAGCTTCGTTCCCGGTTTTCGGCACCGGTTTGCCTAGCCCCGACAGACTGACGAGGTTGACCTGCCCGTTTTTCGCCCGTGACACATCCAGGCTGGGTGAATCGATTTGCACCTGATTCAGGCGAACTACCATGGGGTTTGCGAGTGCTTCGAAACGCTCGATATCCACGCCCAACGTCTCCACCGCAAACAAGGGGGCGCCCACAGGATCTTTCAGTGCGACATCACTCAGACTCAGCTTGCCACTCAAGACCAGTGAGGCAGGCTGCTTCTCGGACGCTTCGGCCCATACCAGGCGCAAATCGGAGGCGAGCCTGGCGCGCTCGATTTTCACGGGTAATTTGCCCGGCACATAAACCAGATACGGGATCACATCAAAAGGCTCGAACCCAAGATTCAGACTGGCTTCGCGATGGTCCGAAAACAGTTTCATCTGGCCCTGTAACCGGAATTCGGCGCCATTGATGCGCGCTTCAAGCTTGGGCTCCACAAAGTTGTCCGTCCGTGTCGGCAAGCTGGAAACAAAAGGAACACCAATGCCAAGCTGTTCGATCTTGTGGACGCGCCCCGCAGGATGGTCGTCGAACTCGATGCGACCATCGAGCAACTCGATGTTATTCAAGGAAAATCGGGCTGGCGAGGCGGCCGGCTCGGCCTTGGGTTGGGCGGCGAACCGCTCCAGGATGTCGCTGAAGTTGAAACGCCCCGGCTCCAGATGGACCAGATGCACGACCGGCTGCTCGATACACAGGGCATCCAGCACCAGGCCACGATGCCAGATCGACGACACAGACAGATTGGCGCTCAGCGCACCCAGACTCAAGAACTCGCTTTTCCCGTCGGCCTCGGCAATGCGCAGTCCTTCGATGCGGGCACTCAGGATCAGCGGATTGAATTGCACACGCGCCACCGTCACCTCGCGCCCCAGTGCCAGACTGCCTTGGCGTTCGATGGCCCAGCGCAAAAGTGGCGGGATGCCGAAGTAACTCAGTACCACCAGGGCCAGCCCACCAGCCAGCAAGGTTTTCGAGACAACGCGCACACGCCGGCGCTGCCACAAAAGACGAACACGGGAAAGCTTGGTGAGACGCATGAGGGGTTCCATCGGTTTTTTCTCTTCTTCGATCCTAGCAGCAAAAACAGGGCATTCTGAATCGTGTGACAGATGGATTTAATCATCCTGTCACATCGGCCGCGTAGTTTCCACAGGCAGGCAAACCGCCTTGCATACCGGAAAGACATGCCGCAAGTACGCTCGATTTTCCTCTCGGACATCCATCTCGGCACCCGTGGCTGCCAGGCCGAAAGTCTCTTGGCCTTCCTGCGCCATCACGATTCCGACAACATCTTCCTTATCGGCGACATCATCGATTTCTGGGCGATGAATCGCAGCGTGCACTGGACGAATCCGCAAAACACCTTCGTTCAAAAACTCCTGCGGCGCGCCCGCAAGGGCGTCAAGATCCGCTTCATTCCCGGCAATCACGACGAGGCCTTGCGCGAGCACTGCGGTATCAGCTTCGGCGACATCGAATTGTGTCTCGAGTATCTGCACACCGCAGCAGACGGTAAACGCTATCTGTTGATCCATGGCGACGAATACGATCAGGTCACCCGCCACCATCGCTGGGTAGCCGTGCTGGGCGATGTGGCCTACAACACGCTGGTCCGCATCAATGGCTGGTTGTCGATCATCCGCCGCCGGCTCAACATACCTGGCTACTGGTCACTGGCCGGATATGCCAAACGCAAGGTCAAGACAGCCGTGAGCTTCATCTTCGATTTCGAGGACTCGGTGGTGCGAGGCATGCGCGAGCGTAGCGTTGATGGCGTAATCTGCGGCCACATCCATGCAGCAACGATCAAGACAATTCAGGGCATCGAATACATCAACTGCGGTGACTGGGTCGATAGCTGCACCGCGATAGTCGAACACTTCGATGGCCGCATGGAACTGATCGACTGGCGCGAATGTGCCACACGCTTTGTCGATTCGAATGCGACACCGGATCCCGATGTGATCTTGCCCGACGTTCCCCAGCCGGCATTGATCCGCAACTTGCTAGGTTGACGCCACCATCCGCCCATCGCGCAGCCGGATGCTGCGCCCGCAAGCGCTGGCCAGTGCCTCGTCGTGAGTCACCAAGAGCAGCGTGGTACCGGATTCACGGTTGAGTTCGAAGATCAGATCGATGATGTGGTGGCCGGTTGCTCCATCGAGATTACCCGTCGGTTCATCAGCCAGCAGCAAGGCTGGCTGCATTGCAAAGGCACGCGCCAGCGCCACGCGCTGCTGCTCGCCACCGGAAAGATGCTTGGGGTAGTGCGTCAGACGCGAAGCGAGGCCCACCCGATCCAGCCAGCGTTGTGCCGTGTCTTTGGCGCCATTCCGCGCAGCCAGTTCGAGAGGCATCATCACGTTTTCCAGTGCGGTGAGTGCCGGCAAAAGCTGGAAAGACTGGAAGACGAAGCCGATCATCTCGCCACGCAAGGCTGCACGCGCATCTTCATCGAGCGAGAAGATTTCCGTCCCCCCCAGCTGTACCGAGCCGGTAGTGGGAACATCCAGCCCGGCGAGCAGTCCGAGAAGCGTGGACTTGCCCGAGCCAGAGGCACCGACGATGGCTGCTGTCTCGCCGGCGCCCACAGAGAAGTCGATCTCCTGCAGAATATCCAGCGTGCCGCCGTCGGCCAGCGCCACCGTTTTGCCCAGGCCCTTCACCTTCAATACCAGTCCGGAGTTTTCCTCCATGGCACGCTGCATAGTCATTCTGTTTACCATCATGTTCGTTCAAAATTCTTCTGCCGCCACCCTGCTCATCTGGGGTGACAGCCTTTCTGCCGCGTATGGCATCCCGCAGGAAACCGCGTGGCCCAGGCTGCTCGACCAGAAGCTGCAACGCGAAGGCTACCGTTACCAGATCGTCAATGCCAGCATCAGCGGCGAAACAAGCGCGGGTGGCTTGGCTCGCTTGCCTGCTGCGCTGAGCGAACACAAGCCGGCCATCGTGATCATCGAACTCGGTGCCAATGACGGTTTGCGTGGTCTGCCGATAGCCGCCATGCGCAACAATCTCGACGCCATGATCCGCGCTTCCCAGGGTGCGGGCGCGAAAGTCATGCTCATCGGCATGCGCATGCCGCCCAACTTCGGCCCGATCTACACCACAAAGTTCCAGGAAATTTACGGTACCCTGGCCAAGGAACGCAAAACCGCCCTGCTACCTTTCATGATGGAAGGGTTCGCTCTGCGTGAGGACCTGTTCCAGAACGATAATCTGCACCCGACCAGCGCAGCTCAAACGTTGATCCTGCAGAATGTATGGCCGGCACTTAAACCTTTGCTGAAAAAATGAGCGGCATACGGGCTCATGTATTGATGCACTTCACTCGCTCGCGGGTTTGAGTTTGCTCTGGGGCAGCTTGCGATCCTTGTTGCTCATGGTCGCGGTGGCCGACTGCTGAGGTTTGGGTTCCGGAACATGGCGCTGGATCGGCCGGATCGGTGGCTGACTCCAGCCCGGCACGGGTACAAAGACCGTACCGGATAAGCCGTACAACTGCGCATCCACCTCGTTCTCGCAATTGCTGCCCCGGTTCTGCTGACATAGCTCGATGGCTTTCTGACGCGCTTCCGCCCGCGCTGCGGCAGTCAATTCAGCCGGAGCACTGGCTGCGGCAGACACACTCTCCGGCTTACGGCTGATCGCCCCGCGCGTGCCTTCATCAACTGCCTCTGTCCGGGTTTTGCCTTGGGGCGCGGAGGCTGCCGCAGGAACGACGATTGCCGGCACGACCGTCACGCCACCAGAGATTTTCTGTGCCTTGACATTTTTTGGCGGATCATCGCCGTACTGGATTTTCCCCTCGGCATCGACCCATTTGAAGACTTCGGCCTGCACCGTGCAGGCGCTGGCACACAGCATCATCAGCAACAGGCTTCGCTTCATCTTGTCTGCTCCTCACACAAATCATGTGTCATGCATGGACTTGCCAGATCACTCCCTTGGCAATCGTTGCAGCGCTATGCCACCGTTACTTCAGCATCCCCCGCTGCAAGTGTTCCAATGACGCTTGCCTTGCCAAATCCATTGTCATGAAAAAGGCACAGCACCTCATCGGCAGCGCCTGGCGCACAACTCACTAGCAGGCCACCGCTGGTCTGGGGGTCGGTCATCAGGGTCTGCTGCCAGTCCGCAAAGGCACCTGATAAGTGTACAGCATTGCCATACGCGGCCCAGTTACGTGGCGAGGCGCCGGTACGCGTGCCGCTGCGTGCAAGATCTTCCGCGATGGCTATCCGCGGGATGGACGAAAAATCGAGCCGTGCCGCCAGTTGCGAACCACGACAGATTTCCAGCAGATGCCCCGCCAGGCCGAAACCGGTGACATCGGTGAGCGCATGTACATCGGCCAGCTTCGCCAGTAGCGGTCCGACACGATTGAGCTGCGTCGTGTGATGGATCATTTCGGCATAGCCGGCTGTGTCCAGCATGCCTTTCTTGAGTGCCGCACTCAGAACGCCAACGCCCAGCGGTTTGCCCAGGATCAGTACATCCCCGGCACGCGCATCGGCATTGCGCCGTACATGATCCGGATGTACCAAGCCCAACGCAACGAGGCCATAGATCGGCTCCAGCACATCGATCGAGTGTCCTCCTGCAATCGGGATGCCCGCCTCGCGACAGATGCTGGCGCCACCTTCGAGCACCTTGCCGATCACCTCCGGAGGGAGCTTGTCCAGCGGCATGCCAACGATCGCCAGCGCCATGATCGGTGTGCCACCCATGGCGTAAACGTCGGAGATCGCATTGGTTGCCGCAATCCGTCCGAAGTCATACGGATCATCGACGATGGGGGTGAAAAAGTCGGTGGTGGCGATCAGTGCCTGGGCATCGTTCAAGCGATACACCGCCGCATCATCCGAAGTCTCGATGCCGACCATCAATTCAGGTGGAATGATTCCTTGCGGGGCACGCGCAAGAATGTCGCTGAGAATGCCGGGTGCAATTTTGCAGCCGCAGCCGCCACCGTGGGAGAATTGCGTCAACCTGATTTCCTGCATCCTCAATCCCTCATGTCCAAAGCTGTGGTGACCCTAGCAGATATCGCGGCTTTCGACGAGATCATCGATGTCCGCTCACCCGCCGAATATGCCGCGGATCGCATCCCCGGCGCCATCAACTGCCCGGTGCTGGACAACGCACAGCGTGCTCTGATCGGCACCTTGTACAAGCAGCACTCACCTTTCGAAGCGCGTCGGCTCGGTGGCGCACTGGTTGCCGAGAACATTGCGCGCCACCTCAAGACCACCCTGGCAGATCGTCCGAAAAACTGGCGTCCGCTACTTTACTGCTGGCGTGGCGGCATGCGCAGTGGTTCCTTCGTCACCTGGATGCGTCTGGTAGGCTGGCAGGCCTGTCAGCTCGAAGGGGGTTACAAGACCTGGCGCCAACACGTCATCGACGCACTGTCCAGCATTCCCGGTCAGCTGGATCTGCGTGTGCTGTGCGGGGCAACCGGAAGTGGCAAGACTGCCGTGCTCGGCGCGCTTGCCGAAAAAGGGGCGCAGGTTCTGGATCTGGAAGCGCTGGCCGCCCACAAGGGCTCGGTCCTGGGCGGTTTGCCCGATGAGGCGCAGCCCTCCCAGAAGTGGTTCGAAACCTGCGTGCAGCAGGCTGTCAGCCGTTTTGATCTGAGCCGGCCGGTTTTCATCGAAGCAGAAAGCCGCAAGATCGGTGCGCTTTTCGTGCCGGAAGCACTGGTCGCCCGGATGCAGACAGCCGCTTGTGTGGAAATTTCAGCCAGCCGTGCGGCACGCATCGAATACCTTTTGCGTGACTATGCCTGGCTGGGCGAGCAGCCCGAACGACTGGCTGAAAAACTGGGTTACCTCAAAGGCCTGATCGACAATGAGTCGCTGGCGCGCTGGCAAGCCTGGGCACGTACTGGTGCCCTGCCCGAGCTCTATCCTGAACTGATTGATCGCCATTACGATCCACTGTACGCGCGTTCGCAGAATCGCAATTTCACGCGTTTCAGCAGCGCCCGACGTTTCACCAGTACCGATCTGTCCACGCAGGGAATCCAGGCGCTGGCCGCCGAGATCCTTGCTGCATCCTGACTCATTCAACCTTAACGGAGCACTCCTTGAGCAAACCCGGAAAACGCCCCCAACGCCAGAAACTGCAGCTTTTGCGCCCGGAAAAACTTTCGGATTACCACCACAAGCAAGCCGCCCATACATTGCTGGGATTGATCAGTCTGCCCTTGCTGGTGTGTCTGCTGGCGGCTTACAGCCATCCGGAACATCGCGCAGTGCTCTTGCTGGCGAGTGGAGTGCTGATCCTTGGCGCGGCCTTGTTCTCCTCGCTGAAGATAGAAGTCAAGGATCAGACCCTGTACTGGAGTTTCGGCTTCGGATTGATCCGCAAGCAGCAATCCCTGAACGAAGTGAGTCGCGCAGAAATCACCCGGTCCACCTGGCTGGAAGGCTGGGGAATCCATTACACCAAGCGCGGCTGGCTCTATAACGTGTCAGGCCGGGATGCAGTATTGATCACGCTCGCCAGCGGTAAAAGCTTCATGCTGGGCAGCGATGATGTCATTGCTCTGTGGGAAGCCATCCAGTTCCGGCTCAAGGATTGAAGCAGGGCTTTCGAGGCTGCTAATCAAGGGTTTGCGGCAAGCGCAAACCTAGCCAGGATTCGATCACGGCCCATTGCACCAGATCCTTCTCGACGCGGGAGGGTGCTACATCGAACAGGGTCATGCCGTGTGCGGCCAACTGCACATAGTTCTGCGTGTCGCGCAAACAGGCGATCAGGGGCAAGCCGGTCGTCTCGATGAAGCGCAGGAATTCATCGGCCGAGCGGGTGCGCTCATGTACGCGCATCCCGACCAGCGCGACAGGCACGCCGCGTGCCGCCTTCATTTCGGCGAGCTCTTCGAAAAAGGATTGCGTGGCCAGGATGTCGAACATCGACGGCTGCACCGGAACCAGGACCCGATGCGCCATTTTCAGGCATTCCTTGAGCTTGTCGCCATGGAGGGCGGCGGGGGTATCGAGCACCACATGGGTGGTGCCGTGTGGGGGTTTGGCGGCCTTGCCCGGCGTCAGTTCCCAGGACAGGATCGGCGGCAATACCGGCGGACGCCGCGCCAGCCAGAGACGGGAAGACTGCTGACGATCCACATCGCCCAGCATCACCTGAAGGTGACCTCCCGCCCGTCCGCGATGCGCCAGCAGACCGGCAAGATTGGTGGCCAGCGTGCTCTTGCCGGCGCCTCCTTTGGGATTCGCTACCAGATAGACCTGCATCGCCCCCTCCCCCGCTTGATCATGAGCGGCGCCAGGTTGTTCCGTTTGCGCCGTCTTCGAGAATGATGCCACGTGCCTTGATCTCGTCACGCAGGCGGTCAGCCTCGGCAAAGTCACGCGCCTTCTTGGCGTTGGCCCGTGCCAGAATCAGCGCATCGATTTCTGCTGCCTCGGCGTCATCGGCCGCGCCGCCATGCACGAAGCTGGCAGGATCCGTTTGCAGAAAGCCCAGTGTGCCGCCCAAAGCGCGCAGCAAGCCGGAAAGCTCGGACGAGCGCGTGCGATTGATCTCGTTGCGCAGTTCGAACAGCACGGCAAAGGCCATCGGCGTGTTGAAATCGTCATCCATCGCCGCGCGGAAACGCGCTGCATAGGGCTCATTCCAATCAATCGTCACGGCCACCGGTGGGATGTCGCGCAAGGCGGTATAGAGCGAGACCAGCGCGCCACGTGCGTCTTGCAGGATGTCCCAGGTGTAGTTGATCTCGGAGCGGTAATGCCCGCGCAGCAGGAAGAAGCGTACGGTTTCACCACCTTGCACCGGATCAAGTTTGTTGAGCACCTCGCGGGTGGTAAACACATTGCCCAGCGACTTGGACATCTTCTCGTTGTCCATGTTGAGGAAGGCCGCGTGCATCCAGTAATGCACGAAAGGCT
Organism: Pseudomonadota bacterium; assembly: GCA_018262235.1. Lineage (GTDB taxonomy): Bacteria > Pseudomonadota > Gammaproteobacteria > Burkholderiales > Rhodocyclaceae > Uliginosibacterium. The sequence continues at coordinate 10,070 of JAGTRY010000041.1, forward strand.
TGCCGGAAGCCCCCTCGCTCTGGGCGATCTCGCCTTCATGGTGGGGAAACTGCAGATCCCAGCCACCGCCGTGGATATCCAGCGTCTCACCATGCTCGGCAGCACACATCGCCGAACATTCGATGTTCCATCCTGGCCGGCCATTGCCCCAGGGTGACGTCCAGTGCGGTTCATGCGGCTTGGCGGCTTTCCACAAGACGAAGTCAAGCGGATCGCGCTTGGCGGTATTGACCGCAACCCGCTCGCCGGCGCGCAAGTCGTCGATGGACTTGCCGGAGAGCTTGCCGTAGCCGGGGAATTCCCGCACGGCGTAATACACGTCACCATTATCGGCAGCATAGGCTTTACCTTTGCCGATCAGGGTGCCAATCATGGATTGCATGTCACCTATATGCTGCGTGGCACGCGGCTCGGCATCGGGGCGCAACATCAGCAGACGGTCACAGTCCTCATGCATGGCCGCTACCATGCGGGTCGTCAGTTGTTCGATCGGTTCGCCATTGCGGTTGGCACGCTCGATGATCTTGTCGTCGACATCGGTGATGTTGCGCACGTAACGAACTTCATAACCGGCCGTTTGCAGCCAGCGATAGACCATGTCGAAGACTGTCAGGGTGCGGGCATTGCCAATGTGGAAGTAGTCGTAAACGGTCAAACCGCACACATACATGCGGACCTTGCCGGGTTCAATGGGAGTGAAAGCCTGTTTCTCGCGGGCCAGCGAATTGTGGATCCTGAGCATGATGGTGAGCTTCGGGCAAAGAGTCGTATGCCATCTGTCGCATGCAGATGGGCAAGATTATTCAAGGCATTGGGATTACGGCCGGATGTACAGTAAAATCCACTGGATTCTGCCGATCAACGCACTGGAACGACTCTACCATAATGCGCCGCTCGAACTCTCCCTGCCTCCGCATCTGTGTTGCCGCACTGCTGGCGCTGACCACCTCGATTCTGGCCAGTGCTGCCCAGGCCCAATCAGCCAACCCGCTAGCCGAGGCACAGACCCTGTTGCAGCAGGGGCAGCAAAGTCAGGCACTGGACAAAGTTGAACGTGCCCTGGCCGCCAACCCCAAGGATCGTCAGGCCCGTTTTCTCAAAGGCGTGATCCTTGCCGAAATGAACAAACTTGATGATGCGGCGGCCGTCTTCATCAAGCTGACCGAAGAAGCGCCGGAGTTGCCCGAGCCTTACAATAATCTGGCTGTCATTTACGCTCAGCAAAAGCAGTTCGACAAAGCCAAGGCCGCACTCGAAATGGCCATTCGCACCCATCCTTCGTATGCGGTAGCGCACGAAAACCTCGGTGACCTGTACGCCAAGATGGCCCGCCAGGCTTACGACCGTGCATTACAGATCGACTCAAGCAACGCCAATGCGCAAGCCAAGTTGAACCTGCTGCGTGACCTGACGTCCACCAGCTCCCGCCCCAGCGCTCCCGCCAAGACCACCACGGTTACCGTTGCAGCGGCGACGCCTGCTCCGACGCCCGTTATTGCGGCAAAACCCCCCGTCCCGCCGGTACCCGCGGTGGCCGTCACCACACCACCGGCAAAGGCTCCGGCGCCTGTAGCGGCCCCAGTTGCCGCAACCCCCGTGCCTGTTGCAGCGCAACCGGCTGAAGCAAAACCGACGCAGCCTGCTCCGACCGACGATGGCAAGAAGGCCGTGCGCTCGGCCGTTCAGGCCTGGGCCACAGCCTGGTCCAACAAGAATGCCAAGGAATACCTCTCCTACTACGCCAAGGATTTTCAGGTTCCCGACAAGAAATCCCGCAAGGCGTGGGAAGAAGAGCGCACCCAGCGCGTGACAAAACCCGGAAATATCAAAGTGTCATTGTCCGACATCGATATTTCGGTCAAAGGAAACGATGCAACGGTACGGTTCAAACAGCACTATGATTCGACTACATTCAGTTCGGCCAGTGGCAAGACACTGGTCATGACTTATCGTAGCGGTCGCTGGCAAATCCAGCAGGAGCGGATTGGACGTTGAAAAAAATCCTGAAGCGGCTGTTCTGCAGCAGAGTGCACCGGGTTGCCGCGTGCGCGGTGATCGTGTTTTCTGCCAAAGCCGGTGCACCGACAGCCATCATGGCAGGCGTCTCGGATGCGGGGCCGGATGCCACTATCAGTCTGATCATGCACGACATTGATCGGAACCAGCTGGATGTGGCACTCACCCGTACCGAAAACCTGATCCATCTGTATCCCAATTTCCGTCTTGCACATCTGATCCGTGGCGACTTGCTGCTTGCACGCTCGCAGCCACTGTCCACCTTCGGCAATGCGCCCAATGCTCCGGCAGGCCGGATGCAGGATTTCCGCGAGGAAGCCCTGGCACGTCTTCAGGGCTATCGCAATCGTCCGGCACAGAACATCGTGCCGCGCTATCTGCTGCAGATGCGTGAGGATCAGGACTACGCCGTGATCGTCGACACAAAGCAGTCACGCTTGTACCTCTACCGTAACGACAAGGGGCGCCCCTCTTTCGTGGCGGATTGGTACATCAGTCAAGGCAAAGCGGGGGCTGAGAAGACACGTGAAGGCGATAACAAGACTCCGGTCGGGGTATATCAGGTGACTGGCGTGTTGCCGCCCGAAAAGCTCGGCGACTTCTACGGTAAACGCGCTTTCCCGCTCAACTATCCGAATGACCTGGATCGCATGCAAGGGCGTAATGGTCACGGCATCTGGCTACACGGGGTACCCAAGGATACCTTTGCGCGTCCGCCGAAAGCTTCGGAAGGCTGCGTGGTGCTGGCCAACCAGGATCTGGACGCGCTGTCGACCTATCTCCAGATCGGCGTGACGCCCGTCATCATCAGCAACGGCATCGAGTGGCTTTCACTGGATGACTGGCAAACCGAACGCACCTCTCTTAAAAAAGAGATCGAGAATTGGCGTGCCGACTGGGAAAGCCGTGATGTAGAGAAATACCTCGATCACTATTCGAAACGTTTTCGTGCGGGAAGCCAGAGTCTGGATGCCTGGGCCAAACAGAAGCGTGACGTTACAACCGGCAAGACCTGGGTCAAGGTGGGTGTCCGCAATCTGAGCGTATTGCGTAATCCCGGCAAGGAAGATCTGGTCATGGTGACCTTTGATCAGGATTACAGCAGCAACAACCTCAGCAACGTTGCCAAGAAGCGCCAATACTGGGCCAAGGAAGACGGGCGCTGGAAAATCATCTACGAAGGAGTTCTCTGAACATGCGTCAGTTCATACATGCCCCGCTTCGCCTGTTGAAGCAGGCGGCTCTTGCCTTGCTCCTGACCTCGCTGACTAGCATTAGCTGGGCGGCAACGTCCCCGCAGGTGCAAATCGTCACCAGTCTGGGCGCTATCACGCTGGAACTGAATGCGGACAAAGCACCGCAGACCGTCGCCAACTTTCTCAAATACGTGGAAGACAAGCATTACGATGGCACGATCTTCCACCGTGTCATCAAGAACTTCATGATCCAGGGCGGTGGCATGACTGCAAACATGGCAGAGAAAAGCACCCGCGCCCCGATCAAGAACGAAGCCAACAACGGGCTCAAGAATGAGCGTGGAACGATAGCCATGGCACGTACGCAAGCGCCGCACTCGGCTACATCCCAGTTTTTCATCAACACGGTAAACAACGACATGCTGGATTATCCTGGCATGGACGGCTGGGGCTACTGCGTCTTCGGCAAAGTGATCGCCGGGATGGATGTCGTCGACAAGATCCGTGCGGTATCCACCAAAACAGTCGGTCCGTACGAAAACGTCCCCCAGGAACCCGTTGTCATCAAGAGCATGCAGGTCCTGCCCGCTCCTCCCGCCAAGTAATCCCTTTCCCCAACACGGGCCGTGCGTCACGGCCCGCTATTTTGGAGTTGTCCCATGGTCAAGCTGCACACCCGCTTCGGCGTCATCACCCTTGAACTCGATGCCGAGAAGGCCCCCGAGACCGTCAAGAATTTCCTTGCTTACGTGGAGGCGGGTCATTACGACGGCACGATTTTCCACCGCGTCATCAAGGACTTCATGATCCAGGGCGGTGGCATGCTGCCGGACATGAGCCAGAAGTCCTGCAACGCGCCTATCCAGAATGAAGCCAATAACGGTCTCAAGAATGACCGTGGCACCATTGCCATGGCCCGAACTTCGGACCCGCATTCCGCTACCGCGCAGTTCTTCATCAACACGGTCGACAATGATTTCCTGAACTTCCGTGCAGAAAACACCCAGGGTTGGGGTTATGCAGTGTTTGGCAAGGTCGTCGAAGGGCTGGACGTAGTCGATCAGATCCGTGCAGTGAAAACCGGTCGCAGCGGTTATCACTCCGATGTGCCGGTCGAAGCCGTGGTAATCGACAAGGCTGAAGTGGTCTGACCGATCACACATCGACCTGTCTATGCAACAACGCCGGCCCTGTGCCGGCGTTCTTCAATCAGCCGGAATCCCGCCTTGATCCTCTTCATCTCGGACCTCCATCTCTGTGTCGGGCGACCGGAAACCACCGCAGCCTTCTTGCGGTTCATTGACGGCCCGGCACGTCAGGCCAGGACACTGTGGATACTCGGCGATCTGTTCGAATTCTGGGTCGGCGATGATGACCTTGATGATCCTTTCCATGCCCGTATCGCAGAGGCGCTGGCGGGACTGAGTCACGACGGTGTCGATATCCGGATCATCGTCGGCAATCGTGATTTCCTGCTCGGCACGACCTTTGCTGCGCGCAGCGGCGCACAACTCGTTACAGAGCCGGCGCTTATCGAAGCGGGCGGACATCGCATCGTGCTTATGCACGGCGATGCACAATGCACGGATGACCTTGCCTATCAGCGTTTCCGCCGCCGCATCCGCTCACCGCTGTGTCTTGCCCTGCTACGCATCCTTCCGCTCAAGCTTCGGCGAGCACTGGCCAGGCGCATCCGACAAAACAGCGAAACTGCGCGCAGCTATCAGCCAGGACAGTTTTTCGACCTCAATGCGCAACGGGTCGAAACCATTTTCCGGACCAGCAATGCCGACTGGATGATCCATGGTCACACCCATCGACCGGCCTGCCATATCCTCAATGTCGATGGGCGGGAATGTCAGCGCTGGGTTCTGGCTGATTGGCACGACAAGGCCACCTGGTTGCAAGTGGGGGATGACGGCATCCGTCCCCTGAGTGAATGAACCAAGGAGGCTTTTGTCTCCTTGATTGCATCAGGCAGTCACCCTTCGCAACTTTTCCACAAAAGCAAACGGGGCACCGCTTTTGAGCAGGCGCCCCGCAACGCGTGATTCCACCAGTCTGGCTGGTTACTGCCCGCCACCTGCCATCAGGTTCAGATCAAGCTGGGCGTCATCTTCGTCAGCCGCTTTGGCCGCACCACGGCCATCTTCAACGCTATCCAGATATTCCGGCGTGACATCGCCGGTAACATAGATCCCGTCAAAACAGGAGCACTCGAACTGGCCTACCGCCGGATTGAGATCTCCAACCGCTTTCTTCAGATCAGCCAGATCCTGATAAATCATCGCATCGGCCCCGATCTCTGCACCAACCTGATCAGCATCCCGGAACGCCGCAATCAGTTCGGTACGGCTGGGCATGTCGATGCCATACACATTGGCATGCCGTACGGGAGGCGCTGCAGAAGCCATAAAGACTTTGGTTGCCCCTGCTTCACGCGCCATATTGATGATCTCGCGACTCGTGGTTCCACGCACAATCGAGTCATCCACGAGCAATACATTCTTGCCGACAAACTCCTGATGCATGGCATTGAGTTTCTGGCGCACGGATTTCCGGCGAACCGCCTGTCCGGGCATGATGAAGGTGCGCCCGATATAGCGGTTCTTGACGAAACCTTCACGGTACGGAATCGCCAGCCGGCTGGCCAGTTCCATCGCGGCCGAGCGGCTTGAATCGGGAATCGGGATCACTACGTCGATCTTCAGATGCGCATACTCGCGCTTGATCTTCTCTGCCAGATAAACTCCCATCTTTACCCGGCTTTCATAAACGGAAATACCGTCGATGATGGAGTCCGGCCGGGCCAGGTACACATATTCGAACATGCAGGGTGCGAACGCCCGCACCTCGGCACACTGGCGCATGCTGAGCTTTCCGTCGGTATCGATCAGCACAGCTTCACCCGGCGCAATATCGCGAACGGGCTTGAATCCAAGCACATCCAGCGCGACGGACTCGGAAGCCACCATGTACTCGGTGCCTTCCGGTGTTTCATGCTGCCCCAGGATCAGCGGGCGGATACCGTAAGGATCACGGAACGCCAGTAACCCATAACCCGCAATCATCACGACAGCGGCATACGCGCCCTTGGCGCGCTTGTGGGTGCCTTGAACCGCACTGAAGAGGGTATCTTCATCCAGACGGAAGGTGCCGTTCGAAGCAACTTGCAGTTCATGTGCCAGCACATTGAGCAGAACTTCTGAATCCGAGTTCGTATTCATGTGACGCAAGTCACCCAGATACATCTCGCGTTTGAGTTCTTCCGAATTGGTCAGGTTGCCGTTATGCGCCAGCATCAAGCCAAAAGGCGAATTCACGTAGAAGGGTTGTGCTTCGGCCGCATTGAACGCAGAGCCTGCTGTCGGATAGCGACAATGCCCGATCCCCCAGTTCCCCGCCAGATTGCGCATGTTGCGGGTACGGAAAACTTCACTTGCCAGACCGGAGCCCTTGTGCATGTGAAAGCGCCCGCCTTCAGCGGTTGCGATCCCGGCAGCATCCTGCCCGCGATGCTGCAGAACCTGCAAACCATCATAGAGCAGTTGATTGACAGGGCCTTTTGCTACGACACCAATGATTCCACACATACCTTCTCACCCGTCTCAATACTTGATACGTTGCCCCAGCTCCTTGGGAAGCCAGGGTTTGGCGGCAATCACCGCCGTTTCCAGGGGGGGCGCAAATACGGCTTCGCGCCACCAGGATTCCTTGGGCAAGCGGGTCATCCCCGCCGCTGCCACGACCAGCAAGGCCACGATCAATCCACGCACGGCGCCGAACCCTCCACCGAGCAACCGATCCACCGGACTCAATCCCGACGCTTCCAGCAGACTGCGCAAGATCCAGCGCAGAACCGCCAGTACGATCAACAAAACGATGAACACCAGCACAAAAGCCAGCGGCCAACGCAACCACGGAGCCTGCACCAGGCCAGCAAGAAAGGGCGCTACGGGCGTCGCCGCCTGCCAGGAAACGGCCAGTGCCACAATCCATCCCAGCAGGGCAAACACTTCGCTGATCAGCCCACGCCACAGACCAAGCAGCACACTGAAAAGGAGAAAACCCAGAAACGCGTAATCAAACCCGGTCACTTGGTCGTCACGATCCCGTTCAGCCCGGCATTTTTAAGCTTCGCCACGATAGCATCCGCGGCCGCACGATCAGCGAAGGGACCGGCTCGCACTCGGGTCTTATCCTCACTCTTCTGACCACTGGCCTTGACCCCTGCAGCCCCCGCACGACTGAGCACCTCGCGGGCATTCGCGTCATCCCGGAATACACCGAGCTGGACATAGAACTTCGCAGCTCCATCGCGCACAGCAGGTTTGCCATCAAGGATTTCGCGGGCGCGTTGCGCTTCGTTGAGCGGTTTCGTAGTAGCCGGTTTCGAAGCAAGGACTTCTGGCTTGACCGTCGCGCCAGCAGGCGATACAGCAACTGGTTTTTCCGCTGCGGGACGGGATTGCAGCGTCTGCGGCGCAGATGCTGGCGGCACGGCAGGCACGCCACTCTGATCAGCAGCGTGCGCCACGGCTGGACTGGACTGCACAGGCAAGACGGGGCTGGCCGGCGCAGGCGCGGTTCCCGTGATCAGACGCGAGGCATAATTGCTGCCTTCCTGGCTGGGAATCCGGATCTGCAATTCGTTGCTGGCGGGTTTTGGCTCGCTATCCATGACCATCGGCAAGAGAATAGCGGCGAGCAAAGCCAAGGCTATCGCCCCGACCAGGCGACGGCGGGCGCGTTTCTTGAGGTCAATCTGAACGTCGTTGTCGGCCATGAGCACTCACCGGGATTGCGTGGTTCGGGTGATGGCTTGCATCACATCGGCCACGGTCAAGAAGGATCCGAACGTGACGATTCTATCACCCTCACCGGCTCGGGCTCGCACTGACGCATAGGCACTGTGAGGATCAGCGAACAGTTCCACACGTTCCTTCACACCCAGTCTGTGCAGTATCTGGAGCAGATCACTGGCACGCGCGCCACGAGGCCCCGGCAGATCACACAGCAGCCAGTGATCCACGCGCGGCAGCATCGCCCGCAAGGCCCCTTCTATGTCCTTGTCGGACAGCATGCCGCAGATTGCCCAGGTGTCTGGAAAGAATCCCATATTGGCAAGATTGTCTGCCAGCACGGCAGCCGCTTGGGGATTGTGAGCCACATCCAGCACCACACTCGGGCGGCCTGGCAAAACCTGAAAACGTCCCGGCAATTCGACCAGCATCAAGCCTTGACGCACCGCTTGCATAGGCACCGGCAAACGCGTTTCCAGCGCTTCAAGAGCAGCCAGCACACTGGACGCATTGAGCAGTTGATTGGCGCCACGCAGTGCGGGATAAGCCAGACTGTTGCGACTTTGATGGCGTCCAATGAACTTCCATTGCTGCTTGTCACCGGAATATCCGAAATCCCGCCCCTGAACGGCAAGATCGGCACCGATGGTGCGTGCATGTTCGAGCAATGACAAAGGTGGTTGTGGGTCGCCACAGATGGCAGGCTTGCCTGCGCGGAAAATCCCGGCTTTTTCAAAGCCGATGAGCTCGCGCGTATCGCCCAGATAATCCATGTGATCCATCGCCACACCCGTCACGATGGTGCAATCCGGCTCAATCACATTCACCGCATCAAGCCGTCCACCGAGGCCGACCTCCAGCACAATCACATCCAGCGTTTCCTGGCAAAACAGCCACCAGGCAGCCAGCGTGCCGAACTCGAAGTAGGTCAGCGGGACCTCGCCACGCGCAGCCTCCACCGCCGCGAAACCACGGCACAGTTGCGCATCACTGGCTTCGCTCTGATTGATGCGTACCCGCTCGTTGTAGCGCAACAGGTGCGGCGAGGTATACAGCCCGACTTGGTAACCTGCCGCGCGAAGGATAGCCTCCAGCATTGCGCAGGTTGACCCCTTGCCGTTTGTACCGCCAACCGTAATGACGGCCGCTGGGCTACTGCAATCCAGTCTGACCAGAACCTCGCGAACGCGGTCCAGACCCAGATCAATGGGACGGCTGTGCTGCCCCTCGACATATGCCAGCCAGGCATCCAGCGAGGCAAATTCGACAGGCATGGATCAGGCGTTGGCCACAGCGGGCTGAGATGACAACAACGTGATGAGCTGGGCCAGGCGGCAACGCAACTGACGACGATCCACCACCATGTCGATCGCGCCCTTCTCAAGCAGGAACTCGGAACGCTGGAAACCCTCGGGCAAGGTTTCGCGCACGGTTTGCTCAATCACGCGAGGGCCTGCAAAGCCGATCAGTGCGCCCGGTTCGGCGATCACAACATCGCCCATGAACGCAAAGCTGGCGGAAACCCCCCCCATGGTCGGATCCGTCAGCACCGTGATGAATGGCAATTTTTTGGCTGACAGGCGGGTAATCGACGCGGTGGTCTTGGCCATCTGCATCAGCGAGAACAGGCCTTCCTGCATACGCGCACCGCCGCTTGCGGTGAAACAGATGAAGGGCAGCCCCTGTTCGACGGCAGCATTCACACCACGCACAAAGCGTTCTCCCACCACCGAGCCCATCGATCCGCCCTGAAATTCGAATTCGAATACGGCGACCACTGCCGGCACCGTCTTGATCGCTCCCTGCATGACCACCAGGGCATCGGTTTCGCCGGTTTCCTCGTTGGCCGCAGCCAGGCGGTCGATGTATTTCTTGCTGTCCCGGAATTTGAGCGGGTCAACAGGCAGAACCTCGGTACCGATCTCGAAACGGCCTTCCGGATCCAGCAACAGATCCAGACGCAAGCGCGCACTGATGCGTTTATGGTGACCGCATTTGGGGCAGACGTACTCGCTGCCTTCCAGATCGGAACGGTACAGCACTGCCTCGCAAGCTTCGCACTTGATCCACAAACCTTCGGGAATGGATTTTCGTGCGGGTTGGTCACGCTTGATCTTGGGCGGCAGCAGTTTGGTAAGCCAACTCATGGGAAGTCCTCGTATTCGGTTTCGGTCAGGCGCGAGCCGTATCCATGGCAGCGCGCACGCCGGAAAGGAAGGAAGTCAGACGCCCAGCGAGGCCGGCTTCGCCTTGCTCGACCTCCTGGACGATACGGGAGCCGATAATGATGGCATCTGCCACACTGGCTACGGCTTTGGCAGATGCTGCATCGCGGATGCCGAATCCCACGCCGATCGGCAGGCTAATGTGCTGACGCAATTCCGCGAGTTTGCTTGCCACGCTGGCGACATCAAGATTCGCAGCGCCTGTCACGCCCTTCAGCGAAACATAGTAAACATAGCCACTGGCAAGCTTGGCAACGGCTTGCATGCGGCTTACCGGCGTAGTCGGTGCCAACAGGAAAATCGGATCCATCCCGTGCTGCTTGAGGATCGCCACACGCTCCGGCGCTTCCTCGGGCGGCAGATCGACCGTCAATACACCATCGATGCCCGCCGCGACGCCTGTACGTGCAAAAACTTCGTAGCCCATGGCTTCTAGAGGATTGGCATACCCCATCAGGACAACGGGCGTATCTGCATTGGTCTGCCGGAACTCGGCCACCATGGCAATCACCTGACGCAGACTGACACCGTGCGCCAAAGCGCGTTCGCTGGCGCGCTGGATCACTGGACCATCGGCCATCGGATCGGAAAAGGGAACGCCCAGTTCGATGATGTCCGCCCCACCTTGTACCAAAGCGTGCATCAGGCCCACCGTCGCCCCGGGATTCGGGTCGCCTGCCGTGATGTAGGGAATCAGGGCTTGCCGGCCAGCAGCCTGCAAACGCGAAAATGTATTCTGGATACGAGACGTGCTCATGTCGGAATGCCGCTCAAAATGGATTACAGCTCGATGCCGGAGAGACGGGCGATCGTCGGGATATCTTTGTCGCCACGTCCAGACAGATTGACCACGAGGATCTGGTCCCGTCCCATGGTCGGCGCGATTTTCTTGGCATGCGCCAGGGCATGACTGGATTCCAGCGCGGGGATGATGCCTTCGAAGTGACACAGGTCATGAAAGGCCGCCAAGGCTTCATCATCGTTGATGGCGACGTATTCGGCCCGCTTGATTTCATTCAGATAGCAGTGCTCCGGACCCACGCCGGGATAATCCAGACCGGCCGAAATCGAATGCGTTTCGATGATCTGACCATTTTCATCCTGCATCAGGTTGACGCGCTGTCCGTGCAAGACGCCAGGCCGCGCATCGGTTGTCAGCGGTGCGGCATGCTTGCCGGTTTCAATCCCGAAACCGCCGGCTTCCACCCCGATCAAACGCACACCAAGCACTTCGATATAGGGATAGAAAATCCCGATAGCATTGGATCCGCCGCCCACGCAGGCCACCACGGCATCCGGCTGACACCCGATCTGCTCGGCGCACTGGGCTTTGCATTCCTCGCCAATGACCGATTGAAAATCGCGAACCAACTGAGGATAGGGATGCGGGCCCGCGCAAGTTCCAATGATGTAATAGGTGGAGTCGACGTTGGTCACCCAGTCGCGCATGGCTTCGTTCATGGCGTCCTTGAGTGTCTTGGAGCCACTTTCGACCCCTACAACGCTAGCCCCGAGCAGCTTCATGCGAAAAACATTGGGTGCCTGACGCTTGACATCTTCAGCGCCCATATACACCACGCACTCCAGACCATAACGTGCCGCGACGGTCGCCGAGGCAACCCCATGCTGCCCTGCTCCAGTTTCGGCAATCACCCGTTTCTTGCCCATTCGCCGGGCCAGCAAGGCTTGACCAATGGTGTTGTTGATTTTGTGGGCGCCTGTGTGGTTGAGGTCTTCACGTTTCAGATAGATCTGTGCACCACCCAATGCATCTGACCAGCGCCGGGCATGATAGAGCGGGCTTGGCCGTCCAACGTAGTGTTTCAGCTCGTGATGGAACTCGGCCAGGAAGTCCGGATCACGCATCGCTTTTTCGTATTCGATACGCAATTCATCCAACGCGGGGATCAGTGTCTCGGCGACAAAAACGCCGCCAAACTGGCCGAAGTGCCCGGTCTGATCCGGCAAGTTGTATGTCGATTTATTTTCGGCCATCTGCTTCCTGTACTCCTGCAACAAAAGCTTCCATCAAAACGCGATCCTTGATTCCCTTGCCCGCTTCTACCCCGCTGCTGACATCGACAGCCCACGGACGCACCCGTCGTATGGCTTCACCAACATTTGCAGCGTTCAAGCCACCTGCCAGCACCAGCGGGACGGAATTGCTCTCGGGCAACAGGTTCCAGTCAAAAACTTCACCGCCACCACCATAAGCATTCACCCAGGCATCCACCAGCAAACCGCAGGCGCCAGGATAACGGGCTGCGTAGTTTAACAGATCGAACCCGGCCCTCACCCGCGCAGCTTTCATGTAGGGCCGACCAAAAGATTCGCAATAGGCAGGCTCTTCATCGCCATGGAACTGCAGCAGATCGAGCGGCACCTCCGCCAGGATTTCCCGGACCCGCTCCGGCGCTTCATTCACGAACAGTCCAACGCTTGTCACGAAAGGCGGTAACAAGGCGCACAGCTCACGTGCCTGTTCCAGTGACACGGCACGGGGACTCGGCGGATAGAACACGAAGCCCACCGCATCGGCGCCAGCCCGGACAGCGTCCAGCACATCCTGTGATCGCGTCAGGCCACAAATCTTGATTCGCGTACGCATAGCTTTCATAACCCTGCAGGCAGGAACAGGGGCGCGATGATACGGCCTCTGTCCGGTAGATTCCAGTTGTCCGGGTACTCGACCCCCGCCAGATACAAGCCATGGGGCGAGAAGGTTGGTGGAGAAAGCCGGCGGTCACGCAGTTGCAGCAGCTCTCCCATCCATTCTGGCGGATAGGCACCTTTGCCGATATAGACAAGTGCGCCAACCAGATTGCGGATCATGTGGTGTAAAAAGGCATTGGCTTCAAAGTCAAACACGATCCATTCCCCTTTGCGCTGAACCTGCGCCAGGCGCAGATCACGTACCGGGGATTTTGCCTGGCATCCCGCTGCACGAAATGCCGAAAAATCATGGACGCCTTCAAGCAATGCTGCGGCTTGTGACATCTGCTCCACATCAAGCGGAGCATGAAACCAGCCCACCCGCCCATTGAGCAGGGCCGACCTGACTGGCCGATTGAGCAGCACGTAACGATAGCGTCGCGCTGTCGCCGAAAAGCGCGCATGGAAACTGTCATCAACTTCGGAGGCCCAATTGACGGCTACCCCATCCGGCAAGTGCGCATTCACGCCACGCACCCAGGCTGTTGCAGGACGGATGGCAGAGGTATCGAAATGCGCAACCTGTACTGCCGCATGCACTCCGGTATCGGTCCGGCCCGCACAGACGACAGCAACAGGCTCTGCGGCAATCCTGCCAATTGCAGTTTCCAATACGTTCTGGACGGTACGGCCATGCGTTTGTGCTTGCCAGCCTTCGAAACCGGTGCCGCAATATTCAACCCCCAACGCCAGCCTTACCATAACAACCACCCCGCAAGCAGCAGGCCCAGGATCGACAGCAGGATACGGTCCTGCCATCCCAGATGATGTACGGACCAGGTTTCCTCGGCCGGATTGACGGGGTCTTCTAGGGCTTCGTCCAGACAATTGCGCCAATTCAGGTCACGCCGCTCGACGTAATCCAGCACCAGGCGTAGTCGTACAGCAAACCGTTCCGGATCGAGGCCCAGCAGGCGCAAGGGAAACACAAGCACAAACAGGCTGTTAACCCAGTCTTCAATCGAGAGATGACGCAGCATCAAGGCTACGACCGAAACAATTGCAAGCAGGCGCAAGGCAGGTTCAGTGGTTGCTCGCAAACCATCCCAGGTCGGGCTGAAACTTCCGAGTGCCGGCAAAATCATGGTGCCCGGAGTTTGCCAGGCGAACAGGATCAGCAGCGCCAAAAAAATGAACCGCAGACGGCGCAGGATGCGTCGCCAATCAGCCGGAGCGGAAACCAAGGCAACCGTTCCGGCCAGCATTGTCCACCACGGCAAGTAGCCGGCAGCGACCGTTTGCAGCAGGAGAATCAAAAAAAATCCGGCCGTCACGAAGACGGCCGGATGGATCTCTTTGACCATCAAAACCTTTCAGGCAACACTAACACCACCGGAAGACTCAGCCAATCCGGCCCAGCATGGTTTTGGCTTGGTCTTTCTGGAAGTCTGCGCCATCAGAAATCACTTCTTCCAGCAATTCGCGGGCACCTTCCATATCGCCCATTTCCTCGTAGGCTTTGGCCAGTTCAAGCTTGGTGCTGACTTCGTCATTGACGTCAATGCTGTCCTGAATCGGTTCCATCGACACCACTGGCGCGGGAGCTGCCACCGCGGGTTCTGCCATCCCGGTCGTATTCAGATTGACACTGGATAGATCCAGAGCAGGCTTTTCAGGCTCGTCACCCAACTCAAAGTCGAAATCAAGCAGGCTGCCTTCAAAATTGGTCTTTTCAAGATCCACTTCAGACAAAGCTTCGTGATCTCCATCGGTTTCAATCCCGATATCGAAGTCTGTCTCGGTGATTTCAGCACGCTGCGGCGCATCGATCCCCGCCGTGGTAGCGGACAGCGCGTTATCGTCGTCCAGCCCGATATCAAATTCGAGCGGAGCTTCCTCGCCGATGATTGAAGGCTGGGTCGCAATGGCCTCATCCATCGAAGGCAGCAGTTCTTCGTCTTCACGTGACTCGACTTGCGTCGGTTGATCGTCCGTCGAGGGCGAATCAAGATCCAGATTGAAATCCAGATTCAAGGCTTCAGGCACCGGCGTAACAACCGGAGCAGCCTCCGGAATCACCGGGAGATTACCTTCGCCAGCAGTGAATTGGCCGATTTCACCCGGCACAGTCCAGGTAGAGCGGACCTGGGAGATGTTGTTGGTCCCAAAACTCACAGCAGGCGTTTCTTCCACCACCGGAATCTCGGGCACAGCAACCGGCTCAGATGCCACGTTTTCCGGCGCCGCTTCAGCAGGAGCTGGCTGTTCCAATACCGTTGATTTGTACAGCGGATTATTCGGATCCAGCTTTGCGCCCAGTGCGGCCGCCTTGCTCCAGTCGTCACCAACACCACCCGACTGTGTATACAGATCGGTGGCAATATTCTCGAACTGTTTCAGTGACCGACGCTGTGCGTAAATTTCCAGCAGCTTCACGTATACAGCGGTTCTGGATGGGTCGTTTTTCAGAGCATCCAGCAGAATCTCTTCCGCTTGCGCATCGCGACCGTAGGCCATATAGACATCAGCTTCGGCAACCGGATCAACACCTTCGTCGGCATCAATGGCCGACATGCCGGACTGACTGAAATCCGTATGCAGCAGGCTTGTTCCGCCTGTATCTACGGTCTGACCACCTGCACTTCCGAAAACAGAATTGGGACTGGTGGTCGAAGATTCCGTCAGCTGGGTATTTCCCGAACCTGCAGCAGCCTGTTTGCGACGTTGCTTGAGGACCACATAACCAATCCCTGCCGCAACAACACCCAAGCCGAGCACGACACCTAGATTGCGGAACAAGCCCCCTTCTTCTTCGACGGGTACCGGCGCAGCAGCAACAGGTGATGCCGAAACGGTCGGAACCGCAACAGATTGCTCCACCACAGCCGGAGCAGAAGGAGCTTCAATCACAGGTGCTGCAGACGACTGCTCGACCACCGGCGCAGAAACTTCTGCCACAGGTGCAGGTGTGGGTGCCGACACTTCAGCAATCGCTGAGGCGCTTTGCTCGGCCAGCAGTTTCTTGTCCTGATCTGCTTTCAGCTTTTCAGCCTTGATTTTTTCAGCCTTGTCCGCGCGTGATTCTGCCGCCTTGGCTGCAGCCTGTGCTGCAGAAGCCTGCTTTTGTGCATCAGCAAGGCCCTGATTTTTGAGTTCAATGAGTTTCTGGAGTTCCTTGACGTTCTTTTCAAGGTCACTCACCCGCGAATTGGCTTCTTTCAAGGCCTTTTCGCGAGAGGCAATATCGTCTTGCAAAGTCTGCAAACGTGCCTTGGTTGCCGCATCCGTAGTTGCGGCGGCGGCTCCCGGCTTGCCGGTCTCGGCCGCGGTGACTTTCACCTTGTCTTTGGTTTGCTGAGAAGGAGCGAGCTTTTCTTCAACTTTCGGGGCAATCTTGCCTGAAGCAGCTTGTCCCGTACTGGTCTCCCGGGCTGGTGCAGCGACGGCAGAAGATGCCACGGTCTGGCGATATTGCTCAAAATTGGAGGCCTTCAGGATGATGCGCCGAGCCTCAGCCTTCGGAATCTGAACAACTTCACCTGCTTGCGGCACCTTGAGAATGCGGCCGGCGCGCAATCGGTTGATGTTTCCACCGATGAAGGCTTCAGAATTCGCACGGTATAACGCTGCGATCATCTGTTCCTGCGTGACCTCTCCGGAACTGACTTCGTTGGCAATCTTGGAAAGATTGTCACCGCGCTTGACGGCATAATCTTCGCCGCTGCTTTGCGGCTTGGGCGACCTTTCACGAACCACTGGCGCGGCAGAGGGAGCACTCTCTGCACGGGATGATGCAACCGGCGCGCCTTCCACGACGGGACGGGAGAATGGCTTCGATTCTGGCGTGCGCGATACGGGAGGGACTACTGCCGCAACGGGTTTGGGCCCCGACATTTCGGCCGGGTCGAGCAGGAACGTGAATTCACGCTGCAAACGACCACCTGCCCAGTTCAAGTCAATCAGCAGGTCTACAAAGGGTTCACTAAAAGGTTTGTCCGAAGTGATCCGGACCACGGCCTCCGTTGTGCCTCGTCGCTCCACCGACATTTTCACGCCACTCAGGGCGTTCAGGAATTCAACATTGGCGCGCTTGTAGGCTTCCGGAGAAGCCATGCGAACCACCATATTATCCAGCTCTTCAGCAGAGGCCATCAGCTCGACTTCCGCACGCAACGGCTGCCCCAGAGAGCTCAGAACATTGATGCGGCCTAGCCCGGCAGCACTGGCGCTTCCACAAAAAGCCAACATCATCGCTGCAACGAGGGTACTACGAAGCATCGGAGTTTTCATATCGGTTACGCGCGGTGCATGAAAGAGCCACCGTCTCTTAGAGTTAGAGATGTAAGATCAAAATAACATCAACGAGTTATCGCCGCAAGCTAACCTATTACCTGAGTATCAGCAATACAACACTATAAAACCGTTGTTTCTGCACTGTACGCCAAGTGCTTGCCGAACATGAGGCAGACATACGCCGCAGCACCATCAAAGAATTTCGGCGGAGTGCATCACGCGACTCCGCCGAATCAAAACACATTTCAGCTCAATACCTTACGCACAGGCCGCATGACAAATCGACATGCAAGACAGGAAATCAGGCCTCCAGCAAGATCCGCAGCATGCGGCGCAAGGGCTCTGCGGCCCCCCACAACAACTGATCACCAACCGTGAATGCAGCCAGGTACTCTCCGCCCATCGCCATCTTGTGAAGGCGACCAACGGGCACATTCAGACTGCCATTGACGGCAGCAGGCGCGAGTTCGAGCTCAGAGCGTTCCCGTTCATTGGGCACCACGCGAACCCAGTCGTTGGCACGGGCAATGATATCCTCGATTTCGTCCAGCGGAACATCCTGCCGCAACTTGATGGTCAAGGCCTGACTATGACAGCGCATTGCACCGATACGCACGCACAGGCCATCGATCGGAACACTTCCTTGTGTACGGAAAGCCGGCTTGCCGAGAATCTTGTTGCATTCGGCACCGCCCTTCCACTCTTCCTTGCTTTGGCCATGTTCGTAAGGCACGTCGATCCACGGGATCAAGCTGCCAGCGAGGGGAACGCCCCGGAAGTTCTTCACGGGCATTTCGGCTGAACGCATGGTTTCGG
>JAGTRY010000134.1 GCA_018262235.1 Pseudomonadota bacterium
TATCCGGGCGCTGGACAAGATCTTCGGCATCTGTTCACTGGATGACTATCACCATGGCGTGGCAGAGGAATCCGATGCGCTGGATGCGCTGGATCTGTGCGACGCCTTGCAATCCCTCATCCAGGGTTTGGGGCCGATGCCCAAAGCCCTGGCAAAACCAGACGTTTGACAGGAATCTTTCATGCAATCACATCCACATATGGACCAGCCCATGCGGCGCAAGGCGCGCGAGGTTACCGATCCTGTCGTGATCGAAAGCGTCTTGCAGAGCGAAACGCTCATGCATCTGGCAATGAGCCAGAACGATGTACCTTTCCTTGTGCCGGTCTATTTCGGCTGGGATGGCAAGGCGCTGTATTTCCACTCGGCCTCGGCGGGCAGCAAGATCGGCATCCTGCAGGCCAATCCCGAGGTGTGTTTCGAGATTTCGTCGGTCGCAGGCTTCATCGAGGCTGAAGAGGCCTGTGACTTCGAAGCCCAGCATCGCACCGTGATCGGTTTCGGTCGTGCCGTTTTCGTCGAGGACGAAGCCGAGAAGATCCGCGCGCTGGACCTCATCGTGGCGCACTTCACCCGGAAGCATTTCGAATATCCGAAAGAGAATCTTGCCAAGACCCTTGTGATCCGTATCGACGTGCATGCCATGAAATGCAAGCAGCACGGCTTTTGAGCGTCGGGCGTGTAAGAGGCTGGTCATGATCTTTTGCTTGTCATGCGAACCCCCTCTCAGCCCTCCTTTGCCAGGGGAGGTCGGGAGGGGGCTCACAGCGTTTCGTATTGTCGATAGACCGTCTCTGTAGCCCGGTTTATGACTTTCGAAAGATCGCAGACAGCTTCTAAGGTACGCAAACGGAAGACGTTCGCCACCATTTTGTAAATTTCCAAGGAGAACACCATGGCCATGAAGATCGACCCTGATGAATGCACGGCTTGCGGCGATTGCGCCACGGCCTGCCCGAACGAAGCCATCAGTCGCAAGCGTGCCTACTTCGTCGTGAATGCGGAGAAATGCGATGAATGCGAACAGCAGGAATCACCGCAGTGTCAGGGCGCCTGTCCGGGCAACTGCATCGAATTTCTCTGAGCGCCGCCGCGCTGGTATCGTCATGGGCAGATCGCGCCAGACGGCTAACCGCAACCGACCGGCAGCGCGCTTTCCGGCATGCATGAACAGAAGTGTTTTCACGACGAGGCACCCCACATGAAGACAGCCCTGGCTATTACTCACGTTTCTTTTGAAGATCTGGGAGGTCTGGCTGGCGCCTTGCAGCAGGCCGGCTTCCGTATCGACTATCGCGATGCCGCCACGGCAGACCTCAAGGCCATCGATCCGGAGACACCGGATCTGTTGGTCGTGCTGGGGGGACCAATCGGTGTTTACGAGCAAACCCTCTATCCCTTTCTTGCCGATGAGCTTGCGCTGCTGCGCCAACGGCTTGCCCGCAAACTGCCCACGCTGGGCATCTGCCTGGGGGCGCAGCTCATGGCCAGCGCACTCGGAGCGAAGGTCTATCCTGGTTCGAACGGCAAGGAAATCGGCTGGTCTCCGGTTTTTCCGCCGGCCACCGCGGAGGCTGGGAATCCGTTGCAGACATTGTTCGCAGCTGGGTTGAAGGTTTTGCACTGGCATGGCGACACCTTCGATCTCCCGGCCGAAGCGCGTCTGCTCGCCAGCTCTGCGCGTTATCCGCACCAGGCTTTTGCTGTCGGTGATCATGCCCTGGCCTTCCAGTTTCATCCTGAAGTGCAGGCGCTCGGACTGGAGCGCTGGTATGTCGGCCATGCCTGTGAATTGTCGCAGGCAGGCGTTGATGTTCCGGCGCTGCGGGAACAATCGGCCATCCATACGCCGAGGCTGCAGCAGCCGGCTGATCAGTTGTGGCGGGCGTGGCTTGCCAAGGCTTTCACGCCATCAGACGAGTCCGTCCCGTCGCGATGATTTCTTGCTGCGGGTACGCGCTCAGTGCAAGCCATGGCTTGGCTGTACGCTGGCAATGCCGGCTATGTTGCGTGCTTCCATCTCGGCGATCAGCTGCTCGGCCACCAGGTCGGGTGTGCCGTTAGCGAAGCGGTGCGCGTGGTACCAGGCGACGATGAAGGCGCCGATCTTGCCCGCATTGCCATCGCGGAAGATGTCGACGTCTATTCCGGACGCATCACAAATCGCTTCGATAGGTGCCCATTCGAATATCACGTCACCTGTCTGCTGATTGCGCGCCAGGCGCAGATCGGCAAACGTGACGTCTTCCGGAATGTTTACGAAGACTCGGACGCTATCAGGCATGGCGGGCCTCGACGGAGTTGAACAATGGAACAGGGGATGGCGATGTCCATCCATGTACCAGATGATGTGGGCGTTCCCGGGTTTTTCAAGAGCTGGCAACCTGCCCGGGCTGCGTTCCGGGCAAGGCGGCCGGCAGGGCTTTGCCTGCCGCAGGGGCTTTACAGATATCCGTGCCAGGCCCGTACGGTGTAGTTGCCGCCGATCACGATGTACTCGTTCTCGCTGTTCAATACCGGGTCGCTCAGGATGCCGGGAAAGAACACGATCTTGCTGAGCGGGACGTCTGTCTGCAGGATCCAGTCGCCGAATTCTTCCGCACGCTCTTCCGACACGCTGAAAGAAACCAGGTTGTTCAGACGCATGGTGCAGAGGCGTTCCTGCAGGCTGCCTTCGACAACCTGTTCCTCACCGTTGTTCGTACCGCGCCACAGGCTGATCTTGTTCCTCTCGGGCGGTCCGAAGCGCTGGATGCTCCATTGGCAATATTCGTAGAGCACATCCAGCTGGAAATTGATGCCGTTGTTATGAAAGCGGCTGCAGGCCTTTTCCTCCAGATAAGCGACCCATGCCGCAGATGGAAAACGCCTGAGCGGTTCTTTGTGGAAAGTGGGGATCAGCCCGAAACGGCTTTCCACCCAGCCTTTCAGCACGGCGCCTTGCGGGCTGTTGGAGTCAAAGCCCCAGCCGCGCAAGAGTTCGATGTAGCTGGTGGAAAAACGGCGTGGCGTGCCCGGTTCGTCGTCCTCCGGCAGGTTGTGGCCAAACTGCAGATCCATGTAATGCTCGAACACATGCGCGGCATCCGTCTGGCTGGCACAGCCCGCGAGCCTCTTGAACAGGCCCGTGTGGGACTCACGGGTCCCGTGTATCGTCATTGATGTCGGCTGGCTGTTGAAGAGAGCCGAGCCCAGCAGGGTTGTCGGGATGCCGACCAGATTGCCGCAATACCATTGCAGCGGTACCGCCGGATGTTCTGCGCGAAGCGATTCCGGCAAGGCTGCTTCAGACATGGATTGTTCCTCTTCGAATAAATGGGTGTGAATCCGGACACAGCGGTTTCAAGAACGATGGGCTGCATGCCTGCAGTTGGCTCAGGCAAGCAGCCTCGTCCTGTCAATCACTTGCGATTATTGCGCGTTGCCAGAAAGGAAAGCAGGGATTGAACCAGTTGCTACTTTCCCCCCTTGCCTTGATTGCCGATTCGATGCTGGCGTGCCGGGCGTGCCGGGCGGGCTGTGGTGTGGCGTGGATGGACTGCGTTATTCGCAGGCCATTGTTGAGTTTATATAACGCTTTAACTTACGCTCAAACCAAGATGTGCTGTGAGCCGGTGCATCCAGGAATCACTGCAGCATTTTCCGGGTGTTGCCCCGAGCCTTTTGTCAGAATCTTTTCAGGATATCTGCATATATGGCAGACCGTGCCGCAGTGAATCGAGCCAACGAAAGGGACCCTCATGACCAATACAACAGCGGAGCTTGAAAAGCTCCTCATGCAGCGATCGCTGACGGATTCGCAGTTACAGGCTGCGGCGGCAGCTGCCGCTGATTTCCGGATCCTGCCGGATGCGACGGTGATCAAGATCGGCGGACAAAGTGTGATCGACCGTGGCCGTGCGGCCGTCTATCCGTTGGTGGACGAGATCGTTGCGGCGCGCAAGGCGCACAAGCTGCTCATCGGCACCGGCGCGGGCACCCGCGCCCGGCATCTGTATTCGATCGCGGCCGGCCTCAATCTGCCGGCTGGCGTGTTGTCGCAACTCGGGGCTTCGGTGGCAGATCAGAACGCCACCATGCTCGGTACGCTGCTCGCCAAGCATGGCATCTCGGCGGTGGATGGTGCAGGCCTGTCGGCCGTGCCGCTTTATCTGGCCGAAGTGCACGCCGTGATTTTCAGTGGCATGCCGCCGTTCAAACTCTGGATGCGCCCGGCAGCAGAAGGCGTGATTCCGCCTTACCGTACCGATGCAGGCTGCTTCCTGCTTGCCGAACAGTTCGGCGTCAAGGCGATGATTTATGTGAAGGACGAGAACGGGCTCTACACCGCGAACCCGAAGACCTCGAAGAATGCCACCTTCATTCCGAAGATCTCGGTGGATGAAATGAAGGCCAAGGGTCTGCAGGACTCGATCCTTGAGTTTCCGGTGCTTGATCTTCTCCAGGCCGCGCATCACGTTCGCCAGGTACAGATCATCAATGGCCTCATTCCCGGCAACCTGACCCGCGCGCTCGCTGGCGAGCATGTCGGCACCATCATCACAGCGAATTGAGGTCCATCGTCATGGCTGAAACCATCAACAGTATCAAGCACCTCGCCTCGCCGCTGGCGAGCCAGACCCTTCTCGACGGCCAGCTTACCGGTCCGGTTGCCGGCAAGCGCCCGATCCGTCTTCTGCCCTGGCTGCAGGTTGTGAAAATCGGTGGCCGCGCGATCATGGACCGTGGCGCAGAGGCCATCCTTCCAATCGTGGATGAGCTGCGCAAGCTGCTGCCCGAGCATCGCCTGCTGATCCTGACCGGTGCCGGCATCCGTGCCCGCCACCTCTACGGCGTGGGGCTCGACCTTGGCCTGCCGGTCGGCTCGCTTGCGCCGCTTGCCGCCAGTGAAGCCGGCCAGAACGGCCATATCCTGGCTTCGCTGCTGGCGCCGGAAGGGGTTTCCTATATCGAGCATCCCACCATTGCGAATCAGCTCGCCATTCACCTCTCTGCCACCCGTGCGGTCGTGGGCAGCGCTTTCCCGCCGTATCACCACCATGAGTTTCCGGGCTCGCGCATTCCGCCGCACCGGGCTGATACCGGGGCATTCCTGCTTGCCGACGCATTCGGTGCGGCCGGCCTGACCATCGTGGAAGACGTGGATGGTGTCTACACGGATGATCCCAATGGCCCGGATGGCGCGAAAGCCGAGCTGATCCGCGAAGCAGGCTATGGCGAGTTTGCCAGGCTCGAAGGCGCGCTGCCTTTTGACCGCGCGTTGCTTGAGGTCATGGCGAACGCGCGGCACATCGAACGTGTGCAGATCGTGAACGGACGCGTGCCGGGCCGGCTGACAGCAGCGCTGCGCGGCGAACACGTCGGGACGATCATCCACACCGGCGCACGCCAGGTCTGAGCAGCGCTTGGCTTTCAGGCCAGACAGGGGCGAGCTGAAAGGCTTGCCCCTTTTTGTTTCAAGGGCTTGGAGGCCTGACTCAGAATTGCCCGGTTCGCAGCAGGACCAGTGTGCACGCCTCAGTGGTGGCGATGCCCGCAGCGTGCAGGCGTGCGTAAGCCTCTTCGTTCTCGGTTCCCGGATTGAAGATCACCCGTTTCGGCTTGAGGGCAATGATGCCGTCCAGCAGTGCGGCCTGGCGTGCCGGCCCAACGTACATCGTCACCGTGTCGACCGGGCCGGAGACTTCCTCCGGTGTCGCACACGCCGGAATGCCCTCTACGCCGGCCAGGGCAGGGGCAACCGGAATCGGCTTGTGGCCATACTCCAGCAGCATCTTGATGGCCTTGTTCGAGTAACGCTCGGGGTTGGTACTGGCGCCGATGACGACAACGGTTTCCATGCGGATCTCCTGTCGGGTGAGAATTCAAAAGGCTTTATTGGCGAGCAAGGTTTGTACGTCAACCGGTCACGATGAACGCATTGCATAGCTTGCCGGCCTTGCTGCCCCCTCCCGTATTCTGTCTCTCGGTGGTGTGCGGAGGGAACTATGCCGTCGGCAGTTTTGCGGGTGAGCGCGGATCGACATTGGCTTTGAGTCCGCCGCTGAAACTGGTGACGTCAAAGCCTTCCTGAGCGAGGATGCGCGCCGCGAAATAGCTCATCTTGCCGAAGGCACAGACGGTGACGACCGGGCGCGAACGATCCAGTTTGTCGAGGTTGGCACGCAGGGTCGGGAAGGGGATGTTGATGACCGTGCCCGGTGTGGGATAGGCGTCTGCCAGCGGTTTGGGACGCACATCAACAATCTGCACCTGCGGGTCGGTTGGCAGCACGCTGGTGTGCCGTACCAGTCCATCACGACGGTTGCAGGCAGCGAAGCCAGCAAGGTTGATGACATCCTTGGCCGACCCGAAGGGTGGGGCATAGGCCAGTTCCAGATGACACAGGTCATCAATGGTCATGCCGCCGAGAATGGCCGTGGCCATCACATCCAGACGCTTGTCGATGCCTTCGAAACCGGTGGCCTGGGCACCAAGCAGACGGCCGGTTTCCGGCTCCCACAGGATCTTCAGGGTCAGCGGCTTGGCTCCCGGGTAATAGCCTGCGTGGTGTTGATCATTCACGCTCACGGTCTGATAGGGTTTGCCAGCGGCTTGCAACCGCTTCTCGCTCCAGCCCGTGATGCCTGCTGCGACCTTGAAGCCGCGCACGATGGCGGTTCCCAGCGATCCCGGATAAGGGCGGGCCTTGTCGGCAAGGAAGATGTGGTCGGCGGCCACGCGGCCCTGGCGGTTGGCCGGACCGCCCATTGGAATGTTGACCGGGCTGGGGATTACGCGGTCCTGTGTCTGTACAGCATCACCGGCAGCATAGATATCCGGGTCGGAGGTCTGCATGAATTCATTGACCACGATGTGCCCGCGTGGTCCAAGCGCCAGCCCCGCATCGCGCGCCAGTTCCGTGTCCGGTTTGACGCCGATGGAAAGGATCACCAGATCGGCGTCAAGTACTTTGCTTGAATTCAGGTGGCAGCGCAGATGCGATTCTTGCGGTTCGAAACGGGCTACTCCATCCCCCAGGATGATGCCGATGTCGTGATGACGCAGTTCGGATTCGAGCAAGGCCGTCATGGGGGCATCAAGTTGCGGGAAAATCTGTGGCTGCAGTTCCACCAGC
>JAGTRY010000135.1 GCA_018262235.1 Pseudomonadota bacterium
ACGCCGGCCTCCAGCGTGGGGTGACGTTTCACGCCGCGGTACAACGAGGTCCCTCCCAGCGTGACCCCCTGATAGATCGTACAGTCATCCCCGATTTCTGCGGTCTCCCCGATCACCACGCCAATACCGTGATCAATGAACACCCGCCGCCCGAACTTTGCGCCAGGGTGGATCTCGATCCCCGTAAGCCACCGGGAAAAATACGAGATGAACCGCGCCAGCAGGAACAGCCGAGCCAGCCAGCAGCGATTTGCCAGCCGATGCAGGATCAGCGCGTGCACACCCGGGTAGCACAGCAGCACTTCAAACCTGCTGCGGGCGGCGGGATCGCGCTGAAGTACGCTGGCAATATCTTCTCGGAGATGGGCAAACATGGAGGACTCTTCGTGGAGGGAAAACGACAGATTGCTTATCTTAAGGGGAGTCAGGCAAGAACTAGTCCTGCTTGCGGAATTTCTCGGGAAAACGAAAACTGGCGAGCATGCCGCGCAGGATGTTAACTTCGTCACGCTCCAGGCGGATGCGGCCGAACATGCGGCGCAAACGTGGCATCAGCCGTTTGGGATTGGCCGGATTGAAAAATCCGCTGGCGGTCATGGCTTCCTGAAAATGCCCGATCATCTGCTCCACTTCATCCACCGTAGCAAGCTCACCAAAACTAGCCGGCGCTTCACCAAGATCCTGGCTAGCCACGCGTAGCTCGTAGCACATCAGTTGGACCGCAGCCCCCAGATTCAAGGAGCTGTACTCTGGATTGGCCGGAATCATGACGGGCAACTGGCAGATGGACAGTTCTTCATTCGACAACCCATAGGTCTCGTTTCCAAACACCAATGCAACCTCACCCTGCCGCGCAGCCTCCGTCAAGGTATTGGCAGCCTGCCGGGCCCATTGCATCGGCAAGGCCAGTTCGCGGCGACGGGCAGTGAAGGCTGCGGCCATGCTCACGCCGCTCAGCGCTTCTTCCAATGAGCTGCACACGACAGCATTGGCCAGCACATCCACGGCGCCAGAGGCCCTGGCCTCTGCTTCCGGATGCGGAAAACTGCGCGGATTCACCAGATAGAGCCGGGATAGCCCCATGGTTTTCAGTGCGCGTGCAGCGGCACCGATATTTCCCGGATGACCGGGATGTGACAAAACCACACGAAATCGGTTCAAAGAGAGGGGTTCAGCCATATATAATGCACGGTTTCCTGTTAGCTGCCGCTACGTCAAGCGGTGTGCTCGTCCCGAGACCCGACGCTCATGCATCCAATTCTGAATATTGCCGTCAAGGCCGCTCGCCGCGCCGGCACCATCATCAATCGTGCCTCAATGGATCTGGACAAGATTGAAGTCCAGACCAAGACGCCGAATGATTTCGTTACTGAAGTCGATCGCGCTGCTGAACAAGCCATCATAGAGGTCATTCGCGACGCTTACCCGGAGCATGCAATTCTAGCAGAGGAGTCAGGCGATACCGGAGCAGAGAGCGAGTTCCAGTGGATCATTGATCCGCTCGACGGCACCACCAATTTCATTCATGGCTTCCCCCAGTATGCTGTTTCGATCGCACTGGCTGAGCGGGGCATCGTGCAGCAAGCAGTGGTTTATGACCCGAATCGCAACGAGCTGTTCACGGCAACCCGTGGCCGCGGAGCTTTCCTGAATGACCGCCGGATCCGTGTCAGCAAACGCATCAAGCTCGCCGAATCCTTGATCGGGACCGGATTCCCTTTCAAGCAGCTGACGCACATGGACGCCTATCTGGAAATGTTCCGGGAAGTCTCGTCCAAGACTGCCGGTTTGCGTCGTCCTGGCGCTGCAGCCCTGGATCTGGCCTATACGGCTTGTGGTCGTACTGACGGGTTCTTCGAAATTGGCCTGTCGCCTTGGGACATGGCTGCAGGCGTCCTTCTGGTCACCGAAGCAGGTGGTCTCGCCAGCGACTTCGCAGGAGAAGGCGATTACCTCAAGACCGGTAATCTGGTGGCAGGTTCGCCCAAGGTTTTCACCCAGCTGCTACAAGTGGTTCAATCGCATCGCACAGAAGCCTTGATGGCTTGAACAGTCGAATCGACTCAGCAAAAAGCGACCCGCGGGTCGCTTTTTTCACACCTTTGCATGGCGAAACAGGCGAAAGAAATTCTCCGTCGTCGCCTCTGCCACTTCCTCGACACTGATTCCTCGCAGCCGCGCCAGCTCGGCGGCCACGTGCGGCACATAGGAGGGCTCGTTGAGTTTGCCGCGATATGGCACAGGTGCCAGATATGGCGAATCGGTTTCGATCAGGATCCGCTCCAGCGGAATGCTGGCGGCGACTTCCTTGATCTGAGCAGCATTCTTGAATGTCAGGATGCCGGAAAACGAAATATGAAATCCTTGCTCCATCGCCGCTTTGGCGACATCCAGGTTTTCAGTGAAACAATGCATGACACCACCGACTTCGGCGGCATTTTCCTCACGCATCAAGCGCAGCACATCCTGCGCAGAATCCCGCGTATGGATCACCAAAGGCTTGCCACACTGACGCGCAGCACGGATATGCACGCGAAAACGCTCTCGCTGCCACTCGGGTTGATCTTTATGCCAGTAGTAATCCAGCCCGGTTTCACCAATGGCAATGACTTTCGGATGCCTTGCAAGATCAAGCAAACGTGAAACATCAGGGTCTTCACCTTCGGTGTGCTCAGGATGCACCCCCACCGTAGCGAATATGTTGGCTCGCGATTCGGCCAGCGCCAGAATGCCGGGCAAACCTTCAATGCTCACGCCGATGCATACCGCGTGGCTTACCTCTGCAGCAAGCATCCGCTCGAACAGTGCCCCCCCCTGCTCGGCCAGATCCTTGAAATCGATATGACAATGCGAATCCACAAACATCTTCTGCTCCATGTAAAAACAAAAACCGGGCTTGCGCCCGGTCTGGAATAAGGATCATATGCCCAAGCTGGTCACACGCGTACTGCGAGGCCGTGATCAAGGCGCATACGCCACATTTTAGAGGGTGTGTGTCGGTCGACTGGAACCCAGTGCGCCGCCCAGAACCTGCTCGATTTTGACCTTGACGACGCTTCCGCCTTCGTCCGGCGCGAACTGCACACCGATCCCCTGGGTTTTGCTGTTCTGCGCATTGGCTGGTGTCACCCAAGCCACCTTGCCTTTGACCGCCAAACGCGAAGGATCATCCATCAACTGCAGCAGCATGAAGACTTCATCACCCGGCGCATACGCACGATTGGTCGGAATGAAAAGCCCTCCTCCCTTGATGAACGGCATGTATGCCGCATACAACGCGGATTTGGAGTTGATGTTAAGCGAGAGGACGCCAGCACGCACTGCAGACTGATGTTTGGGCTCCATACACTATCCCGTGATGTATCTTCAAGGTCAGATGCTAAAGGAAAACGTCCTCTGCATGCCAGCCTGTATTACCCGAACTTTGCCAAGAAAAAAAAACGGGCGATATGAATCGCCCGCTTCATGCTCAATGCTTGATCAGGCCGTTACTGCCTGTCTCGTCAGATTCCGCTTCAACCGGAATAGCTGCCGCAGCAACAACCGGTTCCACCGTTTCCGGCAAGGGTTCGGGCGCGCGCTCGAGGGCACGTTCCAGCACTTGATCAAACCACTTGACCGGAATGATCTCGATACGATCCTTAAGATCCGGCGGCATATCGACCAGATCCTTCACATTTTCCTGCGGGATCAAGGCTGTATGAATACCACCACGCACAGCCGCCAGGAGTTTCTCCTTCAGGCCACCGATCGGCAACACTTCACCCCGCAGCGTGATTTCACCGGTCATGGCCACATCGGCACGTACCGGAATATTCGTCAGCACAGAGACCAAAGCCGTGGCGATCGCAATCCCGGCAGACGGACCATCCTTGGGTGTCGCACCTTCCGGCAAGTGGATGTGGATATCATTCTTGGCATGAAAATCTTCATGGATGCCCAGCTGGCGTGCGCGTTTGCGTACGACAGACATGGCCGCCTGAATCGATTCCTGCATCACCTCACCAAGCTTGCCGGTTGTCAGAACCTTGCCTTTGCCTGGCAACACAACGG
This sequence comes from Pseudomonadota bacterium, assembly GCA_018262235.1. GTDB lineage: Bacteria > Pseudomonadota > Gammaproteobacteria > Burkholderiales > Rhodocyclaceae > Uliginosibacterium. The sequence continues at coordinate 4,054 of JAGTRY010000135.1, forward strand.
ACTCGATGGTGAGCAGCTCGCCGCCCACTTCGGTCCAGGCAAGACCCGTAACCTGACCGACCTGATTGTCCTTTTCAGCCATGCCAAAGGAGTAGCGACGCACCCCCAGGTACTTATCGAGATTCTTGGCATTAACAACAACCTTCGATTCCCGTTTCTTGAGCACCAGAGCCTTCACCACCTTGCGGCAGATCCGCGAAACTTCACGCTCCAGGCTGCGTACGCCGGCCTCACGCGAGTAATAGCGAATGATGTCGCGCACAGCTTCTTCCGTAACCGACAGCTCGTCAGGCTTCACCCCGTTGTTCTTCATCTGCTTGGGCAACAGATAGCGCTGGGCGATGTGAACCTTCTCGTCTTCGGTATAACCGGACAGGCGAATGATCTCCATCCGGTCAAGCAAGGCTGCCGGAATGTTGAAGGAGTTGGCCGTCGCCACGAACATCACTTCGGAAAGATCGTATTCAACCTCGATGTAATGATCGACAAAAGTCGAGTTCTGCTCGGGGTCCAGCACTTCAAGCAAGGCTGAAGACGGATCCCCGCGGAAATCGGCGCCCATCTTGTCGACTTCGTCGAGCAGGAAGAGGGGATTACGCACGCCAACCTTGGTCATGTTCTGCAGGATCTTGCCCGGCATTGAACCGATATAGGTACGACGGTGACCACGAATTTCGGCTTCGTCGCGCACGCCACCCAGCGACATCCGCACGAACTTGCGGTTCGTGGCTTTGGCGATAGATTGCCCGAGCGAAGTCTTGCCCACGCCTGGAGGGCCGACCAGGCACAGGATCGGCGCCTTGAGTTTGTCGACGCGCTGCTGCACGGCCAGGTATTCGACGATGCGTTCCTTGACCTTTTCCAGCCCGAAGTGATCCTTGTCCAGCACCTTCTGGGCTTCAGCCAGATCCTTGCTGATACGGGACTTCTTCTTCCAGGGCAGGCCGGTGAGCGTTTCGATGAAGTTGCGCACCACGGTGGCTTCGGCCGACATGGGCGACATCAGCTTGAGCTTCTTCAGCTCGCTCTGGGCCTTGGCCAGCGCTTCCTTGGAGAGACCACCCGCCTTGATCTTCTTTTCCAGCTCTTCGAGGTCGGCGCCTTCTTCACCCTCGCCAAGTTCCTTCTGGATCGCCTTGACCTGCTCGTTCAGATAATACTCACGCTGGCTTTTTTCCATCTGGCGCTTGACGCGGCCACGGATACGCTTCTCGACCTGCAGGATGTCGAGTTCGGTTTCAAGTTGCGAAAGCAGGCGTTCGAGGCGCTCGCCAACATTGAAGAGTTCCAGCACAGCCTGTTTCTGCTCAAGCTTGAGCGGCAAGTGCGCGGCAATGGTATCCGCCAGCCGGCCAGCCTCTTCAATCCCGGCGAGCGAGGTCAGGATTTCGGGCGGGATCTTCTTGTTCAGTTTCACATACTGGTCGAACTGGCTGATGATCGCGCGACGCATCGCTTCGATCTCATGCGTGCCCCGTTCATCACCACCAATGGGGGTGATCTGGGCGACGAACAGGGTTTTCTGATCGTCAACGCTATCGACATGAGCGCGCTGCGTGCCTTCGACCAGAACCTTGACGGTTCCATCCGGCAATTTGAGCATCTGTAGAATGTTGGCGACGCAGCCAATGTCATACAGATCTTCAGATGACGGTTCGTCCTTGGCGGCAGACTTCTGCGCCACCAGCAAAATGCTCTTGCCGCCTTCCATCGCAGTTTCCAGCGCCTTGATGGATTTGGGACGCCCTACGAAGAGGGGAATCACCATATGCGGGAACACAACCACGTCGCGCAAAGGCAACAGGGGAAGTTCAATGCTCTCGAGGGGAAGTTCAGGCTTGTTTGACATGTTATTTCCTAATGACCGCACCCTTGTTACATGGGGGCTGACGCAATGGATTCAAGCCTTCTCAGGCAAGAATCCATCCGCTCAGTTGGAGCCTGCTACCTTGGGCTGCTCGGCGTAAATCAGCAAGGGCTGCGCACCGGAGTCAATGGTGTTTTCGTCGATGACGACCTTTGCCACATTCTCCATGCTTGGCAGCTCGTACATGATGTCGAGCAGGACACTTTCAAGAATCGAACGCAAACCACGAGCACCCGCCTTGCGCTTGATTGCACGTTTTGCAATGGCTTGCAGTGCTGCCGGACGCACCTCCAGCTCAACGCCTTCCATGGAAAAAAGCTTGGCATATTGCTTGACCAAGGCATTCTTTGGTTCGATCAGGATCTGGATCAACGCCGCTTCATCCAGCTCCTGCAAGGTGGCGACCACCGGCAGACGACCAATGAATTCGGGAATCAAGCCAAACTTGATCAAATCTTCGGGCTCACACTGACGCAAGGTTTCGGAAACCTTGCTGTCATTCTTGCTGCGCACTTCGGCACCAAAACCGATTCCGACAGTTTCGGTACGATTGCGGATGACCTTTTCCAGACCATCAAACGCACCGCCGCAGATGAACAGGATGTTTGCCGTATCGACCTGCACGAAATCCTGATTCGGGTGCTTGCGCCCACCTTGCGGCGGAACCGAAGCCACAGTGCCTTCGATCAATTTGAGAAGCGCCTGCTGCACGCCTTCGCCAGAGACGTCTCGCGTAATCGAAGGATTGTCGGATTTACGCGAAATCTTGTCGATTTCATCGATGTAAACAATGCCTTGTTGCGCACGTTCTACATCGTAATCACATTTCTGCAACAGCTTCTGGATGATGTTCTCGACGTCTTCACCCACATACCCCGCTTCGGTCAAAGTCGTTGCATCCGCCATCACGAAGGGAACGTTCAGCAAGCGCGCCAGGGTTTGGGCGAGCAAAGTCTTGCCCGAACCGGTCGGCCCGATCAGCAGGATGTTGCTCTTGGCCAACTCCACATCATCCGCCGTATGTGACTGATGACGCAGGCGCTTGTAGTGGTTATATACCGCCACCGCCAGGATGCGTTTGGCCGACGGCTGTCCGATCACATACTGATTCAGGATTTCAGCAATTTCTTTCGGCGAGGGCAGATCACCCTTGTCCAGGCGTGCCGAAGCATCGCTGCCGATTTCA
>JAGTRY010000042.1 GCA_018262235.1 Pseudomonadota bacterium
CCACTACAAGAACAAGCTGGCGCAAGGCCCGACGCCGGCGAAGCTCGTCTTCGTCGATGACATCCTCCGGCTGCGGACCCAGCGCTTCTTCCTCTTGAGGTGGCCATACCGGCACGGTCCGGGGGCCAGGTTGGGATGGCGGCAAAGGGGCTTTGAACGTTTCGACTTTTGTTTCCGTTCTTGTTTCCGCCACGACGGCAGGCGGCGCAGCCGGTACCGGAGATTCAACGACCTTGGCCTGCACAGGTTTTGCAGGTACCACAGGCAGGACGATGGAAACCGGAGGCGCTGGCGCCACGGCAGGCGCAGAAGCTTTTACAGAAACGGATGTCGGGACGCTTTCAGGCGGTTCGTCTACGTGCAGCAACGTCGGCAGCGGCTCGAAAAACTCCACCACCGGTGCTCTGGGCACGGGCGGCGGCGGTGCCGCCTGGATCGCCACCACGTCAAGCTGGAATGCATCCAGCTCGACCGGCACAGGCTCGGGCGTATCCATCGGTTCAACCACGGGGGCAGGCGAAGACACATCAGCTCCAGGCAGATGCCCGCTACTGATCTTGCCGCAGTGCGGACATTCCTCCACACCAGCGGGAATCGGTGCGCCACAGAGCACACAGGGAAAATCCAGCTGCATTGCGGGCACAACATCCTGACCGCATTGGCTGCAGGTTTTCGCGTCACGCTCCAGTTGGCACTGACATCTGCTGCAGACCATCGCCCCTCCCGAACCATGTGCCGCACGCATGCGGTACTGTCATTCAGCATGGCAAGCGGCCTGACGCCACTTGCCGGATGCACAAGCACTCAGTGATGGTGGCCGTGCTCGCCATGCACATGCTGGTGAGCAATTTCCTCGGCACTCGCAGCACGCACCTCCAGCACCTTGACCGCGCAGCGCAAAGCCTTGCCAGCCAGGGGATGATTGCCATCGAGCATCACGACCGGGCCCTTGATCTTGGTGACGAAGAAATAGCGCAGCTCGCCTTCATGATCAAGGCGCTGCAACTGGCCGCCTACCTTCACGCCCGGCGGGAATTCACTTTTCGGCATGGTCTGCACCAACGCGTCGTCATACGCGCCGAAAGCATCTTCCACGCTCAAGGTCAGGTTTGTTGCAAATCCGGCTTCCTGGCCTTCGAGTGCTTCTTCGAGTTTCTCGAAAATGCTGCCATAGCCACCTTGCAGATAGGAAAAGGGCTTCTTGCCATCATCGATCAGCAGACCCTTTTCGTCCGTGACCTTGAGGCTGATGGTGACGGCGCAGTCTTTGGTAATTTTCATCGTGCAAACCTGTCTGGGGAAATTGAAGACCCCGCATTCTCGCCGATTGCTCCGTACAGGGAAACTTTGATGCAGCTCCCGGCCTCAGTGCGGCATCAGCGCGTCGCCCATCTTGCGCAGCCATTCCGTCACGCCGTCTGCCGGTACATCGAGCTGGCGTACCACCACGCGGGGGACTGGCGGATAACCCCCGACTTCCTCCTGGCTGTCGATGATGCGCCCACTATTTTCGCGCACGCCGGCGACGATGCGCGCATCCACGGCGTCGCGTTCCAGCGGACGCGCACCAGCCTGCGAAAGCACCACTTCGCGTACCGCGCTGGCAGGCTGTGCAACCAGATCCGCCGGCCATACCGGAGCCGCGTCCAGACGTGAGACAAGCGGCCCGAACTCGGGAGGTGGCGTCTTGCCGGGAAATTCCAGCAGGTTGTCGACCGAGTAGGCTTCAGCCGGTCCTTCACCGAATGTGCGACTGATGTTGGCGACGATGAAGGCCCGGAGCCGGGTACTCGCACCACCGATCAGATGATTGCCAACCACGGCGATGCGTGGCGGAGCAGGCGGCTCCCGCCCCGCCCATTCGCCCATCGCTGCACCGGCAGAGATTGCGATGCGGCCCGGATCGTAGATCAGGTTATTGACCACCACCCCGGTCGCCCCACCCTTGAACATCGGATTGCGGTCATCGTTGTGGGCGTAGAGATTACCGATCACGGCAGCATCATGCACGTTGTCATGGATCAGGGTGCCTTTGGAATGCGGCTCTTTCTTCGAATGCACCGAGACCATCAAACCCTCGGCGATGATGTTGTTGGAGAGTGTCACGCGGTGCGACGTGCCACCCGGGCCATCGTAGCGCGGGCCGGAGATCGACATGTTCTCATCCACACCCCAGGCAAACGAGCAATGATCGATGACGATGTTGTAGGCCTGCGGACCATTGGTGGTCACATCCACATCCCAGCCCTTGGTGAAGGCAGGATCGGTATACCGTGGCAAGCCGGCATCGCCCATGCGAAAGCGAATGTGCTGCATCAGGACGTCGTGCGTCTTGATCTCCAGTCCGCCACGGATCAGGGAGATGCCCGGCGCCGGCGCGGTCTGGCCGGCGATGGTCACGAAAGGCTCATCCAGCACCAGTGATCGGCGCCCCAGATCGATCACCCCGCCCACCTCGAAGATGATCACCCGTGGCCCGCGCGTACGCAGCGCGGCGCGCAGGGAACCCGCCCCATCCGCCGCAAGCGTGGTCACACGCACAATCGCGCCGCCCTCACCTGCGCGCGTCTCCGTACCGAAGCCGGTCAGGCCGTAGCTTTCCGCCACACTCCCCGCCCAGGCCGGCGCCGCGCTACACAAAAGGGTCCCCAGAACCAGTCCCACACTCGCCACACCACGCACCACACTCATCACAGCCCACCTCGCGAACGCCCGATGAGGAATCATCGGATATGCGCCATCATGCCTGATTGAGCAAGATCCAATGCCTGCCCCCTGATGGGCAGGCCCGGTTCCAGCCAGCAAGCCTTGATGAAGGCAGGCGGCTTTTCAGGACGTGGCAAGACTCAGGGTCAGATTGTTGTCGGCGGGTGCGGGATCATTCCACAGCCCCAGAACAATCTGCCCGATCATCTTGGTGGAGGCATCCGTACTGGCCGCCATTGCAGTCAGGGTCGCCAAGACCGTGGCATCTGTCAGTATCTCGTCGCCGGCATAGTGCGCAACCATTGCCGGCACGATCAGCGGCAACAACGCGGTGATCTGGGTGCCTGACAGGCTATAGGGCGCGTTGCCCAGCATGTAGGCCACCAGCGTGTTGAGTCCGTCGGTAAGATAGGTTTTGGCGTAGCTCTGGAAATCGCTTGGATGCGTCGTGGTCTGGGTGACGACCGAGGTGCTGATGGCCAGCTGGCGCGTACTGCGATCCAGGCTGACCAGCCGGTATGGACTCGGCGCAGTAACGGTCGAACCGGTCTCGATATCGTACAGCGTGGAGCTGCCATAGACCTTGCCGACCACGTCATTGGCATGGAAGTGGCCGGTAAACACAGCGCCAAGGCCCGCACTAGCCAGTGCAGCGGCAACCGTTTCGCGGCTGTTGACGAGGTATTCGGAGAACAACACGGACTGTCCGGAAAAATGCTCGATGAGCCCGTGGTGCATCATCCCGATGATGATCTTGCCAAGGCGACGCGCTTCCTGCAGCTTGCTCTCCAGCCACCCCAGGGTGAGATCGCTGACACGACCGGCCGTGACCGGATAACCCAGCGTGAGATTGTCGGCATACTGGCAGGAATCTATCGCGAACAACCATACGCCGTCGGCCGGCTCGGCGATATAGCTCAGGGAATTCGGGTCGGAGTAAAGCGCATCGGCATAACCGTAACTGGCGTAGAGCTGGCGGAATTCTGCCGGCGTCACAGTGCTTGCCGCCGTCGCTGGGGTCGTCTTGAAACTCTTGGCATCAGGATTGTTGATGTCATGGTTTCCCGGAATGACATAGGCTTTCTTGCCGAGCGCCGTCAGGCGGCTGACCATCAGTTCGTGATTGACGCGCTCGCCATCTTTGGTCAAGTCACCACTGATCAGGAGGAAGTCGATATTGCGCGTCTTGATGTCGGCCAGAGCCGCATCGAAGATCGGCACGCTGTCCTTGAGCATCTTGCGATCCTGCAACAGGTATGCGTCCAGCTCGGCGCTATCGCCCAACGCACTGATGTCATAAAGATGCGTATCGCTTAACACGGCAAAACGCACGGGACTCAGTGTCGTTGTGGCGGCACTCTCGGAATCCGAAGAACCGCCTCCGCAGGCCGTCAAGGCTGCAGGCAGGCTGATGATGCTGGCCGCCAGCAAGCTGCGTTTGATGAAATCGCGACGCTCAAGCGGCGTGAGCGTGTTTTGGGGATCTGCTTTGTTTGCCATGATGGGGTTCGCTGCTGACAGCCGGTGAATGGAAGTTGCAGATTTAACCCTACCGAGATGACGGGTATATGTCGCCCCGCCAAACAAGCCTCCGGCGAGGATGGCGCATCACGCTATGTGCAAATTTTTCTGTGAATTCATGCTGAGCACAGATATCCAGCGCCGTTGCCGAGGGTCGGCAGAGCGCATTCAAACGCGATATTCAACGCGACCATGCAACCATCAGCAGCTCCATTCCGAATGGTTCAAAAGGACACAAAACCTTGCATTTCAAAGGGTTGGCCCTGATAAAAAAAGGGGCATTTTGCGCAGAGACTCTTACGCGCCAAACCTTGACCTGACACGCAGATCTGACGTTTGAACAGACTGGCGTGATGAGAACCCTTATTCCCCTTCCGGAGATGAAGTTATGCAGACAATAAAAAAATCCCGTTATGCCGCACTAAGTTGTGTGGCGCTGGCCTGGAGCAGCTTTGCCACATCCGCCACGGTTTTGATCTCTTCCGACCAGCAGGCCGCAACGCACCCGGTCGTCCATACGGTGGAATATTTCGGGCAGCTGGTTACACAACGCAGCAAAGGTGAATTGAGTGTCGTCGTCAAATCAGACGGCTCTGCAGGGACTGAGATGGATTCCATGCGTGCCGTCCAGGAAGGCCGTCAGGCAATGACCCGCGTCAGTCTGGGGCTGCTCGGCGACAAGCTGCCCGCCGCAGAACTGGCCAGCCTGCCCTATCTGTTCCGTTCCAGCGCCCATATGTGGAAAGTACTCAATGGCGATTTTGGAAAACGCCTGGACCGCGAGATGCTGGAAGCCGGTTACGTTCGCCTCATGTATCTGGACAGTGCGCCGCGCGACTTCTACTGCATGAAACCGATCCATTCCCAGGCGGATTTCGTCGGCAAGAAAGTCCGTGTCATGCCCTCCAAAGTGTTTGAGGACTTGATCCAGAATCTCGGCGCCAAACCGGTATCGATGTCGTTCAGCCAGGTTGGCGAAGCACTCAAAACAGGGGCGCTGGACTGTTCCGATGGTGGCACGGTGAATTTCGTTCAGGCCGGACACCACAAGATTGCCCCCTACCTGATCCAGGATGAACACCTGCTGATGCCGGAAGTCCTGCTCATGTCCAAGAAGGTCTGGGACACGTTGCCACCCGCGCAACAAGAAATCCTCCGTACCGCGGGTAGGGACGGAACCGCCTACATGAGCAAACTGTGGCAAGACCAGGAAAACACAGCCTTGGCTACCGCCAAGAAAGCGGGGGTCACCGTCATCACGCGCTCGCAGATATCGATGACCGCCATCGAAGCCCTAGCCATCAAGACTTACAGCAAATATGTGAAGAATTCCAGTGATCTGGAAACCGTCATGAAGATAATGACAATAAAGTAAGCGCAAACACCTTCCCGGATGCCGGCAATGTCCCGGATCCGGGATATCACACCCGGGTCCTTTTTCCCCGCCAAGTCACGCAAGGCAAGCGTCAACAAAGACGGACCATGCTCGCGGGGAGTAAGCTTCGCGTCTCACTATTTACTGCGGGCAAGAGATCGCCCGCAGCATTTCGCGACTTAGCAAGGACTCTTCATGCCTTACCCGAAAGCCAAAAGTCAGGCCATGCTCGATGAGCTGGCCCAATATGTCATTGCCGAACCCAAACCCTTTGCCGTCGATCTGGAACAGTGCCGCGGCATCTGGCTGAGCACCGTGGATGGTGATCGCATCATGGACTGGACGGGCCTGTATGGCGCGCGCCTGATCGGTTACAACCATCCGCGCCTGTACGAGACGGATTACACCAGACGCCTGGTACGTGCAGCCAACAACAAGATGGCCAATCCGGATTACCTGACTGAAGAATGTCTGGCCTATTACCGCTTGCTGCACCGGCTCGCACCGACCTGCATGGCGGGCCGGCAGGTCGAGGTGTATGTGGTGAACTCGGGCGCCGAGGCGGTCGAGAACATGATGAAGTATTTCATCAACCTGCATCACCAGAAGATGCTGGCGCAAGGCAAGACGCCCCTGAACAAGCGTTTCATCTATTTTGACCAGGCCTTCCACGGCCGCACCGTGTTTGCCCTGAACATCACCAAGCTGACCAATGATCCGCTGGCCACGCGTGACTATCACGGCATCATCCAGGGCAACCTGCAGGTACCTTTCCCCGCCTGGGACAAGAGCCGCAGCGAAGCGGAAAACGAACGCGAACTGGATAGCTGTCTGGCGAATCTGGAATACCTGATGAAGTCGTATCAGGACGAAATCGTCGGCGTGATCCTCGAACCCCTGCAAGGCGCGGGCGGCCATCGCCTGGCCCTGCCGCGCTTCTACCGCGAGCTCTCGCTGCTGTGCCAGAAATACGGCATCAGCTGGGGACTGGATGAGGTGCAGACCTCTGGCGGCCAGTGCGGCAAGGTGTTCTGTATCGATCTCTACGACATCCCCTATCCGCCACAAGCCGTGGCCAGCGCCAAGAAATTCGGCAACGGCGTGCTCTACATGGAGCAATCCATGATCGATGTTGGCGTGCTCGATTCGACTTGGGGCGGCACCCTGGCAGACATGGTCCGCTTCGTGCAGGAATGGCGCATCGTTGAAGATGAAGCCCTGATCGCCGCGGTGCCCGCCAAAGCCGAACGCCTGGTGCACGGACTCGAAGCTCTGGCAGCACGCTGGCCACAGAAACTACGCAACGTGCGCGGGCTGGGTCTCTATCAAGGCTTCACGGTCGGCTCGCCGGAACTCAAGGGACAACTGGTGGCGCGCGCGCTGGAAGAAGAAAACCTGCTGCTGCTCGGCGCAGGGCGCGAAAGCATTCGCTTCCGTCCGCCGCTGGACGTGTCCATCGAAGAGATCGACGAGATGTTGGTCAAGCTCGGAAGACTGCTGGAAAAGCTCTAGTCATTCCCGGTTCACCCTTTGTTCATGCGCCGGTATTCACTCGGGCTGAAGCCCTCGCTGTTCTTGAATACCGTGCTGAAATAGTTGGAATCGTTGTAGCCGACCGCCAGAGCGATCTCGGTGATGCTCTTGTGGCTGTTCAGGAGCAATTGCTTGGCGGCGGTGAGACGCACTTCAGCAAGATATTTCGAGAAGGAGCTGCCGCTTTCCTTTTTGAACAGATGCGCAAAATAGGACGGGCTGATCGCCATCTGGCGCGCCACTTCCTCCAGGGTCAGGGGGGCCTGGTAGTTTTCGGCCAGCCAGGCCCGGGCCTGCTCGAACACGCCATGAGAAAGGGTCTGCTGCGCCTCGGCAACGGCCCTGCTCGCCTCGGAAACCAGATCCAGCAGCCAGTGCCACATCGACACCATGTCATTCAGGCCGGCCATACTCTGATAGGCGCGCACGTTCAAGGCCTCGATGCGTGCGGCGTCACCGCCCCCAGCCAGAGTGGCTTCAACGATCAAGCCTGCCATGGCATAGAGCCGCAACTTGAGACTGGCCGGATTGCCCTGGGAGAAGTTCTTCAGGCCTTCAAAACAGGCGGCAGCCCGGGGCGGCGCAGTCAGGGAGTCCCCCAGCCGCACGCACAGCAGCAGCTCACTCTGTTCCTTGTACGGATACGGCATATCGGCCGTGGGCAGTTTCAGGCTATTGATGTGCACGACCAGACTGGTCTCGTTGCGTGCTGCGAACTCGTGGGCGAACAAGGCTTCGCGGTACGCCGTGCAGAGCTGCGCCAGCCCCCTGCGCTGGCCGCCAATACCAACGGCAATCCGCCCGTGCAGGGAGGACGCCAGGCGTGCGGCCGTGCGTTCGAACAGAGCCAGAGTCTCGTCGTGCGCCAGCGCCGAAGTCAGGAAAGCCACACCCAGCGTATCAGCCGCCAAAGGCAGGAGCAGATAGTTCTCCTTGTGCAGGACCGGTTCCAGCGTGGCGCAAACCCCATCGGCCAGACTGGCATGCAAGCGCAGATCGAAACTCTCGCGGCGAACCGTCCCTTCCCGTACACAGCTCAGGATGGCGAAACCGTCGATGGCCGTACTCTTGCCCAGCAGCCGGAACGCTTCCATCGCGCCGGCCTCGGATTCACTCGACAAGGCCAGATAGCGAAGAATCGCCTCCTTGATGAACGGGGCGGTTTTTTCAATCGCGCGCGAGGTGCTGTAGACATCCACGATCACCGCAGTCCCCACGATGATCGCACTGACGATGGCCCCCACGTAATACACCGCCCACAGCTTGAGCAAGGAACCCACTGCAAAGCAAGCACCAAACGACATCACCCCGCCATAGAGCAGAACCAGCCGCCAGCCCGCCGTTTCCAGGGCACGCGGCAGACGCAGGATCTTCAGGCACTTGATCGCAGAGCCAGCAAACAGGATGACGCCGATGAGCACCTGGACCGCCAGCGAGACTTCCCGTCCGTACCACGGCGGCGCAAACGAGGGCATCGTCGACGCATATGCTGTCAGCGAATCGAACACGAACATCGGATAGGTGCCGGTCGTGCCGATGGCATGGAAGACGGCATAGACCAGTCCCATCACGACGCCACCTGTCAGCACGGCACGGTGGCTGAATTCGAAGCGGCCGAGTTTGTTCAGCTCGGCAGTGATCACCAGCATGGGCATCGTCACCACGCAGAGGATGAAGATCCGCACGGTATTCACGATCAGGGGCCAGGGATGTTCGCCACTCAGGATCTGAACCGGCCGGCCGATCAGGAAAAGGGCGAAGGATGCCAGGAACCACGCAAAATTCCGCGAGGCGCGCGTGGCCTCGCCGCGCATGCCGAAAAAATACACCGAGCACAGCAGCAAGAACACGCCGGCCAGAAAGGGAAACACGATGTTCGTGAAAATCGCCAGGGACATCTGCAAACCTCAATGCACTTCGTTTGCGACGGCGCCGCACCACTTGCCGAGTATCACCCGGCGCAGCACCCGGCGTCGAGCCGGCACTGTAGCGAAAACAGACTCCCACCACAGCACCGGCCGATGACAGACCGGAGGCCTTATTTGCCCTGATAGATCAGCACGGAACGATCATCGAAGCTGACATTGCCCTCCTGCAGTCCCTTCGTCGAAGGCGACTTGACGCGTTGCGGATCCTCCTTGAGGAAGCTCGCAAACGCAGCCTCGTAGCTCTTCACGTCATGACCTTGCGGATAGGTTTCGTAGCCGTCCGAGCTCAGCTCGATGAGCTTGGGCGTCTTGTCGAAATGCCATACCGCGACTTCCTCGGGAGGAATCGGGAAGCCGTCGATGGCCCAGTACTGGAGCGCCTTGGGCGCTTTCGGATTGTTCTGGAACTCGGACTGGCGTTCCAGCAGCGGCAGGATGTAGTAACGGCCGAGATCGTTCCTGGCCACATCGGCTTCCGAGAGCTTCAACTGCTCGATCACCTTCACGCGCAGATCACTGTTGAGCACATCGACGAGCTTGGCCTTGTTGTTGTACGGTTTGCCGTCAATCCGCGCCTTGGAATCCCCGATCGCGACCAGTTCGTTGCGTGCGAAGCTGTACCAGATCAAGGTGGCCGTCGGGCGCCAGAGCGGATTCTTGACAAAGTCCATGTCCGGATGCGCACGATAGAAATCCTGATAGGCCAGGTTGATCCGCACCAGCACCTCTTCCTTGTTCGCGTCCGGCGGCAGAGCCTTGAACACGCCCTCGATCATTTCCTCGGCAACGCGTCCGCCCTTCTTGCCGTCATAGGACTTGCCGGATTTGTCGGTAGCCCCGTCAAACACAGCGATGAAGTGGTCACTGAAGTACAGACCGTCTTCGCATTTGGCGTTGCCTGAAGGCGTGGCGCCGGCTTTGCCCTGGATGAAGTATTCGATGCTGCCGGATTTGATTGTGGCACTGACCGGCTTGTCATAGATGACCTGGGCCAGGCAACTCGTGGAGGCCAGCAAGGCCGCGATGCTCAGAATGGTTTTCATGAAACGTCTCCTCTGGATGATGCCAACCCGACGGCACAAACGCCTGCCGGGCAGGTGGATCCAGCGTGCCGGCCATGCGACATGGAGACCTTCGATATCCTGCTTTTTTTCTTGAATAATCGGTTTTGTACGGGAAATCCCTTAGCCAACACCGCGTTTTGTCAGACTCCAGACATCCACGCAAGCAGCGGAGACGGGCCGGATCGACCCGCCCCCGCTACGTCATGCCACAAGATCGACGAAATGCCGGCTCAGCGCGAAATACCCTCGGAGCCTTCGCTTTGCATCAGGGTTTTGACTTCCTCGGCACTCACCAGATTGAAGTCACCGTAGATGGTGTTCTTGAGCGTGCCGGCTGCAACGGCGAATTCCAGGGCGGTCGCATCACTGTCCGGATATTTGATCAAACCGTAAATCATCCCGGCCGCAAACGCGTCGCCCACCCCGACACAATCCACCACGTGCTCGATGGCATAGGTGCGCCCCTTGGTGAGCGTGTTGTTGGCGTAGAGCAAGCCGGTGAAGATGTGATGGTTGGCATCCAGCGTATTGCGCAAGGCGATGAACAATTTCTTGTTAGCGCCCGCCTGCGCCTGGATCTTCTCGAAAAAGGCCTGGTACTGGTTCAGATCCAGCGGCTCGGTGGCCGTCGTCGCCTTGAAGGAAACCGGTTTGACGCCATACACGACCTGATATTCACTGCCCGTGCCAAACAGCACGTCACTCTTTTCAAGCAGCGGCAGCATTACCTCCGGCGCGGATTTGCCGTATTGCCACAAGGCTTTGCGGTAGTTGAGATCGCAGGAAACCGTCAGGCCCATCTTCTTCGCCACATCGATGGCCCGCGCGCAGGTGTCGGCAGCGTCTTGCGAAAGGCCCGGGCCGATCCCGGACCAATGGATCCAGGTCGCGCCTTCGAACACTTTTTCCCAGTCGATCATTTCCGGCTTGAGCGAGGCTAACGAGGAGTTTGCACGGTCATAGACGACCTTGGAGACACGCTGGGCCGCCGGATTTTCGTAGTAATAGAGGCCAAGCCGCTCGCCGCCGAAAACGATATTGCCCGTCTCGATACCATGCGAGCGTAATTCCATCAGGCAGGCTTCGGCGATGTCGTTTTTCGGGAAACGCGTGACGAATTCACTCTTCAGCCCAAAGTGCGCCAGCGATACGGCACAGTTGGTTTCACTGCCGCCAAAGGTCGCATTGAACGCGTTGGTTTGCGACAGTTTGAGATAGCCGGGCGGCGTGAGCCGAAGCAGGACTTCGCCAAAAGTTACGATTCTTTGTTCCATTTTGCTTTGTTTCGAGGAGGAGTTTTTAAGTTATGAACGGCTGATTCATCAGGCGGGCCATGGCCTCATTCCGAGTCGCAGCCCCGGCTTCAAGCATGCCTCATGCCAGAAGCCGATGACACCTTGAATCATGCCCGCATGAAAACTACCACTATTCCCGTCCAATAGATCTGCGGTTCGTCACACCCAACCGATTGCTTTGCAAGCTTACGCTGCGTCAACACCAGGAAGCGGCCTGCACGCGCTTATAATCCGCCACAGCTCATCAGATCGCCGCCTGTTGGCCGCGCCCGAATGCTCCACTCACCGATGGTTTTTGCGTGATGAAACTGACGCTGGCCCAGCTCAAGCCCCTGCTTGCCGAGCTACTTCACCGCCTGCGCCACCCTACCCGGCGCGGCATTGCCTGGGCCATTGCGGCGCTTCCCCTGCTGCTCCTGCTCTACACGCTGCTCCTGATTCCCTTCACGCCCGCCATCAGCGACATCCGCAAGGCCAAATCGGAACAGCCTTCCCTGATCCTGTCGGCCGACGGCAAGGAGCTGGCCGAATTCAAGTGGGGCAATCGCGACTGGATCAGGCTTGATGACGTTTCGCCGCACGTGGTGAAAGCCCTGATCTCCACCGAAGATCACCGCTTCTACCAGCACTTCGGGCTGGACTGGCGACGCACCGGCTCGGCGGCGCTGGCCACCTTCTCGGGCGACCGCCAGGGCGGCTCGACCATCACCCAGCAACTCGCACGCAACCTGTTCCCCGAAGAAATCGGCCGTGCGCCGAATCTCACACGCAAGCTCAAGGAAGCCATCACCGCCTTGAAGATCGAAGCGATCTACACCAAGCGCGAAATCCTGGAAACCTATCTCAACACGGTCCCCTTTCTCTATAACGCCTACGGCATCGAAATGGCGGCGCGGACCTATTTCGACAAACCGGCCGGAAAGCTTGATGTGCTGGAGAGCGCCACCCTGATCGGCATGCTCAAGGGCACCAGCTACTACAACCCGGTGCTCAATCCGGAACGTGCCGTCGAGCGGCGCAACATCGTGCTGGCACAGATGGTCAAGCACAAGCAACTGGATCCAGCCCGCTACGAGATACTGAAGAAAAAGTCCCTGCATATCGAGTTTGAACGCCAGACCGAGCCTCCCGGGCCGGCGCAGCACTTTGCCCAGCAACTGCGCAAATGGCTGATCGACTGGGCGGACAGCAATGACTACAACATTTACGTCGATGGCCTGGTGGTACGAACGACCATCGACTCCCGCCTGCAAGCCCTCGCCAACCAGGTGGTGACGCGCCAGGGCAACCAGTTGCAAAACATCGCCGACGCGGCCTGGAATCCTTACAGCGGCTGGAAAGCCGGCAGCAGTCTGGTACAGGCCATGGTGCGCGAAAGCACCGAATACCGGGCGGCACTCGAAGCCGGGCAGAAACCGGACGAAGCGCTCAAAGCCCTGCAAAAGAACGCCGATTTCATGCGCACCCTGCGCGAGCAGAAGACCCGGGTACAAGCCGGTTTTCTGGCGCTGGATCCGCGCAGTGGCGAAGTCAAGGCCTGGGTCGGCAGTCGCAACTATGCGCTCGACCCGTTTGACCACGTGCAACAGGCACGGCGCCAGCCCGGCTCAACCTTCAAGCCTTTTGTCTATGCTGCCGCATTCGCGCAAGGCGCCAAACCCACCGACACTTTCATCGATGAAGCCGTGGAAATCCCGCTCTCCGGTGGTGAGGTCTGGCGCCCGAGCGATGAATCTCCGCCCAGCGGTCGGACCATGAGCCTGCGTGATGGCCTGGTGTATTCGAAGAACACCATCACCGCCCAGGTGATGCAGACGGTCGGCCCCGCCAGGGTGGCCCGCCTGGCCCGCGCCATGGGGGTACGCCAAAGCAAGCTCGACGAAGTCCCCTCACTGGCGCTCGGCACCAGTCCGGTCACCCTCAAGGAGATGGTCGCAGCCTATGGCACGATCGCCAACCGCGGCCGCTACCTTGAGCCGATACTGGTCACCCGCATTGAAGACCGCCATGGCAAGGTGCTCGCAGAATTCCACCCCGCCACGCCCCAGCAGGCGCTTGCCCCCGCCACCAATTACACCTTGCTGGATGTGATGCGTGGTGTTGTAGACCGGGGCACCGGCGCAGCCATCCGCAGCCGTTTCGGCATCCGCGCCGACCTTGCCGGCAAGACCGGCACGACACAGGACAATACCGATGGCTGGTTCATCCTGATGCATCCCCAGTTGGTCGTGGGAGCCTGGGTGGGTTTCAATGACTCAAGAATAACCCTGAGAAGCGACTACTGGGGTCAGGGAGCGCACAGCGCGCTGCCCATCGTCGGGGATTTCTTCCAGCAGACACTGCGCAGCAAGGCCATCGACGCTCAGGAACGTTTCGTGGAAGAAAAGGACAACAGCGTTCTCGGCAAGCTGCACGACTGGGTCGAAAACCTGTTTGGCGCGCCTGCCGAATCAGCACCCGTCGCAAGCCCGCAGCCCGCCCCGCGTCCGAGCAGTTCCGTGCCTGCCGAACCCGCATCACCACCACTGCCCGATGTGCCCGAAACACCGCTGGAGCCCGCCGTGATTCCGGATGCAGAGGCCTCGCCGGTGCGCCACGAGCTCAACCCTGCAACACCAGCCGCCTCTGCGCCGATCAGCGCGAGCGCCCCGGCCACTGCGGCATCCGTGCCGGCCCAGAATGCGCTCAAGCCACCACCAGCAAACAGCAGCGGGGCATTCTGAAACATGGGCACACCCTTCCCGGGTATGCCAGTCTTCATGGGCAGTGCGACAGACCCCAGGCACAACCGAGCTTATAACGTAGGGGTTAATGACAGTCAGCTGAATTCTTGTTGCTCATTTAAAATGCATTCAGTACCCAAACAGGAGAGTCCACATGGATCGCAAGGGAAGGCCCGACGTAGGCCTGAAACTTAACCGGCGCCAGTTTTTCAAGGTTTCGGCAGCTGGATTGGGCAGCACTGGCCTGATCGTCGCCGGTCTGGCTCCCACCGATGCGCACGCCGAGGTTCGCCAGTACAAACTCACCCGCGCCCGCGAAACCCGCAACACCTGTACCTACTGCTCGGTGGGCTGCGGCCTGCTGATGTATGGTCTGGGCGATGGTGCAAAGAATACGAAAGCCGAGATCATCCACATCGAGGGCGACCCCGATCATCCGGTGAGTCGCGGCGCCTTGTGCCCCAAGGGTGCGGGCCTACTCGATTTCATCCACTCGCCGGGTCGCCTGAAATACCCGGAGGTTCGCGAAGCCGGCAGCAAGGAATGGAAACGCATCAGCTGGCACGAAGCCATCACCCGCGTGGCCCAGCACATGAAGGCAGACCGCGACGCCAATGTCGTTGCCACCAATGCCGACGGGGTACCGATCAATCGCTGGCTGAGCACAGCGATGTTGACCGCCTCGGCCTCCTCCAATGAAACCGGCATCCTCACGCAGAAGTTCATGCGCTCGCTGGGCATTGTTGCCACCGATGCACAGGCACGGGTGTGCCACGGCCCAACCGTTTCCGCACTGGCCTCGACCTTCGGACGCGGGGCGATGACCAATTCCTGGGTCGACATCAAGAATGCCGATTTCATCCTGGTGATGGGCGGCAATGCCGCCGAAGCGCACCCTGTGGGCTTCCGCTGGGCTATTGAAGCCAAGAAGCAGCGCGGCGCCAAACTCATTGTCGTCGACCCGCGCTTCAATCGCACCGCGGCAGTGGCCGACCATTACGTGCCGATCCGCGCCGGTTCCGATATCGCCTTTCTCGGCGGCATCATCAACTGGCTGATCACCCACGACAAGATCCAGTGGGACTACGTCAAGGCCTTCACCAACGCCAGTGCGCTGATCCGCGAAGGCTACGGCTTCGATGAGGGCCTGTTCTCCGGCTTCGACGAGAAGACCCACAAATACGACCGCGCAAGCTGGAACTACGAGTTCGATGCCAAGGGTGAAATCGTCACCGACCCGACGCTTGCCCATCCACGCTGCGTCTGGAACCTGCTCAAGGCCCACTACGCGCGCTACACGCCTGAGGTGGTGAGCAACCTCACCGGCAGTCCGGTAGAAGGTTTCCTGCTGGTATGTCAGCACCTGGGCGAAACGGCCGTAGCCAACAAGGTCGGCACCATCCTTTATGCACTGGGCTGGACCCAGCATACAACAGGCACCCAGAACATCCGCACGATGGCGATGATCCAGCTGCTGCTGGGCAACATCGGCATGCCGGGCGGCGGCGTGAATGCCCTGCGCGGCCACTCGAACATCCAGGGGCTGTCAGATCTCGGCCTGCTATCAACCTCGCTGCCAGGCTACCTGACTCTGCCCAACGAGAAGCAACACCCGACGCTGGAAACCTATCTCAGCGCCAACACGCCGCAAGCCTTGCGTCCTGGCCAGCTCAATTACTGGGCCAACACACCGAAATTCTTCGTCAGCCTGATGAAGTGGTTCTGGGGCGACAAGGCCACCAAAGACAATCACTGGGGCTACGACTGGTTGCCGAAGTGGGACAAGATGTACGACGTGCTGCAGATCGTCGAGATGATGGATCAGGGCCAGATCAATGGCTTCATCGTGCAGGGTTTCAACCCGATGGGCTCTTTCCCCGACGCCAACAAGGTCGCACGCGCCTTCGCCAAGCTCAAGTACATGGTCATCATCGACCCGATCGCCACCGAAACCTCGACCTTCTGGCAGAACCACGGTGATATCAACCCGGTCGATCCGGCGCAGATCGCTACCGAGGTCTTCCGTCTGCCCTCGACCTGCTTTGCCGAAGAAGACGGTGCCATCGTCAATTCCTCACGCTGGCTGCAATGGCACTGGAAAGGCGCTGAGCCCCCAGGCGAAGCCAAGTCCGACCAGGAGATCATCGGCGAGCTATTCACCGCGCTGCGTGATCTCTATCGCAAGGACGGTGGCAAAGTCGCCGAGCCGATCCTGAACCTGTCCTGGGCCTATGCCAATCCGCAAGCGCCAACGCCCGAAGAACTGGCGAAGGAACTCAATGGCCGTGCGCTCGCCGACATTCCCGATCCGGCTGACAAGACCAAAGTGCTGGTGAAGAAAGGCGAACAGCTGCCTGGTTTCGCGACCTTGCAGGATGATGGCTCCACAAGCTGCGCCTGCTGGATATTCTCCGGCTGCTGGACCCAGGCCGGTAACCAGATGGCACGCCGCGACAATACCGACACCGGCCTGGGCAACACCCCCGGCTGGGCCTGGGCGTGGCCGGCCAACCGGCGCATCCTCTACAACCGCGCCTCCTGCGATGCGGCAGGCAAACCATGGGATCCGAACCGCCGCCTGATTGCCTGGAACGGTGAAAAGTGGGCCGGCATCGACGTACCGGATTTCAAGGTGGATGCCGCGCCGGAAACCGGCATGAATCCGTTCATCATGAACCCGGAAGGCTTCGGGCGCCTGTTCAGTGTCGACAAGCTCGTCGACGGACCTTTCCCCGAGCACTATGAGCCGATGGAATCCCCCATCGGCACGAATCCGCTGCACCCCAAGGTGGTCAGCAGCCCGACCGTACGGATCTTCAAAACCGACCGTGACCGGCTGGGCAAACACACCGAGTTCCCTTATGTGGGCACCACCTACCGGCTGACCGAGCACTTCCAGTTCTGGACCAAATCGGTACGCCTGTTGGCCATCGCCCAGCCCGAGCAATTCGTCGAGATCGGTGAAACGCTCGCCGCCGAGAAAGGCATCCACGCAGGCGATTGGGTCAAGGTCAGTTCCAATCGCGGCTTCATCAAGGCGCGTGCCGTCGTCACCAAGCGGATCAAGGCGCTGACGGTGAACAAGCAGACCGTGCATCAGATCGGCATACCGCTCCACTGGGGCTGGGAAACGGTGGCGAAGAAAGGCCATCTGACCAACCGCCTGCCACCGGCGGTGGGGGACTGCAACACCCAGACGCCGGAGTACAAGGCCTTCCTCGTCAACCTGGAAAAGGCTTAACACCATGCCACTGCAATCTCTAGACATCCTGCGCCGCTCAGCCACTACCACGCCTTCCACCCAGGTCCGCGCCCCGGTCGAAGTCGCCAAGCTGATCGACGTCACCACCTGCATCGGCTGCAAGGCCTGCCAGGTTGCCTGCTCGGAATGGAATGACATCCGCGAAGAGGTCGGCGAATGTGTCGGCGTTTATGACAACCCGCGTGACCTGTCTGCCAATGCCTGGACCGTGATGCGTTTCAACGAGACGGAAGAAAACGGCAAGCTCGAATGGCTTATCCGCAAGGATGGCTGCATGCACTGCGCCGACCCGGGCTGCCTGAAGTCCTGCCCGTCGCCGGGCGCAATCATCCAGTACAAGAACGGCATCGTCGATTTCAACGAAGAAAACTGCATCGGCTGCGGCTATTGCGTGACCGGTTGCCCGTTCAATGTGCCGCGCATCTCCAAGCAGGACAACAAGGCCTACAAATGTTCGCTCTGTTCGGATCGCGTTGCGGTCGGCCAGGAACCGGCCTGCGTGAAGACCTGCCCAACCGGTGCGATCCAGTTCGGCAGCAAGGAAGACATGAAGGAAGTCGCCGCCGGACGCGTAGCCGAACTCAAGACCCGTGGTTATGACCAGGCGGGGCTCTACGACCCGCAAGGCGTGGGCGGCACGCATGTGATGTACGTCCTGCATCATGCAGACAAACCGGGGCTCTACAGCGGACTGCCCGCCAACCCGACAATCAGCCCGCTGGTATCGCTCTGGAAAGGCGTGGCCAAGCCGCTTGCCACGCTGGTGCTGGCCGGCGTCGCACTGGGCAGCCTGTTCCATTATGTAACGACAGGGCCCAACGAAGTCGCCAAGGAAATCGAAGACGAGATAGAAGCCGAAGACCGTGAGAAGGAGGATGCGCAATGATCCGTGACCCGAAAGACCTCAAGCGCTATACCGCCTCCGAACGGGCCAACCACTGGGTGGTCGGGATGTGTTTCATCCTGCTCGCCCTGTCGGGTCTGGCCTTCTTCCATCCGGCCTTTTTCCCGCTCACCCAGTTCTTCGGCGGACCGGTCTGGGCGCGCATTCTGCATCCCTTCATCGGCATCCTGATGGCGGTCTCGTTCGTCAGCATCTTCCTGCGCTTCCGCAAGCTCAACCTGATGACGGCGACCGATGTGGAATGGCTCAAACGCAGCCGCGAGATGGTGACCGGGGACGACCACAACATGCCCGAGCAAGGCAAGTACAACGGCGGCCAGAAGATGCTGTTCTGGGTGCTGGCCATCGGCATGCTGTTGATGACCGTCTCCGGGATCCTGATCTGGCGGGCCTATTTCCACTTCGACATCACCCTGGTACGCCTCGGTGCAGTGGTGCATGCCGGCATGGCCGCAGTCATGATCGCGCTGATCTTTGTGCACGTGTATGCCGCGATCTGGGTGAAAGGCACGATCCGCGCGATGTGGTATGGCACGGTCACCCGCGCCTGGGCCAAACAGCATCACCGTGCCTGGTATCGCCAGGTTACCGGTAAATAAACGGCCACACATTCAGGGCGCAAGGCGCCCTGAATGCTTTCCGGCCCACGCTTTGTTCACCCCATCCTGTTTTCTGTCCTCTCATGCTTCTGCCCAATCAGCCCCTGCCCTCCGCCATTGCACCGCCCACCCTGCTCGCTCCCGGCGCGGATCTCTTCGCCCGCCGCGCAGCACGCTTTCGCCATCTCGCCGAAGGCCACCGCTTCGCGTCCTGGCTTAACTGGCTGGCCGGACTATGCACTGCCCAGCAACACGTCAGCGCACTACAGCCGGATTTCGGTCTCCATCTGCAGGCCGATATGTCCCGCTTGCCAACCCTTCTGCATGCTGGCCAAACCTCTCTGCAGCAGGCCTGGCCAGCGGCGTATGCGCAATTGCTGGAAGCCTTGAAAACAGATGCCACACCTGAGTTTCAGACGCAGTTGGCTGGCCTGGCGACAATGCCCCCGGCCACGCTGCAGGCCAAAGCGGCCGATTGCCTGCAGGTCGCTGCCGGGCAAATGCCCTGGAATCCACGCGAACTCAGCGACCTTCTTGTCGCCGCTGCCTTGCAGGTGGTGTGGACCAGTGCGGCTCACCAGGCCATGCCGGCACAACTCGGCATTCCCTTGCCAGCCAGCGATGTCTGCCCGTGCTGCGGCAGTGCGCCACTGGGCAGCATCGTCCTCGCAGGCGACGGCAAGGCCGGCCTGCGCTATCTGGAATGCAGCCTGTGCGCGACGCGCTGGAATGCTGTCCGTGCCCGCTGCACCTTGTGCGAGGACGGTGCGGTGGTGAACTACCTCGGCCTTGAAGGCGGCAGTGATGCCGTCCAGGCCGAAACCTGCGATGCCTGTCACGGCTATATCAAGACCTTCTTCCAGACCAAAGACAGCCTGCTTGAACCGCTGGCGGATGATCTCGCCTCGCTCGCACTGGATGTGCTGGTCGGCGAACAAGGCTATGCGCGCGGAGCGCCGAACCTGTTCCTCGGCGCTACCGAACCGGCTTGAATTGTGCAAACAGACCATACCGCGAGGATTTGCGTACGCTGATACAACCGATTCGGGTTCGAGCAGGTAAAGTAGCGCCTGCCGAATCTCCATTGTTTGCATCGTGACGATCCGCTCCGCCCTGCAGTGCCATCCCGCCACCCCCTGTACCACGCTCAGCGCGCTGCATGCCGATGTTGCCTGGCAACCAGACGGGGCTCTGCATCTGCGGTTTGTGCTGGCAGGCGCCATCGAGGCCTTGCGCATTCCGGCGCAATTGGCGCATGCGGGCTTTCGTGATGGCCTGTGGCAGCACACCTGCTGCGAAGCTTTCATCACTGCCGGTGAAACGCCGGCCTATCGCGAATTCAACTTCGCCCCGTCCGGCGAATGGGCGGCTTATGCTTTCTCCGCCCGCCGTGTGCGCGATCCCGCCTGGCATCCCACGCACGCCCCGGTCATCACGACACGACGCACGCCGGAGGAATGGATCCTGGAAACTATCCTGCCGGCCGGCCTGTTGCCGACGGACACACACGACCTGCACATCGGGCTCACCGCCGTTATCGAGGATGTCGACGCCACTCTCAGCTACTGGGCCCTGGCGCATCCCGACACCCGCCCCGACTTTCACCGACGCGAAGCTTTCTGTCTGCGCGTCCCTTCTGCGAATCATACTGTTCACCCATGACCCATTCCGTTCACTTCGGTCTTGACCGCCTGATCACTGATCCTGCCTTGCGCGCCCCGCTGGCCGGTCGCCGCGTGGCCTTGCTGGCCCATCCTGCTTCCGTGACGCGTGACCTGACCCACGCCGTGGATGCCCTTGCCGCCTTGCCGGAAATCCGGCTGAGTGCCGCTTTCGGTCCGCAGCATGGCCTGCGTGGCGACAAGCAGGACAACATGGTGGAGTCCCCCGAGTTCCTGGACCCGCGCCACAACATCCCGGTGTTCAGCCTGTATGGCACGGTGCGTCGTCCCACCGATGCGATGATGGACAGCTTCGACATCCTGCTCGTGGACCTTCAGGATCTGGGCTGCCGCATCTACACCTTCATCACCACCCTGCGCTACGTGCTTGAAGCGGCAGCCGCCCATGGCAAGGCGGTGTGGGTGCTGGATCGTCCCAATCCGGCGGGCCGCCCGATCGAAGGCTTGAGATTGCGCGAAGGCTGGGAGAGTTTCGTGGGTGCCGGGCCGCTACCGATGCGCCATGGTCTGACCATGGGCGAGCTGGGCCACTGGTTCATCGCTCAGCTCGGGCTGGATCTGGACTACCGGGTCATCCCCATGCAGGGCTGGGCCCCCGAACAAGCACCCGGCTATGGCTGGCCCTTGGGTGAACGTAACTGGGTGAATCCGAGCCCGAACGCGGCAAGCCTGGCCATGGCGCGTGCCTATGCAGGAACCGTGATGCTCGAAGGCACGACGCTTTCCGAAGGGCGCGGCACCACCCGGGCACTGGAACTGTTTGGCGCACCGGATATCGATGCGCAAGCCTTGCTGCGGGATATGCGGGAACTGGCACCGCATTGGCTGGAAGGATGCCGCCTGCGCGAATGCTGGTTCGAGCCGACCTTTCACAAACACGCCGGCAAGCAGTGCAATGGCATCCAGATCCATGTGGAAGACCAGGCGTACGCACATGCGGCGTTTCGGCCCTGGCGCCTGCAAAGCCTGGCCTTCAAGGCATTGCGGCGCCAACAGCCGGACTACCAGATCTGGCGCGACTTTCCCTACGAATACGAATTCGAGCGTCTAGCCATCGATCTCATCACCGGGACGCCACTGCTGCGCGAATGGGTAGACGACCCGGCGGCCACTCCCGCGGATCTCGATGCCCTCACGATCCCTGACGAAACCGGCTGGGCCGCCGAACGGGAGGCATTTCTGCTTTACCGTTGAAGCTGCGGCCATCAAGCCGTCCGGCGGAGGGCTGAGCCTCCCCGCAAACGGCGGCTCCGACTCAGGTACCTCTGCCATTCAGACGCGCGTGGAAGCTGCCTTCAGCGCCTTGCCAAGATAGACATCACGCCCCTTGATGTGCGTACGCAACCAGTCCGCAAGGAAGTTGAAGACACTGACGGATAGCGTGGCAGCCCCGCTTTCAAAACGGCTCTGCAGATCCAGCACTTCCGCTACCAGCTTGACGTGCTCCGCCTTGTGAGAGTCGGCGTCCGGATAGCGGATCTGCTGCATCAGGAGCTCTTCGCGACGGAAATGCGAGCTGGTGTACTGGATCAGTTCATCCAGGGTCTTTTTCAGTACGTCGTTACCCTTGCCACTTTTCATGGCGTCATACAGGGCATTGACCAGATCGATCAGATGTTTGTGATCTGCATCGATACGCGGATCGCCCGTGGCGAGATCATCGCTCCAGTTGAAAAATGCCATTCATACTCTCCGATAAGTTTGCAATACCCTCCAGTCCAATCCGGACCGAGGGACGTATACGCGTCTCCACGCAAACGAACAAATCAGACTTTGGTCATATAACCAAAGTGTCAGCATGTAGCGCCACAGACCTTATCGTCAGTAGTGGTATTGCCTTGAGTTACGGAAAGAAGTTTCGGTTTGACCCCTGTCAAGTCGGCTCGCATTCACGACCGACACCTGCGTTAAGCTGTGCCCCTCGCTGAACCATGTCCCCCAATCACCATGCCCGATCCCGCTGAGCTGTTTGCCTCCATCCTGTTCGGACTGATCGGCGCAGCCGTTTTCATGTATGGAAAGAAAATCGCCAGTGGCCGACATCTCCTGATTGGCATCGGCCTGATCGGATTTCCATATTTTGTTTCTGCGGCATGGCTGACCTATGCAATCGGTATTGCATTGTGTGCAGCACTTTACATCTGGCGCGACTGAGCGTGACACCCAGTCAAAAAACCCGCTGGCACCGGCAGGTTCATTCCCACAAAGCCTGGCCGGTCGCATCCAGCCAGCACAAATAGGTACGCAGGTCGAACTCGAGCTGGTGGTATGAAGGCTCCATGTGACAGCAAAGCTGATAAAAGCCCTTGTCATGATCACGTTCCCGCAAATGCGCCAACTCATGCACCACGATCATGCGCAGGAATGCCTCAGGCATGACCCGGAAAAGCGTCGCGACGCGGATCTCGCGTTTGGCTTTGAGGCGGGTGCCCTGCACCCGCGAAATCGCCGTGTGGGTTCCCAGCGCGTTGCGGATGACGTGAATATGATTGTCGAAACAGATCCGAGCCAGTGGCGGCGTACTGCGCAGATACTGATTCTTCAAGCCGATGACATACTCCTGCAAGGCACGTTCATTGCGCACGGCATGTGCCAGGGGATAGCGCTTGCGCAGGGCCGGACCGAGCTGACCGCTCGCAATCATCTGCCGGACCTGCTCCAGCAGTGCAGGTGGATAACCGCTGAGATAGGGCATTGCAGAAGGCAGTGAGGTCATGGCGTGATTGTACGTGGCCCTTCCTGGCTTGCGCATGCAGACGCAGGCCAAGAAGAACACCCATCACGCAAACCGGTATGCATCCATGGCCAGCACACCACTCTCAAAACCGCTGCACAGACTGTCGACACGATAGTCTGGTCCGGCCGCCCCCAGCGCCACAAACAGCGGCAGGAAATGCTCTACGCTGGGGTGCGCGCGGCGTGCATGCGGCGCCAATTCCTCCCACGCCAGCAACTCATCAAGTGGGCCACTACGCACGCGCTGATCAACCCAGTCGCGGAATTCCGCAGCATAGGTCACCGTTGCATTCCGCCCCTGCTGCATGAACCAGTCACGCAGGTTGTGGGTCATGTGACCCGATCCGACTATCAGCACGCCAGCCTCCCGCAATTGGGCCAAGGCCTGCCCCAAAGCGTAATGGTGTGCAGCCCCGAGCGCCGGCTGAACCGACAACTGCAGTACCGGCACGTCCGCTTGCGGATACATTTTCAGCAGCGGCACCCAGGCACCATGATCAAGTCCGCGACAACCATCAATGCCAGCGGTAAAACCGGCCTCGCGCAGCAGCGCCAAGGCTTCCTGAGGGACCTCGGGCGCCCCCGGCGCGGCATAGTGGATCTGGTACAAGGCTTCCGGAAAGCCTCCGAAATCGTGAATCGTTTCGGGTTGCGCACTGCCGCCCAGCAAGGGCACATCGGTATTCCAGTGCGCTGAGACCATCAACACGGCACGCGGCCGGGGCAAATCGCTGGCAACCTTCGCCCACGCCAAAGCCGCCGCACTGGGCTCGATGGCATGCATGGGAGAACCATGCGAAAGGAACAGGACAGGCATACGGTTGCTCATGATGATCTCCGGAATGGTGGTGTGTGGCGCGCGCAGTGCCAACGGGCGGTACTGCAGCAGATGCCGTCAGCGCGGGCTACGCCCGAACGCAAAGTGCCCGGCGCCCAACAAGGCTTGCGCGAGGGCTGACAGGGTCAGGAACAGCGGATATTCCCAACCGCCTTTGGGCGAGGTGAAGGACCACCCATTCCCCAGATGCGCCCAGGTTGCACCGGCCAGAACAAGCACCAGCACGGAAGCAACGATACGGGTCCGGAAGCCCAGCAACAACGCAACTCCGCCCAGTGTTTCCGCCGCAATGGTGAAATAGGCAACAATTGCGGGCAGGCCCAGCGAAGCGAAGAACCCAACGGTCCCTGGTACCGTGAAGACAAAGATTTTCTGTGCGGCATGGGCCAGGAACATCACGCCCAGAGTGATACGCAAGACGAAAGCGCCATAGGCGGTGAGTTGTTGGTCGTTCATGGTGAATCTCCTGTGGGAAAAGATAGTGGGCTGCGATGGATGCATTCTGCTAATCCCCACAAAAGAGATAAACTAAGCACTCAACAAATGCTTGTTGCACATATTGCAACAAAGGAAATTTTCCATGGATCGTTTTGAAGCCATGCAGGTTTTCTGCAAGGTTGTGGAAGTCGGCAGCTTTGCAGGTGCCGCAGAGCGTTTGGGGATGTCGACTTCTGCCGTATCGCGCCAGGTCGCCCAGCTTGAAACCCTGATCGATGCACGGCTGTTGAACCGGACGACCCGGCGCATCAGCCTCACCGAAAACGGCAGTGCCTATTATGAACGCTGCCTGCAACTGCTCGCCGATCTGGAGGAAACCGAGGAAATGGTGGGCAGGAATACCGCCAGCCCGCGTGGCACATTGCGCCTGACCGCGCCGATCAGCTTTGGCGCGAGCCACCTGGCGCCGGCACTGGGCGAATTTGCCCGGCTCTATCCGGCCATGAAATTCGATGTGGTCCTTGCGGACCGCACCATCGATCTGATTGAAGAAGGGCTGGATCTGGCAATCCGTATCGGCAATCTGGGAAGCCAGAATCTGGTGGCACGCCGGATCGGCGAAGCCCAGGGCCTGATATGTGCCAGCCCGGACTACCTCGCACGCCGTGGCACCCCGCAAGTTCCTGAAGATCTGGCTGAGCACGATTGCCTGACCTATGCGTACGCTGCCGAGAATAATCTGTGGAGTTTCGAGCGCCAGGGCGAGACGCCGCGCAAGGTCCGCGTGAACGGCACCGTACATGCCAACAATGGCACGGTTCTCGGGGAGCTTGCCGCGGCCGGGCTGGGCATCTCGCAGGGACCTGACTTCATCCTCGGACCGCTTGTGAACGATGGACGCCTGCAAATGATCATGCATGACTGGCCCACGCCCGCCCTACCGATTTTTGCCGTGTATCCCAGTCGCAAGCACCTTTCGGCAAAGGTACGCAGCTTTGTCAGTTTCATGGAAAGCTGGCTCACCCCTTCCCGGCAGACTGCGCCCTGAACGCCCTGGTCATACTTCAATGCCCATCCTTCACTACATCTACGATCCCCTGTGTGGTTGGTGCTATGGCGCGGGGCCACTGCTGGCTGCAGCACGCCATGTCTCCGGTCTGGCAATCCACCTGCATGGTGGCGGCCTGATGACCGGCGTACCGGTCACCCCCGCATTGCGCGAATACGTGATGCAGCATGATCAGCGCATAGCCATGATGACCGGGGTTCCCTTCGGCTCGGCCTACTTCGATGGTCTGCTGGAAGATCACACCGCCATTCTCAGCTCTCTCCCGCCAATCACCGCCATCCTTGCGGCCGAAGAAGTCGCCGGACGCGGACTGGACATGCTGCAACGCCTGCAAATGGCGCATTATGTGGAAGGACGCCAGATCGGTAGCGAACCGGTGTTGCTGGCATTAAGCTTGAGCATCGGCTTGCCTGAAGAGGCGTTCCGCGCAACCTTTGCCAGACTGACCGGTGCTGAAACTGCCGCGCATGTTGCCAGCGGTCGTATGCTGCTTGAAAAGCATGGCGGACGTGGCTTTCCGGCTTTTGTTCTGGACACAGACTCGGGCAACAAGCTGCTGGATGCCGGACGCTGGTTGAATGATCCAGAAGGTTTTGCAGCCCATCTGGCGACGACCTGACGCGTACAATCCGGGGCTTTCGCGTATATGGAATCCCTTCATGAGCTCAGAACCGCTCTCTCCCCTGCCTGCGTTGCCCATGGGTAAATATCGCCACTACAAGGGTGGCGAATATGAAGTAATCGGCTTGGCACGTCACAGCGAGACACTGGAGCCCATGGTGGTCTATCGTCCGCTGTACAACGACACAGGCTGGTGGTTACGCCCCTTCGCCATGTTCGTCGAAGAAGTTGAGATCGACGGCAAACGCCAGCCACGCTTTACGCGACTCACCTGAAGACATCCCAAAAACAAGGCCTGCTACTTGCGTAACAGGCCTTGTCGATCGCATCAGACAGGACGGTTTGAAATCGGCTTGTCGATGAAACTTACTTCAATTTGCCAGCACCGGAATTGCTCACCACCGAAGCCTTGGCTGCAGCAGCAGTCTGCAGCGTGTAGCTGTACGGCGGCGTCCACACATTGGCTCCGGTCGGCGCCGAATAACCGCACTGACCATCCCAGGCCACCGGCGTGGTATTCGCCACGTTGTTGACCTTCTTGTTCGACAGCAGCAGGTGACCGGATGAGCGGAAACCCAGCACAACCCCCGTATTGCCACCGTCAATGGCTTTCTTGCAGAAGCTGGACGCTGCCAGTTCGGTGATCTCGAAGTACATGTTTTGCAGCAACATGTTCGAGTGATAACGCGGATCGACACCACTGCCAAACTTCAGGTCAGCGGACACACTGCTGTCGGTCAGGCCATAGATGTAGTTATTGAACATGTGCACCTGGCCATAACGGTTCAGCGGCAGACGCGATTCCAGTCGGTCATAGAAATTGTTGGACAGGGTCACGTGCAGACGTCCCTCGTCACTCCAGGCACGCCCCGAGTCACCATTGCCGATGAGTGTGGTCTTGTGATGCTTGAAGAAGTAGCTGTTGGTCACCGTCACGTAGTCGGAACCCCGCACGATATCCAGCAGGCCATCGTGACGCGTATCGGAAGCCAGAGAGTCCGGCGTATCGCCATCTCCCATCGAGACGTGATCGATGTAGATGTTCTGGGCGCGGGAAAGGGTCATGCCGTCAGCGTAGGCATTGGCCGAGTCTTCCGGATTCACATCCCAGGGCGCATCGATCTTCAGATTGCGGATGATGATGTTGCGTGTCCAGGTGGGATAGTCTTCACTGTCCTTCCCCGCTGCAATCCAGGCCTTGTAGCCG
>JAGTRY010000136.1 GCA_018262235.1 Pseudomonadota bacterium
CACCTACGCCGAACAGGTTCTCTGCTTCACCAACAACATTCCCCAATCCGATGGCGGAACGCACCTCACCGGGTTGCGCGCAGCGATGACGCGGGTCATTAACAAGTACATCGAAGAGCACGAAATCGCCAAAAAGGCCAAGGTCGACATCACCGGCGACGACATGCGCGAAGGGCTTGCCTGCGTCCTGTCGGTGAAGATGCCGGACCCGAAATTCGCCTCGCAAACCAAGATGAAACTGGTTTCTTCCGAAGCCCGGCCTGCCGTCGAGGAAGTCGTCGCGGCCAAGCTGGCGGAGTACCTGGACGAACGGCCTCAGGACGCCAAGGTGATTACCGGCAAGATCGTCGAAGCCGCGCGCGCCCGCGACGCAGCCCGAAAAGCCCGTGAAATGACCCGGCGGAAAGGCCTGCTCGACGGCGTTGGATTGCCCGGAAAGCTTGCCGACTGCCAGGAAAAGGACCCTGCCCTGTGCGAACTCTATCTGGTCGAGGGTGATTCCGCAGGCGGCTCCGCAAAACAAGGGCGCGACCGGAAATTCCAGGCCATCCTTCCGTTGAAAGGAAAAATTCTCAACGTTGAAAAGGCGCGTTTCGACAAACTGATCTCGTCGCAGGAAATCGCCACCCTGATCACCGCGCTCGGCACCGGAATCGGCAAGGACGAATACAAGCCCGAAAAGCTGCGCTATCACCGCCTGATCATCATGACCGATGCCGACGTCGACGGCGCGCACATCCGGACACTGCTCCTCACCTTCTTCTATCGCCAGATGCCCGAACTGGTCGAGGGCGGCCACATCTACATCGCGCAGCCGCCGCTGTACAAGGTCAAGCACGGAAAAACCGAGCGGTACATCAAGGATGACCAGGCGCTGAACCAGTTCCTGCTCACGCTTGCGCTCGACGAAGCCGTTCTGGTGCCAAAGGCTGGCGGGCAGCCCATCTCCGGAGTCGCGCTCGAAGAACTCGCCCGGGAATATCTCCTGGCGGAAGCCGTCATCAACCGGCTTTCCCACCTGATCAATCCTGAAGCGCTCCACGCGATCATCGACGCCAACCTAGAAATCGCCCTTTCCACGGAAGCCATCGCCCGGTCAAGCGCCGAGGCGCTCCAGCAAGCGATCGGCATCAACGCCGGAATCCAGGTATCGGCCTCTTTTGACGCGGCCGAGGAATGCTGGCAGCTCCGGCTGGAGAAAATCCACCACGGCAACCTCAAGGTCTGCACGATCAATGAAGACTTTGTCGGCAGCGGCGATCATCAGCAGATACGGAAAACGGCGGGAATCCTGGCCAACCTCTTTGGCCCCGGTGGAAGCATCGCCCGTGGCGAAAAGAAACAGCCCGTGGCCAGTTTTGCCGAAGCAATGCGCTGGCTGCTCAACGAAGTCGAGCGCGGCATCAGCAAGCAGCGCTACAAAGGCCTGGGCGAGATGAACCCTGAACAACTCTGGGAAACCACGATGGACCCGACCGTGCGGCGCCTGCTCAAGGTCCAGATCGAAGACGCCATCGGCGCGGACGAAATATTCACCATGCTCATGGGAGAACTGGTCGAACCGCGCCGTAACTTCATCGAAAGCAATGCGCTGGCAGCCAGGAACATCGATGTGTGATGTTGTAGGATCCCACTTAATTTGAGATTTGTCTCAAATTGTGAGATTTGTGAAGAAAGCCTCTAGACGATTCTAGGGGCTTTCTTTTACGTATTCAAATGATGGTTCTGGTATCAGCGCGATTTGGACAGACCAGTTATCGGCCTTATGGAAAGCTTTGCATAAGGCCGACAACTTACCGGCTGGAGTATCGTCGGCCGGAAAACTTTCCGGATTCACACTCCTCGGCCTGAACGGCCATTGGACGATTGGTCAGTGTCGGGCAGCAAGGTGGCGGTAAGCCGCCCTTCAGCCTCAAGTGGTTTTAAACGGCAGCTTCTCCATCCGGTGAATTCACACACCCGACCCGTTGCGGCCGGTCAGGTTTCCACAAAGCCGCCGGTCAGCCAAACCTTGGTTTCGCGAAGTAGAATGCTCCAAAGCCGCCGTTGCTGACCTCACACTCCCGGCCAATTTCTGCCGGTCGCTGTTTCCACAAACCTGTCATTCAATTGGCTGCTCCACTAAGAGGTAGCTGACGTTTCCCGTGCCTGCGCCTTAGATTCTTGGTAGGTCCAAACAGGCATTGCCCACAAACAGAGTCTTCGAGCGGTTGACGCTTCCAAGCCGCCCGTCGGGAATGCCTATTGACCGTGGAGGAGCGTTTAGGTCACCCCAAAGGTATCTTGAGCTGGTATGCGTTGTGCCGATTGTGCATTTGATTCTAAACTCACTAACAAGGTCACTATTCAGAAAGCCTGACAAATTTCGGCCTCTGCGATTGAAACCGACCTGGAAGCCCCAGTTGTCAGAGGTAAACGGCGATGCGATTTGTTAGGAACGGCCCCGATATTCCCGAACGTTTGCTTCAGTCGCATGAGGATGGGCGCGTGGTTTTTTTCTGCGGTGCGGGCATTTCCTACCCGGCGCGCCTACCAGGCTTTGCAGGACTGGTGGAGAAGCTCTATGCGGCCTTGGCGACCACCCCTAACGCGGTGCAGCAAGCGGCGATTAAGGCCGGGCAGTTCGACACTGCCGTGGGCTTGTTGGAAGCCGACATCGTTGGTGGCCGCAAAGAGGCGATCGTTCGGAAAGCACTTGCAGCCATTCTGAAGCCCGATCTCCTTGCCCCGAATGCCACCGCTACCCACGAGGCCCTGCTGACCCTGGGCAAAAGTCGTGAAGGCCGCACGCGAATCATCACTACCAACTTCGACCGCTTGTTCGAGGAAGTGATTGGCGCAAAGGCGCTGCCGGTAGAACGTTTTCAGGCGCCGCTGCTGCCGGTGCCCAAGAACCGCTGGGACGGTCTGGTGTACCTACACGGTTTGCTGGCCCTAGTTCCGACACCGTGCGAACTGGATCGTTTGGTCGTCTCCAGCGGCGACTTCGGCCTGGCCTATCTCACCGAGCGCTGGGCGGCGCGCTTTGTCAGCGAGCTGTTTCGCAACTACACCGTGTGTTTCGTCGGTTACAGCATCAATGACCCAGTGCTGCGTTACATGATGGACGCGCTCGCCGCCGACCGCCTGCTTGGCGAGTCGCCACCGGAGATGTTCGCCTTCGGCAGCCACTCCAAAGGCAAGGAACAAGAGCTCGCCAACGAGTGGCGGGCCAAGAACGTTACGCCCATCCTTTATCGAGAACACAATCGCCACGCCTATCTGCACAAGACGTTGCGGGCGTGGGCCGCGACTTACCGTGACGGGGTACGCGGTAAGGAGCGCATCGTAGTCGAGTGCTCCATGGCGCGGCCTCTGGCGAGCACCAAGCAGGACGACTTTGTCGGTCGCATGCTGTGGGCGCTGAGCGATCCGTGCGGCCTGCCCGCCAAGCGCTTTGCCGAGTTGGACCCGGTTCCGTCGCTGGATTGGCTGGAACCCTTAAGCGAGGAACGCTACCTCCACGCTGACCTAGGCCGGTTCGGCGTCCCGCCCGAGGCAGCTGTTGATGACGGACTCGCCTTCAGTCTGACCCACCGGCCATCACCTTACTCCCTGGCACCGTTCATAAGCGTTGTCGATGGCGGCGCTCGCGGTAGCCGCTGGGACGAAGTGATGCGGCAACTGGCGCGCTGGCTGATTCGCCATCTCGACGACCCAGCCTTGCTGATTTGGCTCGTCAAGCGCGGTGGTCAACTGCACGAGGATCTAGTCTGGTGGATCGAACACCGTTTGGATGAACTGGCCGAGTTCGAACGCGATGGAAACGCGGCTGAACTGACGCGCATTCGAGCCAGCGCACCCAACGCGATCCCCGGTCCGCTGATGCGAACGCTGTGGCGGCTGCTGCTCACCGGGCGCGTCAAGTCGTGGATACGAGACCTCGATCTTTACCGCTGGCGTTGCCGCTTCAAGCGCGATGGGCTCACCACGACTTTGCGTCTTAAATTGCGGGAGATGCTGACGCCACGGGTATCTCTGCGCGAGCCCTACCGCTGGCTGGCCGAGGGTGACAAGGGCCGCAAGCCCGAGTACATCAGGGAGTTGGTCGAATGGGAGGTCGTGCTGTCGACGGATCACGTCCATTCCCACCTGCGTGACCTACCCAAGGATGAGCGCTGGACTGCAGCCCTGCCGGAGCTGCTCTCCGATTTCAGCGCCTTGCTGCGCGACGCGCTCGATCTGATGCGCGAGCTCGGTAGCGCGGGGGATAGGAGTGATCTGTCCTACATGCATCAGCCCTCAATCAGTGAGCATCCGCAGAACAAAGACTTTCACGACTGGACCGCATTGATCGACCTGAGCAGGGATGCCTGGCTGGCTACGGCCGAGCAATCGCCCGAGCGAGCATGGCTCGCGGCCGAGGTTTGGTGGCACACGCCATATCCGCTGTTCCGACGCCTCGCGTTCTTTGCCGCTGCACAGGGCAACGTGATATCTCATCGACGCGCGCTCGACTGGCTGTTGGCAGATACGAATTGGTGGCTTTGGTCGGTGGAAACCGAACGGGAAGCCATGCGCTTGCTGGTTGCACTGGCACCGCAACTCAATGAGGTGATGCTGCAGGAGCTTGAGCGGGCCATCCTAGCCGGGCCGCCCCGCGCCATGTTCAGGGACGACATCGAAGCCGACCGCTGGACCCGGATCGTGGACCGGGAAATCTGGCTTCGACTGGCAAAGATCGTTGAGACCGGTGCGGTTTTGGGTGCGGCAGGGAGAGAACGGTTGAACGCACTCTCCGCTCAGTATCCGGAGCGGCAGCTTGCTGCGGATGAGCGTGACGAGTTTCCTTGCTGGATGGAAAGCGGCTGGGTTGGTGACCGGGACCCATGGCGGACGTTCGTATCAATACCACGCAGCAGACGCGGCGTGCTGAACTACCTAGTCGAAAATCCAGTGTTGGCCGAGTCGAAACAAGACGACTGGCGAAAGCGGTGCGGAGAGAGTTTTCAAGCAACAGCGTACGCCTTGTACCATCTGGCGAAACGGAGTGTTTGGCCAAGCGAACGATGGCGGGACGCCTTACAAGCTTGGTCTGACGAAAAACTGCACGTCCGTTCTTGGCTCTACATGGGGCCAATATTGGCCGGTGCTCCTGACGATCTGCTGGAACCCATCGCCCATGGCGTCAGTTGGTGGTTACAGGCCATTGCCAAAACCTTCGATGGACATGAAGCGCAGTTTATCGCGCTCGCGCGCCGTATCTTGGCACTGGATCACCAGGACGGAATCGATACTGACGAACCAGTCATGCGCTCCATCAATCACCCGGTGGGGCACGTGACGGAGGCGCTTTTACGCTGGTGGTATCGAGACTCACCGGAGGATGGGCAAGGCCTACCAGACGAGCTCAGCCGCGTCTTTACCGAGCTTTGCGATACGCGAGTCGACAAGTTTCGGCATGGCCGTGTCTTACTAGCGGCTCATGTCATCGCATTGTTTCGTGTGGACCGGGATTGGGCGACCCAACATCTACTGCCCCTATTCGATTGGCAATGCTCAGAAACGGAAGCGCGCGCGGCTTGGGAAGGCTTCCTGTGGTCACCCCGCCTGTATCGCCCCCTGATGGAGGTACTCAAGTCCGCTTTCCTCGACACCGCACGTCACTATGCGGCACTGGGCAAACACGACGGGCAATACGCATCGTTGCTGACATTTGCTGCTCTCGACCCAAGTGACACATTCACCATCGCTGAACTGGCCGGTGCCACCCGTGCACTGCCAATCGATGGATTGCACGACGCAGCTCAGGCATTGGTGAGAGCACTGGAGGGTGCAGGCGATCAGCGCGCCGACTACTGGACTAACCGGGTCACCCCGTATCTGCACGCCATCTGGCCCAAAACACGAGACAACACTTCTCCAGCCATCGCAGAGAGCCTCAGTCAGTTGTGTATCGCCGCACAGGAATCGTTCCCTGTAGCCCTAGAGCTACTACGCGCTTGGCTGCAACCATTGGCCCACACCGACTATGTGGTGCATCTCCTTCATGAAGCGGGTCTTTGCCAGCGGTTCCCTGAGGATGCGCTGGACTTTCTGAGTCTCGTGATAGGCGACCATTCCCAATGGCCACCTAGTGACCTTGGCCCGTGCTTGGAAGAGATCAGGACAACCGTGCCAGCACTGGAGGCTGACCAGCGCTTTGAGCAACTAATGGCATATCTTCGCCGCCACGGGCGAGGGTGAAATGACGTTTGTATTGATGCATGCGGAAGCTCCACGATCGGCAGGCGCGATTAACGATTGTCAGAAATCGGTCTCATTGCTGCCTGCGTAATCGGCAGAGCTCAACGTAGGTTCCGACTAGACCTGGTTAGCAGCCAAGGGGCGTTCCTGCGGATGTCGCTCGGTCACCAGAACCTTCTTGTGCTTTCGCCCGCTGACTTGCAGAGCGGCGTCGGCATTGAGCCGATCCGATGTCACCCCGAATTTACGTATTGGAATAGCGTGGCGCAAAAATCAATTACTGGCTCATCTAGAGGGTGTTGAGTGGCGGTGCCGGGATTTTTGCCGCTGCCTGGGTGCTGTTTCACGTGGAACATGGCGAGGGCTTCCTGTGCGTCGGGTGAGGGGCACGTCGGTTGCGTGTTGGCGCCTCGGCGCTGCGGAGGGCGTGCCGATATGGTCGTGGTGGCTCGTTGTATCATTGGCACCTGCTCGCGTTTGCCTTACGTGTTTCACGTGAAACAACGGCGCGGAGTGTGGCTCTGGTTTGGAATGATCGTGTGTGGTGCGATGGTTTGTCGGGTCGCGCCAGATGGCTGGAAAGCCCTCCGAAGTTACGCCAGGCCATCGTTGATCAGAGACAAATCCAGGTACTTCAGCGAAAGTACAAACAGTATTCAACATCGAGCAGAGAAGCGGCGGCGACGTGGCGAGCGGCGCT
Source organism: Pseudomonadota bacterium (assembly GCA_018262235.1). GTDB lineage: Bacteria > Pseudomonadota > Gammaproteobacteria > Burkholderiales > Rhodocyclaceae > Uliginosibacterium. Next base: position 6,926 of record JAGTRY010000136.1, read on the forward strand.
ACGCAGCGCTTTTTTGTTCCCCGGCATTGAGGAGAAAGCATGTCCGAAGTCATCGTCATTGGTCACAGGAATCCCGATACGGATTCGGCGTGTGCCGCGTGGAGCTAC
>JAGTRY010000137.1 GCA_018262235.1 Pseudomonadota bacterium
GAATGCTGCCTTCTGCCCAGAGCGGGCGTCGTATAATGGTAATACCCTAGCTTCCCAAGCTAGAGCCGTGGGTTCGATTCCCATCGCCCGCTCCACATCAAATTCATGCAGGTCTTTGATCTGTAAAAGAAAAAGCCAACCGAGGCCGGTTGGCTTTTTTGTTGTCTGGTCGATATCTGGTCAGAGCTGGGTAGAGCTAAATCAAGCAGCTTCCAGTGATGAATCGATCAGGGTGTCGGCTAGTGTGGCTTGACGATCACGTGCAGTGGCGAGATCAGCTTTCAGGCGGTCGCAGAGGGCCATTAGTGACTGGACTTTAGCGACAATGCGCTGCTGTTCAGGGAGAGGTGGGAGGCCTAAGGGCAGATGTTGAACGTCATCGCGGCCGATACCAGGAATAGCAATGCCGACAGTTTGATCTTGAAAATGTTGCTCCGCCGATCGCAATAGCAGTTCAATAAAGTCATTGTCTACGGCGATTGTCCGAACAGCCATCAATTGGCGGCTAATTGCCAATTCCTTTTGGGAAACTCTGTTGAGTTTTCCTACGCCAGATCCTTTGACGGTCACGAGAATATCGCCTGCGATGGCAATCGCGCGAGTTTGGGTTGTGGAACGTGTGGGGTTGGGAAATTTATCGCCGAACTCGGCAGGTCCGGTAAGGTAAGGAATCGGATTACTCAGATCATTTGAATATTCGTCAGGAGTGAGGTGCTGACCTGAAACGAGATCAATTGCTACACCTAATCTTGTTATTACCCAGTTGCGAGGAAGGTCAAATGTGAGTTCACTCTCTGCTATAGGTGGCAGCGGTTTAGCTTTTTTGCATACTCCAGCAGACTCCAGACGTACTCGTTCATCAGCAATTCGCCTAATCAGTTCGCTGGCAGGTTCATCGTTAGGGTCTTGCGGAACCAACTTACCCATGATGGCCAGCTGCAGAACGGTTTTCTTGAGGGCATCGAGGCTGACTTCGGTGGCAAACAGGGTGTCGAAGTGCTCAGCGAGGCGCTGCCAGTTGTTCGCGAGGTCGACGGCGTTGGTGCTTTCGGCGAGTGTGCCGAGCAGGGTTTCAACGAGCCGGGCATGTGCGCTGGCCGAATCCGCCTGCTCTGTCTCCAGGCGGTCGCAGAGAGCCATCAGTTCGCCGACTTTGGCGACGATGCGGTGTTGTTCGGCGAGGGGGGGCAGTAACACTGGAATTTCCGACAATACGCCCTGCGCCAAAGCTGGTACCGATGTGCCGGCTTGGTATTTAGTCAAGTCAAACGAACTCAAAAGGACAAATAGCCAGTCTGAATTCACGCCCTCCTTTGGTGTTATCCCGAGGCAATTGTTGTCGATGGCGGTGTCTTGAACTAGAACGCGACGCTTGTTGGTTGCGATAGCACCGCCGATCTTTGGAAAGACCACAGTGCCCGCCGGATGGATATTCACCCTGAGGCGCCTCGCGGACTCCCGCGAAATAGTGTGGTTAGTTGTTGTGATGAATTTTGTGTTCTCGGTCAAATTCATGTCGCTAACCTTAGCGAACAGAATTTCTAGTCCAACTTTTCCTTGTTCGGCTATTGGAAATCCACTCCCGACCGCCCATTTCCCGACCTTGCCTAACGTAGTTACCACTGACTGATTTATATCGACTGGAACAATCTTGCCGCGCACGGCCAAATCGAGAATCAGCCTGCGCAATTTCTGAATACCATCGGGTGCGGTGGCGAGCAGCGGCAGGTGTTCGCTCAGTACCACGCTCACGCCTTGCTCTCCAGCGCGGCAGCAAGCACGGCCTTGAGCTGGTCGCGGGTCTGGCCGATGCGTTGTTGCAGGGCGGCGTAGTCGGCGAGCAGTGTGTCGGGGTCATGCACCTCGGCGTCCGGGCTATGCGGGTTCTTGATGTCGAGGTTGTAGTTGCGGGCCTTGATGTCGTCGGCGCTGACTTTCCAGGCGTATTCGTTCTCGACCCGGTTATCCCACCAAGCTTTTTCAGCCGCGAACTCTTCAAGACGCATCGGCTTGGTCTTGTTGTAATTCTTCACGCCCGGTGGGTAGGGGTGCTCGTAGAACCAGGTTTCAGTGGTTGGCGTGCCCTTGGTGAAGAAGAGCAGATTGGTCTTGATGCCGGTGTAGGGGGCAAAGACGCCGTTGGGCAGGCGGACGACGGTGTGCAGGTTGCAGGTGGTGAGCAGTTGTTCCTTGATGCGGGTCTTGATGCCTTCGCCGAACAGGGTGCCGTCAGGCAGTACCACGGCGGCGCGGCCACCTTCCTTGAGCAGATGCATGATCAACACAAGAAACAGATCGGCAGTTTCGCGGGTGCGGAAGTTGGCCGGGAAGTTGGTTTCGATGCCGTCTTCTTCCATGCCACCGAATGGAGGATTGGTAACGATTACATCGACCCGATCCTTGGGGCCATAATCGCGTAGCGGTCGCGACAGCGTGTTGTCGTGGCGGACGTTGGTCGGCACGTCAATCCCGTGCAGGATCATGTTGGTCGTGCACAGCAGGTGCGGCAGCGGCTTTTTCTCGACGCCAAAGATCGATTCCTGCAGTAATTGCTCCTGCTCGACCGTTTTGACGTGCTGCTTGCGCACAGTTTCAATGGCACAGGTCAGAAAGCCGCCAGTGCCGCAGGCAGGGTCGAGGATCTTTTCGCCAAGCTGCGGCGCAACCATGTCGACCATGAACTGAGTGACGGGGCGCGGTGTGTAGTACTCGCCAGCATTCCCGGCGTTTTGCAGGTCACGCAGAATCTGCTCGTAGAGGTCACCGAACAGGTGACGGTCTTGCGCCTTGTTGAAGTCGATGCCTTCGTTGATCTTGTTGATGACCTGCCGGATCAGATGGCCGGACTTCATGTAGTTGTAGGCATCCTCGAAGACGCTACGAATAACGAAACCACGCTGGTCGTTGTGCAGCGGTTGCAGGTCTTTGAGTGTCTTGAAGAGCTGGTTATTGACGAATTCGAGCAGATCGTCGCCGGTCATGCCTTCCGGGTCAGCCGCCCAGTTGCGCCAGCGCAGCGCGTCGGGAATCGGTGAGCGGTAGTCGTCATTCAGCAGTTCATACTCGGTTTCCTTGTCGTCGTAGATCTTGAGGAAAAACATCCAGACCAACTGGCCAATACGCTGAGCGTCGCCATCGACGCCGACATCCTTGCGCATGATGTCTTGGATGGATTTGATCGTGCTGCTGATAGACATAGGAGTTACTGTTCTTCTTGAATTTGGGTTTCAGGATCGTCGCTGGCAAAGTAGCTTTCGTCGATCTCGATAAGGGTCTGGGGTTTCTTTTTCACGGCTACGCCGTGCTTCAGGAGCAATTCAATGACCTTGTCGCCGTCTATCAAGGTGATTGGAGCAGCACCGGGAAATAGGGCGGCATCCTTACAGCCCTGAGCAAAGCCACCTGTGGTGATTATGGTGCCGCGAATCGCACCGTGGTACGGCAGAGCACCACGTAACTGGTCAAGAACCGGCCGGGTGATGTTTCCTTTGTGGCGTTTTACTTGGACCACTTCTTTGATTTGCGTGATGCCGAACTGAAAGCTGGCAACAACATCAACACCTTTATCACCGCTTTGCTTGGTAACGACGACGTCTTCGTAATCCATTGCTTCAAGGAGGTCCTTGATCAGCATTTCGAAACGGTACGGATTCATCTTTTCCAGGCGCTCACGAAGCTCCTTGGTTTGGGCATCGTTATAGTTCTTGATGGCGCCAAGCACGGCAAGATGGGGACGTTGTACCTCTTCAGGACCGACGGGAGCGGCGTAGCGGATACCCTTGTCGGTGATCGTGTAGGTATTACCTTCGCGAGCTACATAGCCTCGCTCAACAAGGTTGAGTAGGCGACGACGCAAGGTGTCCTTGAAGGTCGAAACGGTTCCGTAGTTCGAGTTTTCAAGAAGAAATTCAGACCACTCATCCAGCAGATCACCACGTTTTGCCGGTGAATGAGCCGCGAGGATCGAAAGCAACTGCGGCAGTCCTTCTTCTTCATCCAGTTTGCGCAGAACTGGCGCTTTGTCGTCAAGAAATGCTGCGCCATCTAGGCTTCGTTTGTAGATTCCCTGAGCATCCGGAACCAGCAAAGCAAAGGTGTTGATAAACAGGTACGAGCCGTAGATGTGGCGGGGATTCACGGTCCCGGCGCTGTCGGCCCAGATTTTTTTCGCCAATTCACGATTGGCTCCTTGCAGCCGTTGCTCGATCCATTCATTAGGTTGGCTCCAATCAACGTTGCTTTGAGGTGTGCCAGCCTGATCGAATAGCGCTTTGATCATCCCCCAGACCGCGTCCTTGGAAATGCCATCAAGGATCTGTACCAATAGTCGAACTTCTGAATAGAGCGGGAAAAGCGGGGTGCGAACGATGAAATGCTTAGTGTCCGGCATGGATTTGCTCATTTTCTAGGCGCTATACAGGAGCAATTCGAGTTCCTGTAATGCCTGCAGGTATTTTGGTTTCCCGCCGAAGGCACCAACAAGTTCAGGTGCCGTTCCTAAACGGGAGAATGGATCAAGGGTCAGTATTTTAATGTCTTCGATACTCTCGATGCCGGCGTCCGCGTACTTGTCGAGCAAGGCACTCAAAACAGCGCGGGCCTGATCGCCATACTTCGTGAAAACGTCGCGCTTCTTGACCTGTTCAGCTCGTTCTTTGCGAGAAAGCGCCGGGCGGTCGAAAGCAACGTGGCAGATCAGATCAAACGGGTCGAATTCCTTGCCGTATTTCTTGCCAACTTCTTCAGACAAGACCTCAAGGAGTACCCCTTGGGCTTCAAGTTCTTCAAACAGGACCTGTTTTTTGTCGGCGCTATTCCAGCGACGCAGGAAGTCATCCAGCGATGCGTATTCCTTGCGCACGGCATTGCGGGTGTAGTCCTTGAGCGATTCCGTAATCAACTTGCCGTCCGGGCCGTAGTACTGAACTCGCTCAGCCACGACATAAACGGTAACCTCGCCGCCAAGCACGTACTTGATTCGCCCTTCAAAATCGTCACCGGTTGGTAATCCGGGAGGTAAAGGCTCGCCATCACCTGGCAGACCTTCGTCGCCCGGTTCATCCGGCGGTACGGGCAGCTCTTCCGGACCCGGTTCAAATACCTGGACAGGGTCACCATCGAACGCCGGATCCGCGAAAAGCTCGGTCGCCTTCTTGAAGTCCATGATGGTGAACCAGTACTTCCCGAAGTCCTCGTTGATGCGGGTGCCACGGCCGATGATCTGCTTGAATTCGGTCATCGACTGGATGCGCTGATCAAGCACGATGAGTTTGCAGGTCTGGGCATCGACGCCGGTAGTCATCAACTTGCTGGTGGTGGCAATGACCGGGTAGCGGCTTTCCGGATCGATGAAGTTGTCCAGCTCGGCTTTGCCTTCCTGCTCGTCACCCGTAATCCGCATCACGTACTTGCGGTTTTCTTTGACGCGTTCCGGGTTCAGATTGACCAAGGCCTGACGCATGCGCTCGGCGTGGTCGATGTCTTCGCAGAAAACGATGGTCTTGGCGAACGGGTCTGTTGCCTTCAGGAACTCGGTAATCTTGCGGGCAACCAGTTCGGTACGCTTCTCAAGGACGAGGGTGCGGTCGAAATCCTTCTGGTTATAGATACGGTCTTCAATGACTAGTCCGTGTTTATCAACTTGCCCCTTGGCCGGCCGCCAGCCTTGCATATCCTTGTCGATATCGATGCGCACGACCTTGTAGGGGGCGAGGAAGCCGTCATCGATGCCTTGCTTAAGCGAGTAGGTATAGACCGGGTCACCGAAGTAATGGATGTTGGACACATCCTTGGTTTCCTTTGGCGTCGCCGTCAGACCTACCTGCGTGGCGGCCGAGAAGTAATCAAGAATGTCACGCCATGCAGAATCTTCGGCGGCGCTGCCACGGTGACACTCATCGATGATGATCAGGTCGAAGAAGTCCGGCGAGAACTGCTTGTAGATGTTCTTTTCTTCCTCGTTGCCGGTGACCGCTTGATACAGCGACAGGTAGATTTCATACGCCTTGTTGGCCTGGCGCTTCTCGATCTTGGTCATAGCCTGACCGAACGGCTTGAAGTCGTTGGTCCGAGTCTGATCGACGAGGATGTTCCGGTCAGCCAAGAATAGGATGCGTTTCTTGACCTTCGATTTCCACAAACGCCAGATGATCTGGAAGGCGGTATAGGTCTTGCCGGTACCCGTCGCCATGACCAGCAGAATGCGATTCTGACCCCGTGCTACCGCTTCGACGGTACGGTTGACGGCAGTGGCTTGGTAGTAACGCGGCAGACGGCCAGAACCATCGTCGTAGTAAGGCGTTTCGACCGTCGCGACCGCGTCGCCAGATAAACCTTTCCAGACGCAATAGCGCTGCCAGAGTTCGGCCGGGGAGGGGAAAGCGGCTAGCGTCAGTTCCGTTTCGATCGTTGCCGCATTGCCGGTCCGGTCATGGAACAGGAAGCCATCGCCGTTGCTGGAAAACACGAAGGGGATATCGAGCGTTTCCGCGTAGTCCAGCCCTTGTTGCATGCCGGCACCAAGGCTATGAGCTTGATCCTTGGCTTCGATCAGGGCAATTGGTTGATTTGGCTTGTAGTACAGAACGTAGTCAGCGCGTTTGCCCTTGCCCCGGCTATGTAACTTGCCGCGAACGATGATCCGGCCCTTGGTGAAGCTGACCTCTTCACGAATTTGAGTATGCAGATCCCATCCGGCAGACACTAAGGCCGGGGTAATGAATTTGCTGCAAACGTCGCGTTCGGAAAGCTTGGACATGGCCCGTTGTTCTGATTATTGGCGAAGCAGCAATGATAAGAGAATTGAATGACCTTGGCGTATATAGAATCGGTTGAGACTGACTTGCATGGATACGGCTGCTTACCCTAGGCGGGTAAGCAGCACAGTAGATATCAGCCAGCGGTTACATCGCATCGAGCAATACAGCGTGCGCCAATAGGGACACCCAGAGCAGCATATTGTCTGGATCATCCGGGAGATTCAGCATCACCTCCTTAAGGTGCTGAATCCCG
>JAGTRY010000138.1 GCA_018262235.1 Pseudomonadota bacterium
CGACACGGCCACCCAGATCGCCTTGGATGCCGAACAGGCCGCTGTCCATCACTTGCGTGCCGATGCGCCGTAGAGGTTCCTCTGTCGGACGCTTCAGAATGTAGTTGAGCACGCCACCCGGCGCGCCGAAGCCATATTCGAAGGCGGAGGCCCCTTTCAGGATTTCGACCCGATCAAAGTTTTCCAGCGGCAGATCGGCTGCCCGCGAACGGGTGGCCATGCCATCAATGCGCTGCCCGGTGTAAAAATCTGGTGCAATGCCACGCACGGCAAAGGCGTTGTTCTCACCGGTCAGATTGCTGCCGGACAGCGCTATGCTGGCATCTCCCTTGGTCGCCTCGGCGAGCGATTGCGCCTGTTTGTTGTCGATCAGGTCACGCGAAAATACTTCCATACTGTAAGGCGTGTCCTTGAGCGTTTTATTCCCCAAAGCTCCCAGACTGGCGGATTTTGTACTGTAGGCACGCGCCTCGCTGCCCTCCGGTATTGTTGTGGCCTGTACTGTCACTGTGGTCAGCGTTTTCTCTGCTGTTGCCCCTTTGTTTGAGTCTTCCAGTTTGCGCAGGCTGATGCTGCCATCATTCCGTGTTTGAGCCTCCAGGCCACTGCCTGCCAGCAAACGGGCCAATGCTGCCAGCGGCGTATAGTCGCCCTCGAGTGCTGCACTTTGGCGGCCATCTGTCAGTGCGGGATCAAAGGACAAAGCCAGTCCCGCATCCAGTGCCAGCTTGGCGAGACTGCGCCCGAGCGGTCCTTCTGGAATCTTGAAATGCTGGACTTGCGCGTTGCGGGCGGGGGCAGACTGTGCCCAGACACTCTGCGCTACGCCTCCGCACAACAGCGCGCTCAATACCACGCTGAGGCTGTTGCGGACAAAGGGCGAGATGGATGAAGACCGTAGATGGGGGATGGACATTATTTTTCCTTGATGAAAATGAGGCTTCCATCCCTCTTGCCAGCCGAGCGTACAAAAAGTGTCAGGCGTGGCGAAAATTATTTTCAGGCAGCGCGCGCCAGGTGACCCACAAACCGGCTGCGCGCAGGTTGATCTCGATCGGGTGGATATCGGCCAGCATGGCAAAGCTGCGTTCGGTGGCGGCTGCCGAGCCGACCGGGAATGTGCCGGAGACATGCAGTGCGGCAATGTGTGGGTCACAGTCGATGACGCCCTTCCGGTAGCGGGCGAGTTCTGCGGCCAGATCGTCCAAACGCATCTGGTCGGCCAGCAGCAGGCCATGTGTCCAGGCCAGTGCGGCATCGAGATCGGTACGACTATGCTCAAACCGCCCATTGCTGAAACGCAGTTGCTCGCCTGCCCTGATGCGTGTGTTTGGCTGGGTTTCGAGACTCAGGCTCCCGCTTACGACGACCAGCTGGCTGTAGTGGGGCCACACACGGACCGCAAAACGGGCTGCATGTGCTTCCAGGATGCCGTGTGGGCTGGCCAGGCTTAGCGGCTGCGGGCTTTGCTGCGCATCGACCAGAACTTCGCCCGCATACAAGCGCAACAGTGATTTCTCCCCCTGCACTGGGGTATCCAGTGCACTGGCGGTATTGAGCAGGATCTGTACGTCATTGGTGAGGCGCAGTGTGCGCTGCTCTCCGCTGGCGGTGCATTGATCTGCTTGCAGCGCGCGCCGCACATTGCTTTGCCAGGCTTGCCACGCCAGTGGTACAGCTGCTGCGCCGAGCATCAGCTTGCCAATACGTGCCAAGGCTGCCCGCCGCGAACGACCAGCGTCATGCAAAATGGGTAAAGCCAAGGGCTTGGGGACTTGCACCAGCTTGTGCAGTACCGTTTCAGCTCTGCTCCATGCCTCGGCATGGTGCGCGCTGCGATCATGCCATTGCTGCCAGGTAGCCTGTTCTGTGGACGTCAGAGGGCCTTCGGCCATGCGTACCAGCCACTCCGCCGCTTCCTCATTGATGGTCTGGACTCGCGTATCTGGCATCCTGTTTCTTACTGCGCTGTGTTGAGGCAGCACACGAAAGCCTCGCGCATGTAACGCTTGACCGTACTCAGTGAGATGTTTAGGGCCGCAGCGATGTCCTCGTACTTCATCTCCTCCAGTTGCGACATCAGGAATGCTCGTCGTACCAGCGATGGCAGACCTGCCAGCATGGCATCAATCTCGCAGAGGGTTTCAAAGACCAGATAGCGTTCTTCCTCGGAAGGCTGCACGCCTTCCGGTAATTGGGCCAGCGCTTCCAGATACGCACGTTCCAGATCCTGGCGCTGATACCAGTTAACCAGCAGGCCCTTGGCCACGGTTGTCAGATAGGCACGCGGCTCGTGCAATGCATCCGGCAAATCCCTGCCGAGTAGCCGCACGAAGGTGTCTTGTGCCAGATCTGCCGCTAGTTGCGAACAGCCCAGTTTGCGATGAAGCCACGTCTGCAGCCAGCGGTGATGCTGCTGGTAAAGACTGGCAATAGTATGGGGGGCGGGGCTGGCAAGCTGCATCTGGAGTCTTTGCGGTTAACAATTCAAAGCGCTTCAAATAAGAATGATTATCATTCTAAGGCATGGCTTTACAGCGCAGCAAGACGCTTGATGTGCCTAGAGCGAGTTTGCAGTGCGTAACAAAACGATCTCAGTGCAAGCAGTGGGTAAGAAATTTAGTGCGTACGGAGCTGATGTTCGTGCGTTGAATCAGCATCGCTTCACACCTCGTCCGACCGCATGGAGCAGGGCCAGGCCGTGATCGTTAAAGATCCGCTGAAGGAAAAGTAACTTTCCGCATTCACCCCGCCTATCCTGGCGGCATGCTCATGCATTCGACCCGCTGCGCTCGACCATGGTGAGGCGTTCGACGAAATGCTGTGCCGGTGCGGAGAGCGTCTTGAAATCCAGCGCGTAGATATTGAGCGCGCGGATGGCCCAGGGGTCGGTCAGCTCGACTGCATGCAGGCAGCGTTCGCCGAGTGCCTGGAAAGCTCCCAGCGGCATCACGCCGATGCCCATGCCGCATTCGATCATGCGGCACATCGCCGACAGGCTGTCGACCTCGATGCGCTGGCGCAGGCTGCGGCGCTGCTGGCGCGCCACGCTGTTCAAGGTGGCTTGCACGGTGCTGCTGCCGCGCAGGCCGATTTGCTCGTAGTCGAGGGACTGGACGTAACTGAGTTTTCGCATGCACGCGAGCGGGTGGCTTTCCGGCATCACCAGTACCAGCCGTTCGGTGCGATAGGCGCGCGACTGGAGTGCTGCCACTTCGTCGCAACTGCCGCAGATGCCCAATTCCGCTTCGCGCTGGAACACCGAGTGGGCGACGGCACGGCTGCTGCACTGGTGCAGGTCGATGCGGATGTCCGGATTGGAATGGGTGAACACGGCCAGATCCGAGGGCAGGAATTGCTCCACGGCCGAGGCGCTGGCGCACAGGCGTACCCGTCCCTGCACGCCGTGCGAGAACTCGGTGAGGTCTCCCCGCAGGCGCTCGACGCCATCAAGGATGCCGTGAGCATGCTGGACGAGCTGCTCGCCGATGAAGGTCGGGCGCACTCCGCGAGCGTGGCGTTCAAGCAGCTGTGCGCCGATCACGTGTTCCAGTTCCGAAATGCGTTTGCTCAGTGCCGAGGCGGCAAGCTGGCCCCGCTCGGCCGCGCGCGCGATGCTGCCGCTCTCGCAGATGAGGACGAAGAGATCGAGAGTGCCCAGATCCAGCTGGCGCAGGAAGCTGCGTGAAGAAAGAAGAGATGACACTTCTTCTGCCTGCCTTTCAATGCTTGGTGCCAAATGCACAGCAAGGTCTAGCAGGAAGCGTGCCGCAGCATTCCGGGGCATGAGCCATCGCCAATCGGCATGGCTGGCCGGAGATTTCTGAACTTCTCCTCGCGTGACCCCACGCGCAGCATGGTGCTTTGACGCCTCAGGAAACGGATGCTGCCATGCAAGCTTCCCTGCTTTCTCCCTCCCGTTCGGCCCGCGTGGCCGAAGTGCTGGTCGCCCTCGGTGCCGTACGCATCACGACCACGCAACCCTTCATCTATACCTCCGGCTGGGCCAGCCCGGTATACGTCGACACCCGGCTGCTGATGTCCGACGTGGCCTTGCGGGGCGAGGTGCTGGATATCGTGGCCGAAGGGCTTGCCCGCCTTGTCTCCGCGCAGGGGATCAATGCCATCGTTGGTGCCGAGAGCTCCGGCATCGCTGTGGCGGCCTGGCTGGCCGAACGCCTTGCGCTGCCGCTGCTCTACCTGCGCAAGCGTCCGATGGGCTGGGGTAATGCAGCCCGCCTGGAAGGTCGTCTGCCGGATGCTGCCAGCCTGCTCTATATGGACGATGTGACCACCGATGGCCGTTCCAAGGTGGCTGCCGCCCAGTCCTTGCGCGGCACCGGCGCACGGATCGCCGACAGTCTGGTGCTCGTCGACTATGCCATCTATCCGCAGAGCCATGAGCTGTTCGCCGCACACAGCCTGACCCTGCACGCCGCCAGCAGCTGGGCAGACCTGCATGAAGCCTTGCGGGGTGCCGGCAAGCTCGATGCAGAGCAGGCCGCCACGCTCGCCGCCTTCAGCGCCGATCCGGTGCAATGGTCCATCGAACATGGCGGGGTGGGCGCATGACCAATCAAGAGACGCTGGCCCGCACCATTTTCGACGACATCGCCGCGCTCAGCCGCGACGGTGAAGGCATCACCCGCGAAAGCTATGGCGAAGGCGAGGAACGCGCCATGCAGGCCATCGAAGCGCATGCCGCGACCCTGGGTTTCGCATGTGAACGCGACCGTTTCCAGAACCTGTGGATGCGTCTGCCCAACGATGCACGCACGGCGCCACCGGTCGTCATCGGCTCGCATATGGATTCCGTCCCGCAGGGCGGGAATTACGACGGCCTGGCCGGCGTGGTGGCCGGCATGCTGGTGCTCGACCGCCTGCGCGACGCGCCGCAAAGTGCTCCGCCCGTGCGCGTGATGGCATTGCGTGGCGAAGAGAGTGCTTGGTACGGCAAGGCGTATACCGGCTCACTCGCCTTGCTCGGCAAGCTGCCGGCCAGTGCGCTGGCGCTGCACCACCGCAGTGGCCAGGGCACGCTGGGCGAGGCGATGGCGCGTAGCGGTGTTGACGTTGATGCCGTGGCGCGCGGCGAGGCGTTGATTGCGCCGGGCGACATCGCTGCCTGGCTGGAACTGCACATCGAGCAGGGGCCGGTGATGGTGGCGCGGGGCTGGGCGTCGACGGTGGTGACCGGTATCCGCGGCAACATCCGGCACAACCGGGTGCGCTGCATCGGTGAAACCGGGCACTCCGGGGCGGTGCCGCGCTGGTTGCGCCACGATGCCGTGCTCGCCACCGCCGATCTGCTCGCGCGCATGGATGAACACTGGCGCGTCCTGCTCCAGATGGGGATGGATCTGGTGATGACTACCGGGATATGCACCACACCGGTGCGCTCACATGCCGTTTCGGTGATCCCTGGTGAACTTGAGTTCAGCTTCGAAGTCCGCAGCCAGGATGCCGACACACTCGAACGCTTCCATGCGCTGATGCAGGAGGAGTGTCAGGCGGTGGGCAAGGCGCGGGGCGTGCGTTTCGAGTTCGACGAGCGCATCCGTTCGGCACCGGCACGCATGGACGAAGCCTGGATCGCCCGCCTTGAGGCTGCCGCCCTGGCGCGTGGGCAGGCCGTGGAGCGCCTGCCCAGCGGGGCCGGGCACGATGCGGCGGTATTCGCCAATGCGGGCATTCCGGCGGCGATGGTCTTTGTGCGCAACGCGCATGGCTCCCACAACGTGCACGAGGCGATGGACTGCGCGGATTTTCTCGATGGCGTCGACCTGCTGCATCGCGCGCTGGTGGCGGCATGACGCACGTCTTTGTCATCCGTCGCAATACAGGCACAGAACCTGCTGATGTTCCGGCAGCGTTCTGTGTCGCCCGTTGCCAGGGCTTCGGGCTCCGGCTTCATACCCGTTTCCGGACAGGTGTCTGGAACCTCTTTTATCCGTCCATCTCTGAAAGGACCGCACCATGCTGAACAGCAGCAAACGAAGCTTCCTCGCCACCCTCGGCCTTGCCGCGCTCGCCCTTGCCTGGGCACCGGCCCAGGCCCAGGAAGCCCTGGCCAACATCGCCAAGACCAAGACGATCAAGATCGGGATTCCGACGGACTACCCGCCCTATGGCTTCGCCGGTCTGGACATGAAGCCCCAGGGGCTGGACATCGATGTGGCCAATCTGCTTGCGGCCAAGATGGGTGTGAAGGTTGAACTGATCCCGGTGGTCAGCGCCAACCGCATTCCCTACCTGCAGACCAAGAAGGTCGACCTGATCGTTTCCACCTTGGGCAAGAACGAAGAACGCGCCAAGGTCATCGATTTCAGTCACGCCTATGCGCCGTTCTATCAAGGCATCTTTGCCCGCAAGGATGTGACGATCAAGAGCTTTGACGACCTTGCAGGCAAGGTTGTGGCCGTTACGCGCGGCGCCATGGAAGACGAGATGCTGGCCAAGATGGCACCGAGCACGGTGATCGTCAAACGCTTCGAAGACCAGGCCGCGACCACGGCTGCATTTGCCAGCGGTCAGACCCAGGGGATCGCCACCAGCGTGTCGAACATCGGTGTGCTCTCGCAGAAACAGCCGCAACTGGGTGTCGAGTACAAGCTGCTGCTGCGTGACAGCCCCTGTTTCGTTGGCATTGCCAAGGGTGAAGACGCACTGCGCAACAAGGTCAACGAAATCATCCTCGCCGCCAAGACCGATGGCACGATCAACGAGCTGTCGAAGAAATGGCTCAAGCGTGATGCTGGCGACCTGCCGCTCTAATCTGCCCCGTGCAACCCGGACGCCTGCCCCCGCGCAGCGTCCGGCCTGACCTGCTCCGCGCCGAGGTGCGTCCCCCATGTCCATCGAACTGCAATTCCAGCCCATCCTTGAGCAATGGCCCATGCTCCTTGCCGGGGCCGGCCTGACCATCGTCCTGACCGTGGTCGCCACCCTCATCGGCATGATCGTGGCCATCGGCTGCGCCTGG
>JAGTRY010000139.1 GCA_018262235.1 Pseudomonadota bacterium
AGTCGACACACAGTGGAAGCTCTATTGCCTCGTCCACAACATCGAGAAACTTGCCCATCACGGTTACGGGCAGTAGGCAAAAAGGACGGAAAGGCGCGTTTCAATCCCCCTGTCACCCACGCAAGACCTGTGGCCCGACAGACATCGCCCCGGACAAATCCAAAGTATGAAAAACAAATGGCGCATCCCGAGGGATACGCCATTTTTTACAGCTGCAATTTTGACTTCTCCGTCCCGAGGCTGCGGCGGAAGCCGCATGATGGTGTTTCGACACTTCATCGTGCCACTAAAGCGGAAGTTCATGAGCATTATTGCCGTAGGGTTCGATCTCGCCAAAAGTGTTTTTTAGTGCATGGCGTCAATGAGACAGACAAGGCCGTACAGATCAATTCACGTGTGGCACGTGATTTAGCAACCATCGAAGATGCGCACTGCATCGAGATGCTCAATTGTGTTCAAGCTGTTCGTTTGCGCGGTTATTGAAATAGTTGTCCGGATACAGACTGTGCTCGACTCGACGAACGAGCAGCGCATAGGCTGACCTGATTGCACTTGGTTGCAACTGCCGTTTAGTTTCTCAACGTAGTTCTTCAAGTTTTCTAACGCAGTGCCTGGCGGAAACTTTACATTTAGGGCGCTCGTCAGCACAGGGGCTGGGTGTAGTGGCGACTTGCTTTGTGTGACAGAGGCATTGTCTGGATAGAGAGTCGCCACCGCAATTTTTTCTCGATTGTCCACGGATATACAACCGAATAATAAAAAGGCAGCGAACGCACTGGCAATTGATTTCATGAAAAGTCTAACGAGGGTGTAGAAAAATGTATCAGATAGTCAGATCGTGACGTGAACCATCTGGAATATCAAGACTCAAAGATCGTGATTGGATCAAGGCGTCTTCATGCATGCTACAAACCCATCGACACCCGTCCGCGCTTTCTCGCGGTGGATCTCCAGAAGCAACTACTGCCGGGCTCACTGGCGTATGCGGTCAATCACCTGCTTGATCACGATTTCGGCCTCTCCGGCTTGTTGGTCGCTATCGCAACGATGCTGCGGGCGCCTTTGCGATTGCGGCCTGAACCCTTCACCGTTTCTCTCACCTTTGCGCCGAGACTGATCGCTCATCATGGCAAACCGGGCCACACCCACGCGAATTGACGCCGATAACGCTTCCGGCTCTCCAGCAGCCGCTTGTACTGATGGGCGCATCGCGGGCAGATTCCATGTCGGCACGGGTCACACAGAACCCACTCCAGATGCCGGATATACGACTGCAGGTGATTTGCCCCGCAAAAACCAAACTTCGATCAGCATTGATTTGCGGGGGAGTCCATATGGGAATGGTTAGCGAAGTAATCGGCCAAAGGCACCGCAAATCGTCCGAAAGTCAATCTTGGCCGTCCTTAAGAATCATAGAGTTACGAGGATTGACTTGAGAGGTGGCTGGTGATTTAAGAGCATAGCCTGCTTTTTGATAGAGCACAGACCAACTCCGGCGCCAGCCAGATTATGAGAGCCCCCAAGATAATCATTCCAATTCCTGCGATGGTTGCGTGCGAACCCTTTAAGTAAAACGAGGGCTCTTTCCCTTTTATTCCAACCGGTATCGACTCAGACCACGCCGCAGCAAACCCATGAGCCACGACAAAAATCCCCACGATACGGTACCCGGGGACTTCGCCTGCCACCAAAAAAACAGCGACGATGGCTGCTAGTTGCAGATATCCAAAAATGGTTTTTCGAGTTTCTGAAACGGACATTTCTGAAAGACACCTAACGAGGCTGTAGAAAACCTCCATCACCGAAATGAGGGGGCGATTTTGGGGGTCATCCGACCCCTCCTGAGGTGACGCTATTGCAATGATGCTGCGGGCGCTTGTGCCTAGGCACGGTTGACACAGTGATACCCCCAATATGTTGGCAGCACTACGAAGAAAGAAAGCACAAAATCTATTGAAAAAAGAGCGGCGACGCCTAAACCACCGGACAAAGCGAGTAAGGCTGTAGCGACTGACCTTGAACGAGCAAAGTTAAGCAAGTAAGCGGTGCCCACAACAACAAAAGAAAACGGCAAGGCAGCGAGCCACACGAACATTGGGCGAGATGAGTTTTCTTGCGAGAACAAGTACTGCAAAGAAGCAACAGCCGACCCAGTGGCTCCCATATTTGGAGGCGGCGATACAAACAAAATGATGTACCACATGGGCAAAAACACTAATGCGGCCAGAAGTGAGAGCAAGCCAGCAACTTTGTCTGGAGATCGCAAGAATGCCATACGCAAATCCCTAAAGTTTGAGATCAGGGGACGCCAGCTTGCTGGCGGTCCTCAGGATTGAATTGTTGGGCGTCATTTTTGATCACCGATAGCAGTGCATGAAAAAGTTGGGTATCTCACCGGTACGTATTTTTTTCTCCCAAAGGTCGAGCCACACGGTGCCCATTTCCCAAAAGTCCCGGCACTGCTGAAGATACGCCAATACGGCTTCAGACTCCCCGCATTTGAGTAATGCCTTAGCGAGCTGCATCGTTGGCCCAAAAGTGTCGAGCTGGGGTGAGCCCGGGGTCGCTCCTGCCTTCTTCAGTTCATAAACTGCTTCCGATACTTGACTGTCGTGCAGAGCAAGCAACCCAAGTACAGAATGAGCCGAATGGAGAGCGTTTCCGTAGTTCCAATTGTCAGCGTACGAAGACGCGAGTGTGAGAGCTTTTTCAGCAAGCTCTTTCGCATATGCGTACCGTTCAAGTTGAAATGCTGCTATTGCCCCGCCGGGAAGCGCGTAGAAAAGTTCTTCTTCGGATTTGGCAGCTTCAACTTCCGCTAATTCGGCAGGCGCTCGTGCAATTGCAATAGCTTTTAGCTCCGCATCTTGCTCGCTGGTGAGAGGAGTGGCTTCGGTCTCAGCTTCGAAGTTCATGATGCCCAACGAGGGTGTAGGAAAAAGTATCAGATAGCCAGATCGTGACGTGAACCATCTGGAATATCAAGACTCAAAGATCGTGATTGGATCAAGGCGTCTTCATGCACGCTACAAACCCATCGACACCCGTCCGCGTCTTCTCGCGTTAGATCTTCACAAGCTACTGCTGCCGGGCTCACTGGCGTATGCGGTCAATCATCTGCTTGATCATGACTTTGATCTCTTTGGCTTTGATGCACGCTACTGCAGCGATGAAGGTTTGATCGGCCGACAGATGTTTGCCATTGATGGGGTGAAGCTGCCTTCAAACGCCTCCAAGGCAAAGTGCCATCATCTGGACGCCAAGCGTGTGTCAAAGGGCTCGGCAGTTGTTGCGTACGGAATGGACACAAGGTCCAGCCGGTGTCGGGTTGCTTTGGTAAGAATCGGTCCAATTGCCGGCGTCCAGCAGGGCTGGGGTCATCGCAGCGTCAGTGCGCCCAGTCCTGAAAAACTCACGCTTGTGGCGGTGCCTGGTGCTGTCCAGTGGATGCCGGACCAGGTACCGGTGGCGATGATGTCGCCGGCATGAAGTCCGTTGTATTGCTGTGCGGCGTGGCGGGCAAGCCAGGGCAGGGCGCTCAGGGGGTCGATGAAAGGATGAGCGCCGCGTGAGGTGTGTACGCAGTGACCATTGACGTCGACGCGCACGATGACCCTGGCCCAATCCGGCGCGACGGCGGGGCGCACGGCGGGGCCGAGGATGATGGCGCGATTGCTTTGCTGATCTGCCAGTTGCAGGGCGGCGGGGAGGGCGGTGGGGCTGTCGATGCGCGTGTCGCAGAATTCCACGCAGGGGAAGAGGCAGTCGATGGCTTGCCACACGTCTGTCGCGCTGGCGCCGGCAGGTAGATCACGGGCGAGGCGTACGGCGATTTCGGCTTCGATACCGAAGGCTACGGCAAAGCCCGGCGGGCATTGCCAAGGGGTATTGAATACAGCGTCTGCAGGAACAGGGGCGGTCGACGTGCCGCTGGCTGGCGAGCCGCCGAGCTTCCAGGCGGGCGGATGGCCGTCGGGGAACCAGCCGAAATGCGCGGCTTGCTGGCGCTGTACGGCCAGCGCATCATTGACCGAGAAGTCAGACCAGTCGAGCGCGGGCAGGGGCAGGCGGTGGACCTTTTGCCGCGCCGTACAGAGCGTGTCACAGAGCGCGGCCTGCAGATCCGGATGCTGTGGACTCACAGGACCAGTTCTTCCACGCGGCGACGTTTCTGTGCCGGGCCGGGGCGATCACAGGGCAGGAAACGCCCGCGGCCGCTGGCATCCAGTGGCACCTGGCCATCCCATACCACTTCGCCGCGCGAGATCGTGAGGGCTGGCCAGGCCTTGAGGGACATGCCCTCGTAAGGCGTGTAATCAACATTGTGATGCAGCCGTGCATTGTCGATCACGAAGGGGCCGCCTTCATCCCAGATCACCAGGTCGGCATCGGCGCCGATGGCGATGCTGCCCTTGCGTGGGTAAAGGCCGTAGATCTTCGCCGGGTTGGTGGAGGTCAGCTCCACGAATGTCTGCGGCTCGATGCGGCCACGCATTACGCCTTCCGACCAGAGCAGGGCCATGCGCGTCTCGACGCCGGGAATGCCATTGGCAATCTTGTCGAAGGAGGCGTTCTCGCCATGCGCCCGCTTGCCGTCCGGACCATCGAAACGGAATGGCGCATGGTCGGACGAAAAGACCTGGAACACGCCGTTTTCCAGCCCTTCCCAGATCACTTCCTGGTTGGCCTTGTCGCGCGGAGGCGGGCTGCAGATGCACTTCGCGCCATGGAAACTGTCGTCGCAGCCCAGATCCTCGGTACTCAGGAAAAGGTATTGCGGGCAGGTCTCGGCATAGACGCGCAATCCGTTGCCTTGCGCCCAGCGGATCTGCTCGACGGCTTCGCGCCCGGACACATGAACGATCAACACCGGCACATCGACCAGCTCGGCCAGCGAAATGGCGCGGTGGGTGGCCTCACGCTCGACCAGCATCGGTCGCGAGCTGGCATGGAAGCGCGGTGCGGTATGGCCGGCAGCAATGAGTTTGCTGGTCAGCCAGGAGATGCAATCTGCATTTTCGGCATGGACCATCACCATCGCGCCTTCACGTCGCGCAACGGCAAGGGTTTCGAGCATCTGGCGATCATCAAGGCGGAGCGCGTCGTAGGTCATGTAGATCTTGAACGAAGTCAGTCCTTCCGCGATCAATGCAGGCAGTTCGTGCGCCAGTACCTCTGGCGTCGGATCGGTCACGATCATGTGGAATGAATAATCGATCAAGGCCTTGCCGGCTGCGCGGCGATGGTAATCCTCCACGGCAGCGCGCAAAGACTCCCCCTTCTTCTGGCAGGCAAAGGGGATCACGGTGGTGGTGCCACCGCAGGCGGCCGAGCGCGTGCCGGAGATGAAATCGTCCGCCATCACGCTGCCGTCACCGGTCGGCTGATCGAAGTGACAGTGCGCATCGATCCCGCCGGGCGTCACATGCCGGCCCGCCGCATCGATTTCGCGCCCACCGGCCGCCAGCCCCAGCCCGAGGGCCACGATGCAGCCATCGCGCACGCCGATGTCGGTCGTGAAAACATCCGCGGCAGTCACTGCACGCGCATTGCGGATCACCAGGTCGAAATCGGCCATTTCAGCAGCCCTCCTGCATCAGGCTGCCCCAGCCATCAATGCCGGCGGTGTCGAAACCGCACATCCGCAACATTTTCCAGACCACGGTGCTGGTCGTGTCATACACCGGAATCCGGTACTGCTGCTCCCACTGTGCGGCCAGATGTGCCGAATAAAGATTGGTGCAATAGGGCACGATCACCTGCGGTGCGGCTTGCGCCACGTGGGCGACCTGGCGGTCGAGTGTGGCGGTATCGACTTCGGCAAAGGCGAAGTTTTCGCTGATCGAAAGATGCGACTCCGCTACCACTTCTATGCCAGCGGCAAGGTAGTTGGCCTGGATGCGTTGCTGTACGTCATCCAGGTAGGGCGAGACGATGGCCATTCGCGTGAAGCCGCGCAGGGCCAGCAATTCGTTGAGCGCCAGAATGGAGCTTGTGGCCGGAATGCCGGTGGCTTCGTGGATCCGCGCGCAGAGCAGGCGGTCGGTCTCGAAACCCATCCAGCCCGCAGCGGTGCCGCTCCAGCCGATCACGTCGACCCGCGCATCCGCCAGCAGGCGGGCTGCGGCGAGGATCTTGCTGTCATCGAACTGGCCGAGCGCACTGTCATCGAGCGAGATGCGTGTCACCGTGAAGCGCGAGAAATGGGCGCTGATGCCGGGCAAACCGTGCAGCATGGCGCAGGTCAGCGGTTCCAGCGAAGTATTGGACGAGGGCGTCAGTACGCCGAGACGGATACGTTTCATGCGGGTTCTTTCATGGCTGCATGGGGAAAGGCACGCAGCGGTTTTTGACAACGCGCCCAGACGGCACGCGCCGCCGCTTCTCCGTGGGCAAGGATTTCCTGCTCGTCAGCGAAGACGCTGCGGTGGTTCTCGACAACCAACCGGCCGGCAACGATCACATGCTCGACGTCACGCCCGGTGCCGTTGTGCACCAG
Source organism: Pseudomonadota bacterium (assembly GCA_018262235.1). GTDB lineage: Bacteria > Pseudomonadota > Gammaproteobacteria > Burkholderiales > Rhodocyclaceae > Uliginosibacterium. The sequence goes on from JAGTRY010000139.1 coordinate 6,500, forward strand.
CGTGCCCAGTGCGTCGACACAGGGGGTGAGATGGGCATGCCGTGTATCGATGATCGCCAGATCCGCCAACTGGCCGACGGTGATACCACCAAGCGAATCGGCCATGCCCAGTGCGGCCGCACCATTGCGGGTCGCCATGTCCAGCACCTCCAGCGGTTGCCAGAACTGGCCCACATGGCCTTGCTGGATGCGGCCGATGGCCAGTGCCCAGCGCATGGCCTCGATCATGTCGCCATGCATGGTGTCGGTCGCCAGGGTGAGCCGCGCTCCCTTGCTGCGCAGGGCATGCGTCGGCGCAAAACGGCCGGACACGGCATTGCCCAGCGGGATGTGCACCACGTGTGTGCCAGAGCCGGCGATCAGCTCAATGTCATCCTCGTCGACATGGATGC
>JAGTRY010000043.1 GCA_018262235.1 Pseudomonadota bacterium
GCAGATCCGAGCCTACACTGCCGTTCTGCGCAAACTGAAAGTCTCTGCCCGGCGTTGCATCATGGTCGAGGATACGGCGATGAACCTGCGCCCGGCCAAACAACTCGGCATGCGCACCTTCTGGATAGCCCGGGCGATGAAGAAGCCCCTGTGGGTGGATCGGCGCCTGAACTCGGTGCTGCAGCTCAGGCGCGGCTGAGCCCCCTACACGTTGCAAGGGTTTGACTGCGCAGCTCGCGATGCGTCTTGCGCCACCCGCGTTCGCTGCATCAGCACCGCGTCACCATAGCTGGCATGCAGACGCTGGTCCGGAACGACATCAAATCCAAGTCCCTGCCAGAACGTCTGCGCGGAGCCGACAGCGACCAGCTGCATCGTGTCGAATCCATGCTGGATGGCATGCAATCGTACCGCGTCAAACAGGCGTCGGCTGGCTGACACGCCCCGACAAGTCGGGCACACCGCAAGGTCATGCAGGAAAACATGGTGAGGCGATGCACAGGGCTTGATAGGCGCGTGCAGGACTGGCGGTTTACCGGCCCAAGGATGCGCGAATACATACCCCGCCAGCGCATCCCGTTCCGCGACAAAGCAATATTCCGACCCCACCTCCAGCCGACTCGCCAGCGCGTCAACGGGCTCATGGTAATCAGCAGGGTGAGCACGGCACTGCAAAGCAAAAACAGCCGGCAGATCGGCCGGCTGCATTGCCCGGATCAATAGCTCAGGCATCGCGCTTCAGGATTCGGGCAGCTTCCAGCGCGTAATACGTCAGGATCCCATCCGCTCCGGCGCGTTTGAACGCCAGCAAGGACTCCATAAAGACAGCTTCTTCATTGAGCCAGCCATTCATTCCCGCAGCTTTCAGCATCGCGTACTCGCCACTGACCTGATACACGAAAGTCGGCACCGCCATCTCGCTCTTCACCCGACGTACGATGTCCAGATAAGGCATCCCGGGCTTGACCATGAACATGTCTGCGCCTTCGGCGATATCCTGCGCCACTTCGCGGATTGCCTCATCCGAATTGGCTGGATCCATCTGGTAGCTGTACTTGTTGGCCTTGCCAAGATTCCCGGCAGACCCCACGGCATCGCGGAAGGGACCATAAAAACTCGAAGCATATTTGGCCGAATAGGCGAGGATACGGGTGTGGATAAACCCTTCGCGCTCGAACGCTGCCCGAATACGCCCCACGCGACCATCCATCATGTCCGAAGGCGCCACCACATCCGCCCCCGCAGCCGCATGACACAGCGCCTGCTTCTCAAGAACTGCAAGGGTTTCATCATTGAGCACGTAACCCGTTGCATCCGTCAGACCATCCTGTCCGTGACTGGTATAAGGATCCAGCGCACCGTCGGTGATCAGTCCCAGATCCGGAAAGCGGGACTTCAAAGCCCGTAGCACTCGCGGCACCAGTCCATCCGGATTCCAGGCCTCTTCCGCCCCTTCGCTTTTACCCGACTCGATCACCGGGAACAGCGCCAGTGCGGGAATCCCCAGCGCGACCGCCTCGGCAGCCACTTCCAGCAATTTGTCGAGCGACATGCGCGACACACCGGGCATCGAAGCCACCGGTTCGAGACGTCCGACGCCCTCGAGGACAAACACCGGGTAGATCAGATCATCCGTACTCAGGCGTGATTCACGCATCAAGCGGCGGGAAAAATCGTCTCTGCGCATGCGACGGGGACGATTGAAAGGAAAAGCAGCAAGTGGAAGCATCTTCTGGCCCATCTCCAAGACTCGTTTCTTCAATGACACAGCAACTCTTACATTTTTTTACAATTGATCCCTAAACTTTTATGGCCCTCAGCCGCTCTTAGCTACAGACGGTGCGAGCCGTCACCCGCTTCACCTCCCTGAGCGGGTACCTGCTTGAACTCCCCCGGGTCATTCAGGTCATTTCGGCCCCGGCGTGCCCCCTCGCGCCGGGGTTTATTTTTGGGTCGATTCAGAGGCCGTTGCCTCATCAGCCGACTCAGACAAGGGGATCAGCCAGCTTCCCACGATCTTTTCCGCTTCATTCATCCCGGTTTTCTTGAGACTCGAGAAAAGCTGCACCGTAATCTGATCGCCCCATGCAGACAGGTCCTTGCGGACCTTGGCAAGGGTCTGCATGGCGGGACCACGCGTGAGCTTGTCCGACTTGGTGAGCAGAACGTGGATCGGCCGGCCCGTCGGCGCAAACCAGTTAAGCATCTGCTGATCCAAAGGGGTCAACGGATGGCGCGAATCCATGATCAGGATCAACCCGATCAGGCTCTCCCGTTTCGACAGATATTCTTCCAGCAACCGTACCCATTGCTTGCGAATTGCCTCAGGAACCTTGGCATAGCCATAACCTGGCAAATCCACCAGCGCGGCACCATTGTTCATGCGGAAGATGTTGATCAGTTGCGTACGTCCCGGAGTCTTGCTGACAAACGCCAAGCGCGTATGCCCCACCAGAGTATTGATCGCACTGGACTTGCCCGCATTGGAGCGACCAGCAAAGGCAATCTCCGCACCATCAGGCGCAGGCAAATCCTGCGGACGGGCAATGGAAATCTCGAAACGAGCATTACGGAACAAGGACATGGAGGAAACCGGAGACGTACATATGCGGGATTCCGCGCAACACGCGCGGCGGTATAGAATATCAGGATTCAAGAACGCCACACCTCAGAGGTGACAATGATCGCGCGCATTTCAATCCTGACAATTGCCCTGACTGTCCAGACCGCATTCGCACAAAATGCACCTGCGACCCAACCCGACCTGGCCAAAGCCAAGCAGACAGCCGAAACGGTCTGTGCAGCCTGTCATGGAGCCGACGGCAACAGCATCGCCGCCACGTTCCCGAAACTGGCTGGCCAGCATGAAGCCTACCTTTACAAACAATTGAGCGAATTTAAAAGCGTAGGCGGAAAACCCGCGCTACGCGTCAACGTCACCATGGCCCCGATGGCAGCCACCTTGTCAGATGCGGACATGCGTGGGCTAGCTGCCTATTTTTCTCAACAAAAGCAAAAACCCGAATTCTCGAAGAACAAACAGACCATCGAATTCGGTCAGAAGCTCTGGCGCGCCGGCGATATCAGCAAGGGACTGCCCGCCTGCGCAGGCTGCCATGGCCCGGCTGGATTGGGAATTCCTGGCCAGTACCCGCGCCTGCAAGGCCAGTACGCCGATTACATCGAAACCCAGCTCAAAGCTTTCCGCGCAGGAGAGCGCACCAACGACCCGGCCAGCGTCATGCGCGCGCTGGCATTGCGCATGACTGACGCCGAAATCAAGGCAGTAGCTGACTACACGGCGGGTCTGCGCTAATCACAATTCAACACAGAAAAAAGAGGGGCGCTGATTTGGCGCCCCTCGTTCGTTAACCGAAACAGCACAAGCATTCTACTGGCAGCAGATTACATTCTTGGCATCATCCCTTTGAGCCCCCCCATGCCACGCATGAGTTTGGCCATCCCACCCTTGGAAAACTGTTTCATCATCTTCTGCATCTGCTCGAACTGATTCAGCAGACGATTGACCTCCTGAACTTGCACGCCTGCTCCGGCAGCAATACGGCGTTTGCGACTGGCTTTGATCAAATCAGGATTGGAACGTTCAAAAGGCGTCATGGAATTGATGATGCCTTCAACCCGCCCCATCGTCTTTTCTTGTTCCCCACCTTGCATCTGCTGGGCTGCCTGTGCGAACTGCGCAGGCATCTTGTCCATCAGGCTGGAAAGCCCCCCCATTTTGCGCATTTGACCGATCTGTTCCTTGAAGTCATTCAGATCGAAGCCCTTGCCCTTTTTGAGTTTGTTCGCCAGGTCCATTGCCGATTTTTCATCAACAATGGATCGAGCCTCTTCGACGAGTGACAAGATGTCACCCATCCCTAGAATCCGGCTGGCCATCCGATCGGGGTGGAATTCATCCAGGCCGGTCAGCTTTTCGCCGACCCCCGCAAATTTGATCGGGGCTCCCGTGACGTGCCGGACAGACAATGCAGCACCCCCACGTGAGTCACCATCAAGCTTGGTCAATACCACGCCCGTGAGTGGCAAGGCTTCATGAAACGCACGCGCCGTGTTCACAGCATCCTGCCCCTGCATGGCATCAACCACAAATAGGGTTTCAATCGGTTTGACGGCAGCATGAAGCTGCTGGATTTCCGCCATCATCTGGGCATCAATCGTCAATCGGCCTGCCGTATCTACCAACAACACGTCAAAGTAGTGTTTTTTGGCGAAATCCACTGCAGCCAAGGCTATATCAACGGGTTTCTCGGCCGTCGTAGAAGGGAAAAACTCGGCGCCAGCCTGCCCTGCAACAGTCTGCAACTGTGCTATCGCAGCAGGACGATAAACGTCGCATGAAACTACCAAAACTTTTTTGCGCTGTTTTTCCTTGAGATATTTTGCCAACTTGCCAACCGTGGTGGTCTTGCCCGCGCCCTGAAGACCCGCCATCAGGATAACGGCCGGTGGTTGTGTCGCAAGGTTCAGCGCCGACTGGGCGCCCCCCATGATTTCAGCGAGCTGTTGCTGCACCACCCCCACCAATGCCTGACCGGGGGTAAGAGATCCGATCACCTCCTGCCCAAGCGCCTTCTCCTTGATCCGGGTAACCAAATCCTTGACGACCGGCAATGCAACATCCGCCTCCAGCAAGGCCATGCGCACTTCGCGCAGCATTTCCGCAATATTGTCTTCTGTCAGCCGAGCTTGCCCACGCAGGGTTTTGACGACTTGAGCAAGACGAGTGGTAAGGTTATCCAGCATGAGATAGGAATCCGGCAAGAGTCAGGGCGGCAAGAGTTTCGCCGTCGCCCTGATGGGCGTTAAACTGAAGAGATGGAAAACATTCTACTGCATCTGCTTCCTGCCATATTTTATGCAGCCTTGGCGCTGGCTTGCATCCGCACACCGGCAAACCGTCGAAACTTGATTTCCGGCTTGTTGCTGGCGGCGCTCCTCTCTCATGCATGGTCGCTTGGCGAGTCATTGCTGGGAAGTGGCACTTTGCGTTTTGGATTCAGCGTGGCACTGTCTTTGACGCTATGGCTGGCCATGCTCATTTACAGTCTTGAAAGCCTGCTCAGACCGCTAAATGGTTTGCTCAGACGGGCTGCACCTGTCGCCGCAGTGGCCAGCCTGCTACCAGCCCTGTTGCCCGGACATCCGCAGACACTGGAACTGACGAGCTGGGCATTCAGGACACATGTCGTTGTCGCGATGCTGGCCTACAGTCTGTTTACCTTGGCAGTTTTTCATGGCCTTTTACTCGCCGCCGCAGAGCGCAGCATTCATAAAGCACATCTTCATTCTGACAATGACACGCCACCGCTGCTTGCTCTCGAAAACCTCCTGTTCCGGATAACAGGAGCCGCTTTCGTATTTCTGACACTGACAGTCGGTTCAGGCTTGTTCTTTTCGGAAGAGATTTTCGGAAAACCCTTGGCGCTGAACCACAAAACCATCTTTGGCGTTGCGTCCTGGCTCCTCTTTGCGATTCTCTTGCTCGGACGCCATATTTGGGGCTGGCGAGGCAAGACCGCAACTCGCTGGATGCTGGCGGGTTTCATGAGTCTGTTACTCGCCTACGCAGGCACCCGTTTCGTTCTGGAAGTACTGCTGGGACGCAGCATTTGATGGGTTCAGACAGCGCTTCCCGCATCGACAGTTAGAAGCCTCGGCAGGCCGAGCAGCCCGGAGCCCTGAGAAGTCCGACTATTGGTGCAAAAAATGACACAGCCCGGTTTACAATGGGGCGAATTGCAGCGCAACATCAACAATTGCTTGTAACCCATTGATAGTAGGTAGATCAAACCCTGATGGCATCCGTCCAACAAACCGCCCTGAGTGGCCTCGCACGCGCGTTGGTCCAGCACAGTCGGCTCAATGAGGCCGATGCTTTAGCCTGCTCCGTTCCTTCCAACACTCCCGGAGGATTTGTTGCCGAAGTCGTCCAGCGTGGCTTGATGCGCGCCAACGAGGTCGCCACCTTTTGCGCCACAACCTTCGGCAGTCCCTGGTTGGATTTGGCGGCTTATGATGAAACTTACGTTGCCAAGGATGCCATCGATGTAAAACTAATGGCCAAGCATCAGGTCATAGGGTTAAGCAAGCGTGGCAACCGGATCGCGGTAGCCCTGGCAGACCCGACAAATTTGCGCGCACTGGACGAAATCCGTTTTCAGACCGGTCTGGCTGTCGATCCGGTAGTTGTGGAAGTCGACAAACTGGTCCAGTTGCTCGCAAAACTGACAGAAACTGTCGCTACGGCCTTGAACAATCTGTCGGCCACTGATGATTTTGATATGGACGGGCTGAATGATGTCAGCCCCGAAGAAACTCAGACAGTAGATGCATCAGCAGAAGTTGATGATGCCCCGGTTGTCCGCTTCATTCAGAAAATGCTTGTCGATGCGATCAACGAAGGGGCTTCCGACATCCATTTCGAACCTTATGAAAAGTTTTACCGTATCCGTTTCAGGACAGACGGCGTCCTTCGTGAGATATCCCAGCCACCACTGGCCTTGAAAGAAAAGATCGCTGCCCGGATAAAGGTGATTTCGCGTCTGGATATTTCGGAAAAACGCGTGCCACAAGATGGGCGCATGAAGCTGGTCTTATCCAAGAACAAGGCCATCGATTTCCGGGTCTCAACCCTGCCGACCATGTATGGCGAAAAGATCGTCATGCGGATTCTCGACCCGACCAGCGCCATGCTCGGGATCGATGCACTCGGCTACGACCCTGAACAAAAAGCCGCACTACTGGACGCGATCGAAAGACCGTATGGCATGGTACTGGTAACCGGGCCGACCGGTAGCGGAAAAACCGTATCGCTCTACACTTGCCTGAATATCTTGAATAAGCCGGGCGTGAATATCTCGACCGCGGAGGATCCGGCTGAAATCACCCTGCCAGGTGTCAATCAGGTCAGCATGAATGACAAGGCTGGCTTGAACTTTGCCGTATCGCTCAAGGCCTTTCTTCGACAAGATCCAGACGTCATCATGGTCGGTGAAATCCGAGATCTGGAAACTGCAGAAATTTCGATCAAGGCAGCACAAACCGGTCACATGGTATTGTCAACCCTGCATACCAATGACGCACCGACAACGCTTGAACGCTTGAGAAACATGGGCGTAGCCCCATTCAATATCGCCTCGAGCGTCATTTTGATCACAGCACAACGTCTGGCACGTCGCTTGTGTACATGCAAAAAACCAGTCGACATCCCGGTCGAAGCAATGCTGGACGCCGGATTTACCGAATCAGACCTGGATGGCAGCTGGCAAGCCTATGGCCCTGCAGGCTGCGACCGCTGCAAAGGGACCGGCTACAAAGGGCGGGTCGGGATCTATCAAGTCATGCCTATCACTGAAGAAATTCAGCGCATCATCATGACAGGAGGCAACTCCATGGATATTGCTGCACAAGCCCAACTTGAAGGCGTTCACGATTTGCGCCAATCCGGCCTAATCAAGGTCAAGCAAGGATTGACGTCGCTAACCGAAGTTCTTGCCACAACCAACGAGTAATTCACGGGAATCCGACATGGCCACAGCAACCCGATCCATCCGCCGCCCGGCAACCGAACAAAAAGAGTCCATGTTCGCATGGGAAGGCAAGGATAAAAGCGGCAAGATCGTACGTGGTGAGCTCCGTGCGCATACCGAAAACGTCGTCCAGGCAACTTTGAGGCGCCAGGGTATTTCCGTCACAAAGGTCAAAAAACGCTCCTTTGGAAGAGGTTCCAAGGTCAAGGACAAGGATATCGCCGTGTTTACGCGCCAACTGGCGACCATGATGCGCGCTGGGGTTCCGCTGTTGCAGTCTTTTGACATCGCCATCAAAGGCACAAGCAACCCATCACTGGGACGCCTGCTCAACGACATCCGGAGTGAACTTGAAACAGGTACAAGCCTTTCAAACTCTCTGCGCAAACATCCGGCCTATTTCGATGCACTTTATTGCAACCTCGTCGCGGCTGGCGAGCAATCCGGAGCATTGGAAAACCTGCTCGACCGCATCGCGATCTACCAGGAAAAAATGCTCGCCATCAAGAGCAAGATCAAGTCTGCCCTGTTTTACCCCATCTCGGTTCTGGTAGTTGCTGGTGGCGTCACGGCAGTCATGATGGTTTTCGTCATACCCCAATTCAAACAGGTATTCACAAGTTTTGGTGCGGATCTCCCGGCCCCAACCCTGTTTGTAATGGGTATCTCTGACTTTTTTGTTGCCCATGGTTTTCTGATTCTTGTGGTTCTTATAGCGTCCATTGTTGGCGCAGCCATGGCATACAAGCGCTCACCAGCTTTGCAGGCTTGGGTAGACCGGGCAAGCTTACAAATTCCGGTAATAGGCGATCTCTTGAGAAAAGCCACCATCGCGCGCTGGACCCGCACTTTATCAACCATGTTTGCCGCCGGTGTACCGCTGGTTGAGGCACTCGATTCGGTTGCAGGTGCCGCAGGCAATCATGTTTATAAAGTCGCCACGAGAAATATCCAGAATGAGGTGTCTACCGGCACCAGCCTTACAGTCGCTATGCAGGGCGTCCAGGTTTTCCCGGCCATGGTGGTCCAGATGGTCTCGATCGGCGAGGAATCAGGGCAACTCGACAGCATGTGCGGAAAAGTGGCAGATTTTTTCGAGCGTGAAGTAGACGACATGGTTGCTGGACTATCGCAATTGATAGAGCCAATCATCATTGTCTTTCTTGGTACCCTGATCGGTGGGATGGTAGTGGCAATGTACCTGCCAATTTTCAAGCTAGGTGGCGTCGTTTAAAGCCGGATTCAGCCTGCTCACAAAAATATGATTCATTTATTCATGCAGGAACAGCCTGCCCTCATAGCTATCTGCGCTGTAATAGGCCTGTGCATAGGTAGTTTTCTGAATGTCGTCATCCATCGCCTGCCCAAAATGCTGGAACGGCAATGGCAGGATGACGCAGCTGACTTACGTGGAGAGACTCTTTCGGATGAACCACGGATCAGCCTGTCAACCCCGCGTTCGCGTTGCCCCCATTGCGGCCACCTGATCACGGCAATCGAGAACATCCCGCTGCTGAGCTATCTGTTTCTGCGAGGACGTTGCCGGCATTGTCATGCATCGATCGGCATACGCTATCCGGTCGTCGAGGTAATCACCGCGCTGCTTTCTGCCTTGGTGGCCTGGAAATTCGGTCCGACCATCCAGACGCTGGGCGCCTTGCTGCTGGTTTGGCCCCTGATTGCGCTGGCGTGCATTGATCTGGATACGTACCTGTTGCCAGATGACATTACCCTCCCCTTGCTATGGCTGGGTCTGCTTTTAAACCTGAACCAGGTTTTCGTCCCGCTCGACTCGGCCGTGATAGGCGCAATGGCAGGTTACTTGTCACTCTGGTCAGTCTACTGGCTGTTCAAGTTGGTCACGGGCAAGGAAGGCATGGGCTACGGAGACTTCAAACTGCTAGCAGCCATTGGTGCATTCCTTGGCTGGCAAGCCCTGCCTGCAGTCATTCTGCTTTCTTCCGCCGTTGGCGCCTGTGTCGGTATCGGATTGATCGTTTTCGCCAAGCATGGTCGCGAAAAACCCATCCCGTTCGGTCCCTACCTTGCCGCAGCAGGCATATTGGCCCTGTTTTTAGGTGATACCCTCAGCAAGCTGTTCGTTCCTGTCTGAACGACCTTGATTCTGCGTATTCAGCCCCAAAATCCCCTGAACGTGACCTGCCAAACCTTGCAAAGCGGGTCTGCAGCTTTTCTGACTGCGCCAATGCGTTAGAATTCTGTCTTTAGGGGAAGCACATGCCGATTTACGAATACCGTTGTGGTGACTGCGGTCACCAAAAAGACCATCTTCAAAAACTCAGCGACGCGCCGATAGCGACGTGCCCTGCGTGTGGAAGCACCGCGTATGCCAAGCAGCTTTCTGCAGCGGGTTTCCAGCTCAAGGGAAGTGGCTGGTATGAAACGGACTTCAAAGGGGGCACCTGCCCGGCCGCACCGGAATCCAACTCCCCACCACCGCCCTGTGCTGGCAACTGTTCCTGCCACTGAGAGGCCGCGCATTTAATGAAGAAATATCTGATCACCGGCCTGCTGGTCTGGGTGCCTCTTGCCATCACGGTCTGGGTCCTGAAATCCATCATCAACACCCTGGACCAGTCCTTACTGCTTCTGCCTCAAGCCTGGCAACCCAGTACCCTGATCGGCTTCAAACTGTGGGGCTTGGGCACCGTCTTGACCGTGCTGGTTGTTATGGTCACCGGCGTGGTGACTTCGAACCTGCTCGGGCAGCGTCTGGTCAGGATCTGGGAAAGCATCCTGAACCGTATTCCAGTGGTCAGGCAGATCTACTCCAGCGTCAAACAGGTTTCCGACACCTTGCTGGGACCGGGTGGTCAAGCATTCCGCAAGGCTTTGCTGGTCCAGTACCCGCACGCGGGCAGCTGGACCATTGCCTTTCAGACGGGAACACCAAACGGTGAGTTGGCCCACCACTTGCACGAGGACTCGGTCAGTGTTTATGTCCCGACGACCCCGAACCCGACCTCGGGTTTCTTCCTGATGATGGCCAGGAAAGACGTTGTCGAACTGGAAATGTCTGTTGACGACGCATTGAAGTTCATCATTTCAATGGGCTCAGTTGCCCCTGAAGTGAGCAAGTACCACAAATTTGAAGAGTAGCCTGTGCGGCTTGCCTTGAAATATCAAAACAAAACACCGGATCACGGAGATCATTGATGCGTACCTGTTATAGCGGCCTCGTTTCCGCCGCTCACCTAGACCAGACCGTTACCCTTTTCGGCTGGGCTCATCGTCGTCGCGATCACGGCGGCGTCATTTTCATCGATTTGCGCGACCGTGAAGGTCTGGTCCAGATCGTGTGTGATCCTGACCGTGCCGAAACCTTCAAGATAGCCGAAGACGTCCGCAACGAGTTCTGTCTGCGCGTAACCGGCAAGGTTCGCCGCCGCCCCGCAGGGACCACCAACAGTGGCTTGGTTTCCGGCGAAGTTGAAGTGCTGGCCTACGAACTTGAAGTGCTCAATCCCTCGGTAACGCCGCCGTTCCAGCTTGACGACGAGAACCTCTCCGAAACAGTGCGCCTGACCAACCGCGTCATCGATCTGCGCCGCCCGGCCATGCAGCGCAACATGCTGCTGCGCTACAAGACGGCTCGCGCGTTCCGCCGCTATCTGGATGACGCCGGTTTCGTGGACATCGAAACCCCGATGCTCACCAAGAGCACCCCGGAAGGCGCGCGCGATTATCTCGTACCCAGCCGTGTACATGACGGCCAGTTCTTCGCCCTGCCGCAGTCGCCCCAGCTCTTCAAGCAATTGCTGATGGTCGCCGGCTATGACCGCTACTACCAGATCACCAAGTGCTTCCGTGACGAAGATTTGCGCGCTGACCGCCAGCCGGAATTCACCCAGGTCGATATGGAAACCTCGTTCCTGAACGAGACCGAGATCACGGAGATCATGGAAAACCTGATCCGCTACGTGTTCAAGGACGCCATCGACGTCGAACTGCCCAATCCCTTCCCGCGCATCACCTACGCCGAAGCCATGGCCCGCTATGGTTCGGACAAGCCGGACCTGCGTGTGACGCTGGAGCTCGTCGACGTGGCTGACGTGATGAAGGATGTCGCCTTCAAGGTCTTCGCCGGTGCCGCCAACGACCCGGCCTGCCGTGTCACCGCGCTGCGCATTCCCGGCGGAGCAGCACTGACCCGTGGCGAAATCGATGGCTACACCGAGTTCGTCAAGATCTACGGTGCCAAGGGACTGGCCTACATCAAGGTCAATGACGTCACCCAGATCAACGAAACCGGCCTGCAATCCCCGATTGTCAAGAATCTCTCCGAAGCCTCGCTCAAAGCAGTGATCGAACGCACCGGCGCGCAAAGCGGCGACCTGATTTTCTTCGGCGCCGACAAGAGCAAGGTGGTCGCTGATGCGCTGGGCGCACTGCGAACCAAGATCGGCCACGAAAAAGGTCATGTCGACGGTCGCAAGTGGGCACCAGCCTGGATCATCGACTTCCCGATGTTCGACTACGACGAGGAAAGCAAGCGCTGGGTTGCCTGCCATCACCCCTTCACCAGCCCGAAGGACGAACACATCGACCTGCTCGCCACGGATCCAGGCAAGTGTCTGGCCAAGGCTTATGACCTGGCACTCAACGGCTGGGAGCTTGGCGGCGGCTCGATCCGGATCCACCGCGCCGACGTGCAGGAAAAGGTTTTCGCCGCCATCGGCATGGGCGAAGAAGAAGCCCAGCTCAAGTTCGGCTTCCTGCTCGACGCGCTCAAGTACGGTGCCCCGCCCCACGGCGGCCTCGCCTTCGGTCTGGACCGTATCGTCACTATGATGACCGGTGCCGAATCGATCCGCGATGTGATCGCCTTCCCGAAGACCCAACGTGCCCAGTGTCTGCTGACGCAGGCCCCGAGCCCGGTCGACGAGAAGCAATTGCGTGAGCTGCACATTCGCCTGCGTAATGTCACAAAGGCTGACGGCGCCGAATAAATTGCCGTAGTCTAAGCACACAAGGGCCGCAAGGATTTTCCTTGGCGGCCCTTGTCATTTTTCTCCATGCGTTGTGATCCCCCTTTGAACACACTCTCTCTGCCCTCAAGCCTCACGCCTCCCATTGCTCCGCAGCGCCCGAAGAAGCTCGTCGCTCATGGCCACACACGCGTCGATCCATTCCACTGGCTGCGCAAGGTGAAGTCGACCGAGGTGCTGGACTACCTGCACGCCGAGAACACCTACGCCGAAGCCATGCTGGCCCCGACCCTGCCGCTGCAGGAGACCCTTTACGCCGAAATGCTGGGACGCATCCAGGAGGCGGACCTGTCGGTACCGACAAAATTCGGAGCCTGGATGTATTACAGCCGTACTGTTCAAGGCGCGCAGTACGCCGTGCATGCACGAAAACGCATCACCCCGGCAGGCTGGGAAACCTCGCCCGAAGAAATCCTCCTCGATGAAAACGCAGAAGCCGCAGGCAAGGCTTTCTACGAGGTCGGCGATTACGAGATCAGCCCTTCCGGCCGCTTCCTGGCCTGGACGGAAGACACCCGTGGGCAACGCAGCTACCGCTTGCGGGTTCGAGACCTGCTGCGTGGCAAGACCCTCAAACTCTCGCATCGCGGTGTAGTCAGCCTGGCCTGGGCCGAAGACGAAGGTCAGCGCCCTGAAGATCCGCGCCCGACCTTGTTCTTCGTCACAGGGGACGCACAGACCAAGCGAGCCTGCCGGTTCTGGCGGCAGGGCCCTGCAGAGGCCCAGCCAACGCTGCTCTTTGAGGAACGCGACGAGCGCTTCAACCTTTATGTCGCCAAGACCCGCAGCACGGGCTTGCTGATCCTGAACTCGACCAGCCACACCACCAGCGAGTCGCGCATCCTGCCGGCCAACCAGCCACATGGACGCTGGCGCATCGTCGCCAAGCGTCGCGCCGGTGTGGAATACGAGGTCGATCATCACAGCGACAAACTCTTCATCCGTACGAACGACCTGGGCCCGAATTTCCGCCTGATCGAGGCGCCGCTGGCCGACTGGCAGCCAGCCAACTGGATCGAGCGCCTGCCGTTGCGCGAGGACGTGGTACTCGAAGGCGTGGACCTCTACCGCGACTGGCTCATCGCCACCGAACGCAAGCGTGGCATCTCGCAACTTTCCATCACGCACCTCGCCTCAGGCGACACCCACGCGATCGCCTTCAGCGATCCGGCCTATGTCGTTGATCTGGAAGATCTGCCGGAATGGGAAGCCCCCATCCTGCGCTACACCTACGAGTCGATGACCACGCCCGATTCGATCTATGACTACGATCCGCTGACCCGTCAGGCCACCCTGCTCAAGCGCCAGCCCGTCCTCGGTGGTTTTGATCCTGCACATTACATCTCCGAGCGAATCAGCGCGCCGGCAGCCGATGGCACCATGATTCCGGTCTCGCTGGTCTATCGCAAAGGGCTGATCCGCGACGGCAAAGCACCGCTCTGGCTGGATGGCTACGGTGCCTACGGCATCGTCAACGACCCGTGGTTCTCGGCCACGCGCCTGTCGCTGCTGGATCGTGGCTGGGTCTTCGCGATAGCCCATGTGCGTGGCGGCGGGGATCTGGGGCAATCCTGGCATGAAGCCGGCAAGCTCGAAGACAAGCGCAACAGCTTCACGGATTACATCGCCTGCGCGCAGACCTTGATCCAGCAAGGTTTCACCTCGCAAGGCAGGATTCTCGCCAACGGTGGCAGTGCCGGCGGGCTGCTGATCGGCGCAGTGCTCAACATGGCACCCGAGCTGTTTGGCGCAGCCATCCTCGAAGTACCCTTCGTGGATGTGCTCACCACCATGCTGGACCCCAGCCTGCCACTCACCGTGGGCGAATACGAGGAATGGGGCAATCCGGCCCGCAAAGCCGACTACAAGCGCATTCTGGGCTATTCGCCCTACGATAATCTGGCCGCCCGCAACTATCCGCCGATGCTGGTCGAAGCCGGGATGCACGACAACCAGGTGATGATCTGGGAACCCGCCAAATACGTCGCCAAGTTGCGTACCCTGAAAACCGATACGAACCCCCTGCTTTTCCTGACCAGCCTCGAAGCCGGCCATGGGGGCGCTTCGGGACGCTACGACGCATTGCACGAACGCGCCCGCCAGATCGCTTTTGCCCTCGCCATCCTTGGCCCAGCAAGGCTGCCCGAAAGCACGCTGCCCTAAAGAAAGCTGGCGCCCTGCCGTAGCTCAGGCAGACCGGGCGCGCTCATGTGCCCGGCAATAAGGCGGCGAATTCATGGCCCAGAACATCGAAGACATTTCGGTCCTCATCGTCGACTCAAATGCCAGCATGCGCACCCAATTGCGCAACATGCTGTCCTTGTGCGGCATCAACCAGCTGGCACTGGCTGTCACCGCTGGCGCAGCGGTACGCAAACTGCGTGACCAGAACTTCGACATCATCCTGTGCGAATACCATCTGGGTGAAGGGCAAGACGGCCAGCATCTGCTCGAAGACCTGCGCCACCACCACCTGATTCCCCTCTCCACCCTGTTCCTGCTGATCACCGGCGAAAGTCAGCAGGAAAAAGTCATCGGCGCTGCCGAACTGGCACCGAACGATTACATCCTCAAACCCTTTTCTTCAGACAAGTTGCTGGGGCGCCTGTCACGCGCACTGGAAAAACGCGACATCTTCCTGCCGGTCTACAAACTCATCGAAGCAGGCAGCACACTGGAAGCCATTGAAGCCTGCCGTAAAGGTGAAGCCGAGAACGCACAGCACCAGATCGACTTCATGCGCCTGCGGGCAGAGCTGCATCTTCTCGCCGGACAGGCAACGGAAGCTCAGGAAGCCTATCGGCAGATCATCGAGAACAAGGCGGTCCCCTGGGCCAAACTGGGGCTGGCCCGAACGCTCTACATGCAAAAGCGTTACGGCGAAGCAGAATCCGAACTGCAAGAATTGCTCGAAGGCAATGTCAAGTATCTGGACGCCTACGACTGGCTCGCCAAGACTTATGAAGCGTCGGGACGCCTGGAAGAAGCCAAGGACGCCTTGCAAAGTGCCGTAAAGGTTTCGCCCAACACGATCCGCCGCATGCGCAAGCTCGGCAGTCTGGCAACCGAGGTGGGCGATATGGCAACCGCCACCAAGATGCTGACCACAGTCGTAGCCAAGGGGAAATACTCCGATTTCCGCGATCCGGAGGACCACGTTCATCTGATCAGGGCCCAGCTCGGTACAGGCGATGCGGCGGGCGCCGCAAACACCTTGCGGGATCTGGAACGCAACATGGACGGGCTCCCCAAGACGGCGCTGTGCAAGGCTCTTTCAAGCGCAATGCTTGCCACCGAAGCCGGAGACACCGACAAGGCCAATGCGGCGCTGGACGAAGCCATCCGTTTCAACGATCCACGCCTGGGCATCACGGTTTCGCTGAAAAAGGATCTGGCCCGCATCTGTCTGGAGAACAAGCAGGATGACAAGGCCGCCGTGGTGATCATGGACGTCATGCGCCATGCCGCCGATGATGAAGCCGTAGAAGCCATCAAGGACATGCTCGTCGAGCTCGGTCGCCCGGAACTGGGAGCCCAGCTGGCCGAACGAGCGCGAACCGAAGTGCGCAACATCATGACAGAAGGCGCCCAACTGGCTCAAAGCGGCGACTACGACGGTGCCGTACGCCAGATGCTGCAGGCCGTCGACAAGCTGCCGGGCAACACCAATGTGATCTTCAATGCCGCCCTGGCGCTACTCAAGCACATCGAAAACATTGGCTGGAACGATCATTTTGCCAGCAATGCCAAAACCTTCATCGAACGGGTCCGCCAGCAGGATCCCGGGAATCCGCGCCTGTCCGCGCTGGTCAATTATTTCCACGCCCTGCTCAAACGCAACGGCATCAAGCCCGAACAGGTACGCTGAAAGGCGCGCCCACAGGGGCGCGGCTACGGTATCGCCCTGCCACACTGCTACACTCGTGCTTTCCCGCTAAGAAGCTTGCGCACCATGCCATTCCTGCGTTTCCTCTTCCTCTGGC
The DNA here is from genome assembly GCA_018262235.1 of Pseudomonadota bacterium. Classification (GTDB taxonomy): domain Bacteria; phylum Pseudomonadota; class Gammaproteobacteria; order Burkholderiales; family Rhodocyclaceae; genus Uliginosibacterium. The sequence continues at coordinate 16,546 of JAGTRY010000043.1, forward strand.
TACTGACCGCCCTGCTCGCTTTCAGCAGCCTGGCGGATGCACGCGACGACCGTGCAAGACGCGACGACAGCCCCGCCATCAGCGTGACCGCGTTGCCGCCGGAAGCGCGCGACACCCTGCGCCTGATCGAACGCGGTGGCCCCTTTCCTTACCGCCGGGACGGGATCGAGTTCCAGAATCGCGAACATCGCCTGCCTGCGCAGCCGCGTGGCTACTACCGTGAATACACCGTCCCCACACCCGGAGCCCGGGATCGTGGCGCCCGCCGTATCATTGCAGGTGAGCATCGCGACTATTACTACACGGCGGACCACTACCGCAGCTTTCAACGGATTCAGCCATGAAGATCGCCCCTCCGTCCCCGGATGCCACGCAACTGTTGCGCACGCCTGAAGCCGCCGGCATCTACCAGGCCTCGGACGACGCGGCCCGTGCCTTATTCCAGGCGGGGCCGGCCGCCGGGTTCAATGTTTACCGGATCGATCTGGGTCAGGCCCGCGATGCCAAAAGCCTGCACCACATCCTGGCCAGAAGCCTCCACTTTCCGGACTGGTACGGTGCCAACTGGGATGCACTTGCCGATTGCCTCGCCGACATGTCGTGGAACGAAGCCGATGGCTACCTCGTCATCCTGCAGCGCACGGAAATACTGCAACATGCCGATCCGAGCAGTTTTGACGCCCTGATGGAAATCCTCAAAGATACCGTCATGGCCTGGCAGGAACAGAAAGTCCCTTTCTGGGGGCTACTGACCGGCGATCACCCAGGGCTGCCTCAACTCGGAGTCCGGACTTGAGTACACGTTTCAAGCAACCTGAATCCGTGCTGGTACTGATCCACACGCCCAGAAACCAGGTCCTCCTCATCGAGCGGGCGGCGCACCCGGGCTACTGGCAGTCGGTCACCGGCAGCCGCGAAGGCGAAGAAAGCCTGATCGAAACCGCCCGCCGGGAAGTCGAGGAAGAAACCGGGCTGTGCTTCCCGGCCAGTGCCTTTCGTGACTGGCACATCAGCAATCGTTTCGAGATCTTCGCGGAATGGCGCGAACGCTATGCCCCCGGCGTCACCCACAATCTCGAACACGTTTTCAGCCTGTGCCTGCCCGAACCACAGACCGTGACGCTTGCGCCCGGGGAGCATCGCGCGCAGTGCTGGCTACCCTGGCAAGAAGCTGCACGCAAGTGCTTTTCGTGGAGCAACCAGGACGCCATCCTGATGCTGCCCCGACGTCCGCGCACCTAGATATATCCCTTTCCTGTCTTGTGAAACGGCCTTGGCGACCCCATGTTGACCATGCCGGGGGAAGCTTTTCCCCCATCAACCAGGAAAGGAAAACATCATGGCAAACATCGTTCGTGCTGATCCTTTCGAGGATCTGTTCCGCGGCTTCTTCGTACGCCCCGTCGAATTCGGTTCGGGCATGGTGGAGCCTCTCAACATCAAACTGGATGTGCGCGAAGCCGGTGATACCTACATCGTGCATGCCGAACTGCCTGGCATGAAGAAAGAAGAAATCCATGTGCAGATCGACGGCAGCGTGCTATCGATCGCGGCAGAACGCAAACAGGAACGTGAAGTAAAAGAAGGCGAGCGGATCCTGCGCACTGAGCGTAGCTTCGGCCGGCACGCACGCAGCATCGATCTGGGCGTGGATCTGGACGATGCCCGCGCCAGCGCGAAGTTTACCGACGGCGTGCTGGAACTCACGCTGCCCAAGAAAGCCGGACCGAAAAGCAAACGGCTGACGATTGCGTAAGTCCGTCCGGGCGTGCAGGGCATGCTTGCACTTGTGCCGGCCCACAAATCCCTGCCGTCAATCATGAAAAGGCAGAATCTGCGGGTTCTGCCTTTTTCATGCGTTAAAATCACGCCTCGCTCACTTCCCCCGCCTTCAAGGTAACCACCATGTCCGCAGAAATCCAGCAGCTTGCCCCGGCACTCAAGGCCGAAGTCCTCGCCGAGGCGCTGCCCTACATCAAACGCTTCTTCGACAAGACCATCGTCATCAAATACGGCGGCAACGCCATGACGGACCCGAAGCTGCAAGACTGTTTTGCGCGTGATGTGGTGCTGCTCAAACTCGTCGGGATGAACCCGGTCGTGGTGCATGGCGGAGGCCCGCAGATCGACGACCTGCTCAAACGCGTCGGCAAGCAGGGCAAATTCATTCAGGGCATGCGTGTCACCGACGAAGAAACCATGGATATCGTCGAGATGGTACTTGGCGGCCAGGTCAACAAGGACATCGTCAACCTCATCAACAAGCACGGCGGCAAGGCTGTCGGCCTGACCGGCGCGGACGGCATGTTCATCCGTGCCAAGAAACTGATGATGCCCGACCAGGAACATCCTGGCGAAGTACTGGATATCGGCCAGGTCGGCGAAATCACCCAGATCGACCCCTCCATCATCACCTTCCTGGATTCAGGCGATTTCATTCCGGTGATCGCCCCCATCGGAGTCGGTACGGACGGCGAGACTTACAACATCAATGCCGACCTGGTGGCCGGCAAGCTGGCTGAAGTCCTCAAGGCCGAAAAACTCGTGCTGCTGACCAACACCCCCGGCGTGCTGGACAAGAACGGCAAGCTGCTCACGGGCCTGACCCCGCGCCAGATCGTCGAACTGGTTGCAGATGGCACGCTCTCGGGCGGCATGCTGCCGAAGATCGGCTCTGCCCTCGACGCGGCGCGCAGCGGCGTACAGTCGGTTCACATCATTGATGGCCGCGTGGAACATTGCCTGCTGCTGGAAATCCTGACCCACCACGGCGTCGGGACGATGATCAAGAGCAAGTGATTCCGGGCGGCGGAATGCTGCCTGAAATCCTCCCGCGACAAGAAGGCAGAGGCTTTTGCAGACTCCCGGCATCAGCGCCGGGAGGGCGCCTCAGGCATGTGCGTTCAGGCGGCGAGTTTGTTGACGACGAAAGTCGTCAGGGTTCCCACCGTTTCAAAGGTTGAACCATCGATATCATCGTCGCCCATGAAGAAGCCGAAATGCTCTTCCAGCCCGGCAATCACGCCGACCACGGCCATCGAATCCAGTTCGGGAACGGCGCCCAGAAGCGGCGTGGCATCATCGAAAGTAGCGGCACGGCCGCCCAGACCGAGGGTTTCCTCAAGCACTTGCAGTACGCCCTGGCGGGCTGAATCCAGCGAAGACAAAATGTTTTCCTCGGTTACACAACAGCGAAAGCGCGGCATTATAAGCCCTGAACCGCTCCAACCCCCTTGTGCCACGCACAAGGCGCAAAGTGATCGGAGCGAAATGCCCGTTCTTGCATGTGGCCTCTCTCCCTGCCCTTCGCCGTGCGCAGGCCGAACAAAAAGTACCGTCTTCCAGTGATCTGAAACATGTCTCTCCCATGAGAAATTCCTGGCTCCTTCATCATCTCATCGAATGCAGTGCTGCCCTTACCCCGGCTGCACCCGCCCTCACCGCAGGCACGCAAACGCTCGACTACGCCAGTCTGTGGCAAGCCGTTGCCTCCTGCGCCCGCGGCCTGGCTGGACTTGGGCTTGGTCGTGGCGAACGGGTTGGCATCTATCTGGACAAGCGCATCGAAACCGTCGTCGCCAGCTTTGGCGCAAGTGCTGCCGGTGGCGTCTTTGTGCCAATCAATCCACTGCTCAAACCCGCCCAGCTCGCCTACATCCTGCGCGACTGCAATGTGCGTGTGCTCGTCACCTCCCCCGAGCGTCTGAGTGGGCTGCGCGAAGCCTTGGCCCAATGTCCGGACCTGCGCCACGTCGTGCTCACCGGCCATGCAGCATCCGGCGCGAATGACACCTGGAGCACCCACAGCTGGGCCGACCTGCTGGGTGCAGACAAGGGCGTTATCCAACCGGCAGCCACCGAACTGGACATGGCAGCGATCCTGTACACCTCCGGCAGCACTGGTCGCCCCAAAGGCGTGGTGCTTTCGCACCGCAATCTGGTGGCGGGGGCAAAAAACGTGGCTACTTATCTGGGTAATCGCCCGGATGACAGCCTGCTCGCTGCGCTGCCGTTATCGTTCGACGCCGGCTTCTCGCAGTTGACCACGGCCTTTCACGCGGGCGCACGCGTCGTCCTGCTCAATTACCTGCTGCCGCGCGACGTGGTAAAAGCCATCGTGCGCGAACGCATCACCGGGCTGACGGCTGTCCCGCCGCTGTGGATCCAGTTGGCGGCCCAAACCTTCCCGGCCGAAGTCGCCAGTCATCTGCGCTACATCGCCAACACCGGCGGGCATATGCCCAGCTCCACGCTGCAGACCTTGCTCGCAGCGCTTCCCGGCACCCAGGCCTATCTGATGTACGGGCTGACTGAAGCCTTCCGCGCCACCTACCTTGACCCGGCCGAAGTCGCCCGCCGGCCTGATTCCATCGGCCGTGCCATTCCGGACAACGAAGTGCTGGTGCTGCGCGAAGACGGCAGCGAATGCGCGCCGGATGAGCCCGGGGAACTCGTGCAGCGCGGCCCACTGGTGGCGATGGGCTACTGGAACGACGCCGAGAAAACCGCCGAGCGTTTCCGCCCGCTCCCCGCCGCATTGCGGGCCCACGGCCTGATGCTGCCCGAGATTGCCGTGTATTCGGGTGACACGGTACGTCGCGACGAAGAAGGTTTCCTCTACTTCATCGGCCGCCAAGACGAGATGATCAAGACCTCCGGCTATCGTGTCAGCCCCAGCGAGATTGAAGAAGAAGCTTATGCCACCGGGTTGGTCGCCGAATGCGCGGCAGTCGGCGTGCTGCACCCGCAGCTCGGCGCGGCCATCGTTCTGATCGCCACACCCACCCGCACCGACCTGGATACCACCACCCTGCTCGCTGCCCTCAAAGCCCGTGTCCCCGCCTATCAGGTGCCCGCCCATATTGCCCTGCGCATTGATCCGCTGCCACGCAATGCCAATGGCAAAATAGATCGCAAGGCGCTAGGCGCTGAATTCGCCAGCTTGTTTGGAGAACCGGCATGAATGCCAAGCCCCGCCATGCACCCATGAACCAGTTCCCGATTGTTGACGGCGAGCTGGTCATCGGCGGCAAACCGGTCACGCAGCTCGCAGCCGAACTCGGCCAGACGCCTTTATACGCCTACGACCGCGCAGTGATCGATGCCCGTATTGCGCGCCTTCGCACCGCCCTGCCAACGACAGTCAAGCTGCATTACGCGATCAAGGCCAATCCGCTGCCGGCACTCGTTCAGCATATGGCCGGCCGTGTCGACGGGCTGGATGTGGCTTCGGAGGGAGAACTGGCCGTAGCGCTCGCCAGCGGCATGCCTCCACAAGAAATCAGCTTTGCCGGCCCCGCCAAACGCAAACCCGAGCTGGAGGCTGCGCTGCGCGCAGGCGTGCTGCTCAACGTTGAATCCTTCCGCGAAGTCGAGTTGCTCGCCACGCTCTCGCAACGCCTCGGCCTGCCCGCACGCGTGGCGGTACGCGTGAATCCGGATTTCGAACTCAAGTCATCCGGCATGAAGATGGGGGGCGGGCCGAAACCTTTCGGCGTGGATGCCGAAGACGTGCCGCGCCTGCTCGCACGCATCGGTGAACTGGGGCTGGCCTTCGAGGGATTCCATCTCTTTGCGGGCTCGCAGAACCTGCGTGCAGCAGCCATCGTCGAGGCCCAGCAGATGAGCTATGCGCTCGCCTTGCGCCTCGCGGCTCACACGCCGGCTCCTGTCAGGACATTGAACCTGGGCGGCGGTTTCGGCATTCCCTACTTCCCGGGTGACACGCCGCTGGATCTGGCACCGATAGCTGCCAATCTGGCGCAGCTGACAGAACAGGCAAGAAGCGAATTGCCACAGGCGGAACTGGTAATCGAACTGGGCCGCTACCTGGTCGGCGAGGCGGGTGTATACGTATGCCGAATCATTGACCGCAAGGTTTCACGGGGCCAGGTTTTTCTGGTTTGCGATGGCGGGCTGCATCATCATCTGGCGGCTTCGGGCAACTTCGGCCAGGTCATCCGCAAGAATTACCCCGTCATCATCGGCAACAAGGCCGCTCCCGTCGAAACGGAAACCGCTTCGGTCGTCGGGCCGCTGTGCACCCCGCTGGATATCCTGGCTGAACGTATGGAACTGGCCGTTGCCGAAGCGGGCGATCTGGTGGTGGTGTATCAGAGCGGAGCTTATGGTTTCACGGCCAGCCCGCGCGCGTTTCTCGGGCACCCGGACGCGCTGGAAGTCTTGCTCTAGGTGTCGGGCCTTCATGCGCCCGTTGCACCATGAACGCCAGGAAAACTAACCGCGCCAATCCGTCGGCGTGGTATTCGTCATCGTCGTGACGGTCGTCGACGTATGCATTTCAAGTGAGGTGATCTGAGCCTTCTCCAGCAATTGGGCGAGATGCATGTCGATCCGGAATTCCTGCTCCATGAGTTCCAGCAGGGGCATCACCGTCTGCACCAGCTCACGCAGGCGCTTGCGCGGTTCGTCTTTGCTGCCGGTCCGGATCTGCGTCAAGGCGTGATCGATACTCACGGCCAGACGACTGAAGCGACCGATGTTGTCGTGCGTCACCTCGCCCGCTTCCGACACCACGCGATTGCCACCCAGCAGGAGTCCATCGGACACGCGGGAGGCCGCCAGCTGCAACAGCTCTTCCAGCGACAGGTTGGGATCGCCATGGGCACTGGCCAGACCGATGGTCAGGCTGATGCGGATTCGGTGTTCCTTGTAGGTCATGACGATCGTGTCGATCGCACGACGCAAGCGCAAGGCAAAAGCGCCGCAGGCATCCAGATCGGCCGAAGGTGAAATCACCGCGAACTGGCCTTCCGCCAGGTGAGCAATGGTGTCTTCCTTGCGCACCTTGGCCGAGAGCAGTTTGGAGAGTTTGCGATGTACCAGCTGGCCGACGCTGTGACCGTAGGTTTCGCACAATTTATCGTAGCCATCGACCTGGATGACCATCACGCTGACGTCGCCACGATTGCGACGCACCAGCTGCTCGCGGCTTTCTTCAAGTTCGCGGCGGGTCTGCGCCAGTTTAGCCAGGGCTTCGATGCGTGCGACCAGCTCGACACGCGGCGTCGCCTTGGTGATGAAGTCCGTTGCACCCATGGCCTGCGCCTTCATGCGGGCTTCATTTTCGTCATCACCGGAAATGATCAGCACGGGCAAGGTATTCACGCGCGACAGGCGAGAGCCGCGAATCCGCGCCAGCAGACCAAAACCATCAAGCCGCGGCATGCCGATATCGGAAATCACGACCTCGATGGTGGGGTCGAGCAACAGGCTCTGCCAGCCTGCTTCACCATCAGTCTCCTCGCGCACGTCGAACTTGTCGCGGATCTGCTTGATCAGGGACGCGCGCACCATGCGCGAATCATCAACGATCAGCACACGCGGCAACTGCGCAACGACATCACTCATGAGGTTTCCTTTGTATTGCCAGATAGTGCAATCTGCACGACGGTGCGGCCCCTTGCAAGGCCCGCAATCAGATTATCAAATACGTTCGGCAGTTCGTCGAACGGTACGAGCCGGGCAATCGCGGCCAAGTGACGAGGCCGCAGATCACCGGATAAGCGTGACCACACTTTTTCACGTACACCAAACCCAGCATAGACCGAGTCGATGCCCAATAAACTGACCCCGCGTAAAACAAAGGGCATTACGCTCGTATTCAAAGCAGAATCGGCAGCCAGGCCGATGCTTGCCACCACGCCGGTCGGTTTGCTGGTTGACAGCAGCCAGGCCAGTACGGCACCGCCCAGATTGTCCACAGCGCCAGCCCAGATGCCCTTTTCGAGCGGTTTGATTGCATCGAGTTGCAGTTCACTGCGCAGCATGACGCGCGCCGCGCCAATGGATCGGAGCCAGTCCGCCTGCTCGGGTTTGCCCGTCAGCGCCACCACTTCATAACCACGCCCGGCCAGCATGTCGATGGCCAGACTGCCGACACCGCCGCTCGCCCCGGTCACGATCAACGGCCCACTCTCCGGCTTGAGACCGTTGTTTTCCATGCGGGTGATGGCCATCGCGGCTGTCAGCCCTGCCGTGCCAATGGCCATCGCATCCTGCAGGCTGAGCCCCGGTGGCAAAGGCAAGACCCAGCCGCCCGGCACCAGGGCATATTCCGCATAGCCACCATGGTGCGCCACGCCCATCTCATACCCGGTCGCAATGACCGGATCCCCCGGCTGGAATCGCGGCGCAGCACTCTTGACCACCGTGCCTGCGAGATCGATGCCCCCCACACAAGGAAACCGGCGAACAACCCGGCCTTTGCCACTCGCCGCCAGGGCATCCTTGTAATTCACCGAGGAGAATTCCACGCGGATCAGCACGTCTCCCGCATCAAGCAGGGTTTCATCCATCTGCACGAAGCGTCCGACAGGTGCTGAACTGCCTTGCTGTCCGATCTGGAAAGCTTTGAACGGTTTCACTGGGATTACCTGCACACACAAGCCGAGCAAGGGATATTGGCGTGCGCTTCGGCGCAAGGCAATCGCCCCTGTTGTTTTATTGCGAAAGTAATAGGTTTACAAGCCACTAGGGTTCTCGGCAATGTCATACGATACGCCGCAACCCCATGATGTACATAGGGTCTCGCGCAGAACGCCGACGAAGGTACTCAAGTTGCAGCGCACAAGTGCCGTAGAATCAAACACGCGCCCGATATCCCTCATGGTCATGGAACGGACAATGCTCAGCGCACCTCTCGATTCGATTGAAAGCTACATCAACTACTTCAGCTACAAGGATATCCCTGTACTGAGGCGGAGCATGCGCGCACTCGCTGAGCTGCAAAAGAACGAGGATGGCATCAGCGGCAAGGCCCTGGCCAACGCCGTCTTGCAGGACCCGATGCTGGCCATGCGCGTGCTGGTCTATCTGGAAGCGCATCGCAACCAGCGTCAGAACCGCGACATCACCACTATCGACCGCGCCATCATGATGATGGGCGTCACCCCCTTCTTCGAGAAGTTCGGCAATTTGCCAACCGTGGAGGAACACCTCTCGTCACAGCCCAAAGCGCTGGTCGGCTTGCTCAAGGTTGTCAGCCGTGCCAAACACGCCGCCCATTGGGCACGCGAGTTTGCCCTGATGCGCCATGACATCGATGTAGACGAGGTCACGGTCGCCGCCTTGCTTCATGAAGCAGCCGAAATCCTGTTCTGGTGCTTTGGCCCCAGCTGCATGCTCAAGGTCGAACAACTGCGCCGTGAGCAAACCGGCATTCGCAGTGCCGTCGCACAGCAAGCCGTGCTGGGCGTCAATGCGCACGACACACAACTGGCACTGGTACGCGAATGGCATCTTCCGGAGCTGTTGGTGACCCTGATGAACGCCGACAACGCATCGAATCCGCGTGTCCGCAATGTCATCCTCGCCTGTGATCTGGCACGTCACGCAGCCAATGGCTGGGACGACCCGGCGCTCCCTGACGACTACACCGCCATCAGTGACTTGCTGCACACCAAGCGCAGCATCGTCATGCAGCGCATCGGCGTTCCCGAAAAATACTGGCTGGATGCCGCCAACGAAGAAATCGAAAACGAGTGAGCCCGCTGGCGGGTGCGCCGGCGGACCGTTTCCGGGATAATGCCGGGCTTGATGTTCGTCTGCCCCGCACATGCCTGCCATCCACAAGCTTCCCGAAGTCCTGATCAACCAGATCGCCGCTGGCGAGGTCGTTGAACGCCCGGCTTCCGTACTCAAGGAGCTGATGGAAAACAGCCTGGATGCCGGCAGCCAGAGCGTCGAGGTGCAGCTGATGCAGGGCGGCATCAAGCAATTGCGCATCAGCGACGATGGCTGCGGAATTTCCAGGGATGATCTGGCACTTGCCCTGGAACGTCACGCCACCAGCAAGATTGCCTCGCTTGAGGACCTCGAAGCGGTCGGCACCATGGGCTTTCGTGGCGAGGCGCTGGCCGCCATCGCCTCGGTCGCACGCACCCGGATCATCAGTCGGGCCAGTGATGCCAGCCATGCCTGGCGCGTGACCGAACGCGAACGCGAACCGGCACCGG
>JAGTRY010000044.1 GCA_018262235.1 Pseudomonadota bacterium
GAAGATCGTCGTGCCCTTCACGCTGATGATCATCTTCCTGCTGCTCTACCTGACCTTCCGCCGCGTCGATGAAGCCATGCTGATCATGGCCACGCTGCCCTTCGCGCTGGTCGGCGGCATCTGGTTACTGTGGCTGCTCGGTTACAACTTGTCCGTCGCGGGCGCAGTGGGCTTCATCGCACTGGCTGGTGTGTCGGCCGAGTTCGGCGTGATCATGCTCTTGTACTTGAAGCACGCTTGGGAGGAAAGGCTGGCGAAGGGCATGAGCGACAGCGAAGCCCTGCTGGATGCGATCCGCGAGGGCGCAGTACTACGCGTGCGCCCGAAGGCCATGACCGTGGCAGTGATCCTCGCGGGCCTCCTGCCCATCATGTGGGGTGGAGGCACCGGTTCGGAAGTGATGCAGCGCATCGCCGCACCGATGGTGGGCGGCATGATCACCGCACCGCTGCTATCGATGTTTTTGGTGCCGGCAGCGTATCTACTGATGCGCCGCCGCAAACAGAAATGACGACGGTCCAGCCCCGTTGCCGGGAATACCGGGCGGGGCTGCCTGGAGAGAACCGCGCCGTGAAAAGGGTTTCACGGCGCGGTTCTGTCATGCCCAGCGAAATGTCCTGTCCGGGAACACGCTTTGAGCCCACCGCTTGCTGCACCACACAAAATACAAACTCAGTGGAATATTGATTATTCATCCCAAGCGATTCACACTGCGCAAGTCATTGAATGGCTAAAGTTAGTTCGCCTTCATGACAAATGCCATTCTTATAATATTGGAGACAAACAAATGCATTCCACGCAGTTGAAAATGGCCCTGGCGATTGCCGCCATTGCCGCGACTTCCCAAGCCATTGCAGGTCCCGTCGGTTATGGTGCTGCCACCACTGGCGGTGGCAGCAAGACCGCCGTCAATGTCGCCACCATGGCGGCCATGCAAGCGGCCATCAATGCCTATGACGGCACCAGCGGCCTCGTCCTGAACTACACCGGCAAGTTCGACTTCACCAAGATCACCGACGTCTGTGCCCAATGGAAGAAGGCCGCACAAACCGTCGAGATCAAGAAGAAGAGCAATATCACCATCAAGGGCGCGAGCGGTTCCTCGGCCAACTTCGGCATCCACATCGCCGGCGCTTCGAAAAACATCATCGTGCAGAACATGACCATCGGTCTGCTGCAAGGTGGCGAAGCGGCGGACTCGATCTCGATGGAAGGCATGTCCAGCGGCATCCCGTCCAACATCTGGATCGACCACAACACCATCTTCGCTTCGCTGACTTCCTGCTCCGGCGCAGGCGACGCTTCCTTTGACGGTGGTATCGACCAGAAGAAGGGCGTAACCAACGTCACCATTTCCTACAACTACATTTACAACTACCAAAAGGTCAGCCTGAACGGCTACAGCGACAGCGACACAGCCAACGATGCTGCCCGCACCACCTATCACCACAATCGCTACGAGAACATCAAGTCGCGTCTGCCGCTGCAGCGTTTCGGCAAGACCCACATCTACAACAATTACTACAAGAATGTGCAAACCTCGGGCATCAATGTGCGCATGGGCGGTACTTCGCTGATCGAGTCGAACGTGTTCGAAACCGTGAAGAACCCGGTAACCTCGCGCGACAGCTCGAAGATCGGTTACTGGGATCTGCGCAACAACGTCTATAGCGGCATCACCTGGGATGCCGGCAGCACCGGCACCATCAATGCCGTGAACTGGACAACGACCAAGGCTTTCGGCTCCACCGGTTACAGCTACACGCTGACCCCGGTTGCCAGTGTCAAGGCCAAGGTCATCGCCACTGCTGGCGCCGGAACCAACCTGGCGCAATAAGCTGTTTTACGTCTGCGCACGCAGACAAGGCCTCAATGGAAACGGCGCTGCGGCGCCGTTTCTCGTCGACCTGCGCAGCACAACGGCTGGCACACTCGCCCGCCTGTTAGAATCAGGGCTTCGATTGTCATGGCGTGCGTGGTGCGCGCCAGCCCTGTGGAGAATTTCCGATGTTCCAGTCGCCCCTTGTCCAGGACCTGCATGACCGCGGCCTGATCGCGCAAACAACCGATGCGCAAGCACTCGATGAATTGCTGGCCAAGGAGTCTGTCACGCTGTATTGCGGCTTCGACCCGACCGCCGACAGCCTGCACATCGGCTCGCTGGTGCCGCTGCTGGTCCTCAAACGCTTCCAGCTCGCCGGCCACCAACCCATTGCGCTGGTGGGCGGCGCCACCGGCATGATCGGCGACCCCAGCTTCAAGGCTACCGAGCGCAAGCTCAACACGCCGGAAGTAATCGCCGGCTGGGTGGACAAGATCCGCGCCCAGGTCGCGCCTTTCCTGCGTTTTGAAGGCCCCAACGCGGCCATCATGGCCAACAATTACGACTGGTTTTCCGGCATGGGCGCACTCGAATTCCTGCGCGACATCGGCAAGCACTTCTCGGTGAATGCCATGATCAAGAAAGAGTCCGTCCAGCAGCGCATCAATCGCGAAGGCGACGGGATCTCCTACACCGAGTTCTCCTACAGCCTCTTGCAGGGCTACGACTTCGCCGAGCTGAACCGCCGCCACAATTGCCTGCTGCAGATCGGTGGCTCGGACCAGTGGGGCAACATCACCGCCGGGACTGACCTGACCCGCCGCCTCAACCAGAAACAGGTCTATGGCCTGACCCTGCCACTGGTGACCAAGTCGGATGGCAGCAAGTTCGGCAAGACCGAATCCGGCACCGTGTGGCTGGACGCAAAGAAGACCTCGCCCTACGCTTTCTACCAGTTCTGGCTGAACACGGCGGACGCCGACGTGTACAAGTTCCTGCACTACTTCAGCTTCCTGTCGGTCGCCGAAATTGCCGCCATCGAAGCCGCCGACAAGGCCGCCGCAGGGCGCCCGCAAGCCCAGCGCATCCTCGCCGAGCAAGCCACCGAACTGGTGCACGGCAAGGCCGCACTGGAAGCCGCACAGCGCATCAGCCAGAGCCTGTTTTCCGGTGAGCTCGGCTCGCTGACGGAGAGCGATCTGGAACAGCTCGCGCAGGACGGCGTGCCGGGCGTGGCACTCGAAAAATCCGTCGCCAGCCTGATCGATGCACTGGTGGCGGGCGAGCTGGCCAAGTCCAAGACCGAAGCCAGGAGCTTCATCCAGAGCGGCAGCGTCAGCATCAACGGCGCAAAGATCGATGCGCTGGACCACGCCTTCACGGAGGCCGAACGCCTGTTCGGCCGCTTCAGCCTGATCCGCCGCGGCAAGAAGAATTACGCGATGATCCGCTGGCAATAAGCACGGCACACAAAGCAAAGCCCGCTGACGCAAGTCCGCGGGCTTTTTTCTGGCGCCAAGGATCACGCCAGGCGAAGCTTCGGATTACTTGGGAATGTGCTTGCGGATTTCTGCCTTGGCATCACCAAACGTCGCCTGAACCTTGCCGGCTGCGTTCTGGACCTTACCGCGGAGTTCCAGCTTGTCATTGCCAACCACCTTGCCGGCGGCTTCCTTGATTTTGCCCTTTACCTCGTCAAGACGGCCTTTGGCTTGATCCTTGTTCATGGTGTGCTCCTGTCTGATGGATGAATGGGGGCGGAGCACCGCACCTGCCAGCACTCACCATGCAGACAATAGACCCACCCGCCGCACGCTTCTGTGCGCTGGCGCCCGCAGCCGGGATTACTTCTTGAGCAGATCCTTCAAGGCCGCAAACGGATTATGCGTGGCAGCCGCCAGACCGTTCTCGCCCGTACTGCCGCCCGCATCGGCTTCCAGATAACGCGAGTGCTCGTTCTCGTGGCAATAGATGCACAACAGCTCCCAGTTGCTGCCATCGGGGGGATTGTTGTCGTGGTTGTGGTCGCGGTGATGCACGGTGAGCTGTTGCAGGTTGTCGCGGGTGAATTCACGCGTGCAGCGCCCGCAAACCCACGGATAGAGCTTGAGCGCACGTTCGCGGTAACCCTGCTCGCGCTGTTCGGCATTCCGCCGGGCTTCGGCCACAACCCGGTCAAGCCGGCTGGAATCGGGGGTCTTGTTGCTTGGCATGATGATGGGTTGGCGTGACAAAAGAGGTGAGCCATTCGGTGAAGCCATCTTTTCACGCTCTGCCCGCTGAATCAATCCCGCGCAGGGATGGTCCCAAAAAAATCCGCTCCACACCCCGCTGGATGAGGCCATCGAAACCAGCCTGCGCGGCTTGGGCTGTCTGCCCTCTGCCGCGCCAGACCGAGCCCCCTAGCGCTGCGCCAGTGCCGGCGTCTCCCAGCCACCACCAAGTGCCCGGATCAGGCCGACGACGGTGCGGGCGCGTTCGCCATCGAGCTGGACCAGACCGCGCTGATGCGTCAGCACGCTGCGGTCGGCATCGATGACATCGTGATAGCTGACGAGGCCTTCCCGATACTGCATGAGCGACAGTTGCGCCGCACGCTGAGCTGCGCTGACGGCATCCTGCTGGGCCTGCGTCTGGCTCCCCAGGATGCGCAGACCGGCCAGATTGTCTTCGACTTCACGGAAGGCCACGAGCACGCTCTGGCGGTAGTTGGCGCCTTCTTCCTCATAGGCTGCGCGGGCGCGATCAAGATCGGCCTGACGCCGCCCGCCATCGAAGATCGGCAAAGACAGCACGGTGCCGGTCAGCGGCCCGAGCAGGAAGTTGCGGCTGGACCATTTGAGCAGATCACCCAGATCGGCCGATTCAAACCCGGCGGCGCCGGTCAGCGTCAGATTGGGGAAAAAGGCCGCTTTCGCCACACCGATACGCGCATTGGCTGCCGCCATGGCGCGTTCAGCGGCGGCAATATCCGGCCGGCGCTCAAGCAGCGTGGAAGGCAGGCCCGCCGGAATGCTGAGTTCGACGCGGTTCAGCGGCGTCGGCGGCAAATCGAATTCAGCGGGAGACTTGCCCAGCAGTACCGCCAACGCATGTTCGGCGTTGGCGCGCTGGCGGGCAATGCCTTGCGACTCAGCCTGCGCAGCGGCCAGTTCGGTGCGGGCGTGAGCGAGATCCAGCTCACTCACATCACCGGCCTCGAAGCGTTTGCGCACGAGCGTCAGCTCATCTTCACGCAGCTCCAGGGTACGGGCATACAGCGCCTGCTCGGCATCCAGTTCACGCACCTGGAAATACACGCTGGCCACATCGGCCTGCAAGGCGAGCAGGACCGAGCGGAACAGCGCCTCGCTCTGTTGTGCATTGGCCTGCGCAACGCTGACACCGGACGCCACACGGCCGAACAGATCGACTTCGTATGAGGCGCTGGCTTGCGCCCGCCACAAGGTGGTGATGGGCGTCGCGCTGCCCGCCGGCAGCCCCAGCGAGGCCGCCGAAGATTTCTGGCGCAAGCCGCCGACGCCCATGCCGATCTGCGGGGCCTGCTCCGCTTGGGCGCTGCGGGTCAGACTGCGGGCCTGGCGCAAACGCGCAGCCGCCGCCTTGACGTTCTGGTTCGCCTCCAGCGCTTCGGTTTCGAGCGCGGTAAGACGCGCGTCACCGAAGATCGTCCACCACTGACCACGCGCCAGTGCTTCGGCTGGTGCCGCAGTTTTCCATTGCGCAGCGGAGACCGCCTCGGGCGCAGCCTCCTTGAAGACATCCGGACCGGCAAGATGCGGAGCCGTGTAGGGCGGAGCCAGGGAGCACCCGGCCAGTGCCAGCAGGGAAAGCAGCAACGGCAGTGCGGCGGCGGAAGGTTTCAGCGTCTTGTTCATGACAGGTCCTCGGCGATCAGGGGTTGGCCACGCTGGAGACCAGCGGGGCGGCATGCGGGTGGGCTGAATGCAGCGCGTGACGCTTGTTCAGCGTACGCAGCAGGACATAGAACACCGGCGTGAGGAACAAGCCGAACAGGGTCACGCCGAGCATGCCGAAGAACACCGCTACCCCCATGGCATGACGCATCTCGGCACCCGGGCCACTCGCGGTCAGCAAGGGCACCACGCCCATGATGAAGGCGATGGAGGTCATCAGGATCGGACGCAGGCGCAGGCGGCTGGCATCAATGGCGGCCTGTAGCGGCGTGGCACCCTGCAATTCAAGCTCGCGGGCAAACTCGACGATGAGGATGGCGTTCTTGCAGGCCAGCCCGACCAGCACCATCAAGCCGATCTGGGTGAAGATGTTGTTGTCACCTTGCGTGAGCCATACCCCGGTCAGGGCGGCGAGGATGATCATCGGCACGATCAGGATCACCGCCAGCGGCAGGGTCAGGCTCTCGTACTGCGCGGCGAGCACCAGGAAGACCAGCAACACGCTGATCGGGAAGACCCAGACGCCCGCGTTGCCGGCGATGATCTTCTGGTAGGTCAGGTCGGTCCACTCGAACTTGATGCCCGGCGGCAGGGTGGCCGCAGCAATGCGTTCAGCGGCTTTCTGGGCTTGATCCGAAGAGTAGCCAGACGCCGGGCCGCCATTGATGTCGGCCGCGGTATAGCCGTTGTAGCGCACCACCATTTCCGGGCCGAAGGTCGGCGAAACCTTCACCAGCGACGACAGCGGCACCATCTCGCCATCGCGATTGCGCGTCTTCAACTGCAGGATGTCTTCCGGGCGGGCGCGGAACGGCGCATCGGCCTGAGCCCGCACCTGATACACCCGGCCGAAGCGATTGAAGTCATTCACGTACAACGACCCCAGATAGATCTGCATGGTGTCGAAAACGTCGGTGATCGGCACGCCCAGCTGCTTGGCCTTGACGCGGTCCAGGTCGACATCGAGTTGCGGCACGTTGATCTGGTAGCTGGAAAACGACGGGCCCAGCTCGGGCGCCTTGGCCGCTGCGGCAAGGAAGGCCTGGGTGGCCCGGTCAAGCTCGGTATAGCCTAACGCAGCGTGATCCTCGATCTGCAGCTTGAAGCCCCCCAGCGTGCCCAGCCCCATTACCGGCGGCGGCGGGAAAACCGCGATGAAAGCTTCCTGAATGGCCCCCAGTTGCTGATTCAGCGCACCGGCCACCGCACCGGCAGAGAGCGCGGCGGAATGCCGCTCGGCATGTGGCTTGAGCGTGACGAAGACGATCCCTGCGCTGGAACTGTTGGTAAAACCGTTGATGGACAGGCCGGGAAAGGCGATCGCGTCGGCCACACCGGGTTGCTTGAGGGCAATGTCGGTCATGCGGCGGATCACGGCTTCGGTGCGGTCCAGCGAAGCACCGTTGGGCAATTGGGCAAAGCCCACCAGATACTGCTTGTCCTGTGCCGGCACGAATCCTCCCGGCACGATGTAGGCCACGCCTACCGTGGCCGCCAGCAACAGGCCATAGACAGCCATCGTGGCACCTTTGCGGTGAATCACGCCGGTAACGCCCGTGGCATAACGCTCGGAGGCACGCTTGAAAAAGCGGTTGAAGCTTTTGAAGAAGCCGCCGAACACACGGTTCATGACGCGCGTGAGTCGATCTGGCTGGGCGTCGTGCGGCTTGAGCAGCAAGGCAGCCAGTGCCGGGGAGAGGGTGAGTGAATTGAAGGCCGAGATCACCGTGGAGATCGCGATGGTCATCGCAAACTGTTTGTAGAACTGCCCGGTGAGCCCGGTCATGAAGGCCAGCGGCACGAACACCGCCACCAGGGTCAGGGCAATCGCGATGATCGGCCCGCTGACTTCCTGCATCGCGCGGTAGGTTGCCTCACGCGGGCTCAACCCGGCGGCGATGTTACGCTCGACATTTTCCACCACGACAATGGCATCATCGACGACGATACCGATGGCCAGCACCATGCCGAACAGGCTCAGGGCATTGATCGAATAACCGAAACCGAGCATCAGCGAGAAAGTGCCGACGATGGAAATCGGCACGGCCAGCAGCGGAATGATCGAAGCGCGCCAGGTCTGCAGGAACAGGATCACCACCAGCACCACCAGCGCGATGGCTTCGAGCAGCGTCGTGATCACGGCCTTGATGCTCGCGCGCACGAACTGCGTGGGGTCGTACACGATGCGATGTTCGATGGAGGCGGGGAATTCCTTTGACATCTCGGCCATGGCTTCGCGCACCCGGCTCGATACATCCAGTGCGTTCGCGCCGGGCGCTTCCATGATGCCCAGGGCAACGGCCGGCTTGTTGTTGAGCAAGGAACGCAGCCCGTATTCCGAAGAGGCCAGCTCCACGCGCGCCACATCGCCCAGGCGGGTGATGGCACCGTCGGCCGAGGTTTTGAGAATGATCCCGGTGAATTCTTCTTCGCTGTGCAAACGCCCACGCGCATTGACCGAGAGCTGCAGGGGCGTATCACGCGGGGTCGGCGAGGCGCCGATGACACCCGCCGCCACCTGGACATTCTGTTCGCGGATCGCGGCGATGACTTCGTTTGCCGTAAGGCCGCGCTGGGCAACCTTCTGCGGGTCCAGCCAGACGCGCATGGCATAGTTCCCACCGCCCCACAACTGTACTTCACCCACACCCGGGATGCGCGCAAGGCGATCTTTCACGTTGATCAGCGCGTAGTTGCGCAGATAAGTCATGTCATAGCGCTCATCCGGCGAGATCAGGTGCACCACCATCGTCAGCGTGGGCGAGCTCTTGGTAGTGGTCACCCCCAGGCGCTGCACATCACCGGGCAGCCGCGGCAGCGCTTGCGAGACACGGTTCTGCACCAGTTGCTGGGCTTTGTCCGGATCCATGCCGAGCTTGAAATACACGGTCACCGCGAGGTTGCCGTCGCTGTTGGCCTGCGACTGCATGTAGAGCATGTTGTCCACGCCGTTGATGGATTCCTCCAGCGGCGAGGCCACGGTTTCGGCGATGACCTTGGGGTTCGCGCCCGGATACTGAGCCCGCACCACCACCGAGGGCGGTACCACTTCCGGGTATTCCGAGATCGGCAGCTGGAACATCGACAGCGCACCAGCCAGCAGGATGAGCACCGACAGCACGCCCGCAAAGATCGGGCGGTCGATGAAGAATCTTGAAATGTTCATGGGGGGAACTCCCTGTTTGTTTTTATTGTTTCGGCATCAGCTGGAACGGCGCGAGCTGCCGCTGATGAATGCCATCGGCAATTCCTGCGGTGCCACGGTGTCGCCGGGACGGACCCGTTGCAGGCCATTGAGCACGATGCGCTCGCCCGCCTTGAGGCCGCTTTCGACCACGCGCAAACCATCCTGCATGGCGCCCAGACGGATTTCACGATAGGCCGTGCGGTTGGCCGCATCGACGACCAGCACGAAACGCTTGTCCTGGTCGGTGCCGACCGCCTTCTCGTCGATCAACACGGCTTCGTGTTCAACCCCACTGCCCAGACGGATTCGCGCATACAGCCCGGGCAGCAGGCTGCCGTCGGTGTTATCGAACACGGCGCGCACACGGATCGTGCCGGAAGACGCATCCAGCCGGTTATCCACCGAACTGATGCGCCCTTCACGCGCAAAGCCGGTCTCGTTGCCGAGGCCCAGATAGACCGGTGTGCTGCTGTTCTTGCTGGCGCGTGCCGGATTGATGTACTGGAGGAAGCTCTGCTCATCCACATCGAAGGAAGCAAAGATCTTCGCCATCGACACCAGCGTGGTCAGCGACTGCGAGGCAGCACCTGCCGCCACCACGTTGCCGACACTCACTTCGGCACGTGATACACGGCCAGCAACCGGCGCGGTGATCCGTGTGTAGCCCAGATTCAGACGCGCCGAATCCACCGCTGCGCGCGCCCCCTGCACGGCTGCTGCCGCTTCGCGTGCCGCGTTTTCCTTGCTGTCGTAATCACGTCGGGCAATCGCATTGTCGGCCAACAAGCGCTGGCTGCGCGTCAGATCCGAGGCGGTGAAAGCCACCCGCGCTTCGGCTGCGGCCAGGTTGGCCTGGGCACGCGCCAGTTCGGCTTCAAACGGGCGCGGATCAATCGTGAACAGCAAATCCCCCTGCCGCACGATGGCTCCATCACGAAAGTGCACGGCGGCCAGCGTGCCAGATACCTGCGGACGGATGTCGATACGCTCGACCGCTTCAAGGCGCCCCGAGTAATCGCGCCAATCCATGACCTTGCGGCTGATCACCGCAGCCACGCCGACCGGCGTGGCCTGTGCGGCGGTGTTGGCGGGCTTGGCGTCGGCACTGCGACTGCTCAGGGTGCTGTAGGTGACAGCAAGAATGATCAGCCCGGTCAGTGACAGGGCAAGGACAAGGCGGTGGCGAGATGTGGTCATGAGCGACTCCGGGGGGAGGGAATGAATTGGATTTTTGACCCTCGGCGGCGCAGCACGCAGAACTGGGCAGGCAAAACCTCGGGCGATGGAGCGATAGTGACTGACCGTACAACCGAGATAAACACCAATATTTCAGCAACACTATTCCGTATCAGCTAACAATCGCGATACAGTAGGCACGTCCGGCAGGGGCCGGGTTTTGCCAGGAGCAGCACAATGGATCGATTCCAGGCCATGCAGGTGTTCACCCGCGTCGTGGATGCCAACAGTTTCACGGCGGCGGCAGACAGCCTCGGTTTGCCACGCACCACGGTGACCACCACGATCCAGAATCTGGAGCGCCACCTGCATGTGCGCCTGCTCAACCGCACCACCCGCAAGCTCAGCCTGACGCCTGATGGCGCAGCGTATTACGACCGCTGCCAGCGCATCCTGGCAGATCTGGAAGACACCGAATCGCTGTTTCTCGATGCCCAGCGCGGCCCGCGCGGGCGCCTGCGCATCGACGTTCCGCCCACCGTGGGGCGCCAGTTGCTGATCCCGAACCTGTGTGAATTCCACACCCGCTACCCGGATGTGGAACTGGTCATCGGCATGAGTGATCGCACCGCTGACATGGTCAGCGAAGCCGTCGACTGCGTGATCCGCATCGGCGAGCTGAAGGATTCCTCAATCGTGGCCAAACGCATCGGCACCTTTGCCGGACTCACCTGCGCTGCGCCGGCCTATCTGGAACGCTTCGGCGTGCCACACACGCTGGCGGACCTGCAGCAGCACCAGGCGGTGCACTACTTTTCCAGCCGTACCGGACGCACTTGCGATTGGGAATACGTGATTGACGGCGAAATCGTCGAAGTGAAGATGCGCGGCGCAATCTCCGTCAACGATGGGGATGCCTACGTGGCCTGCGGCCTGCAAGGCTTTGGCCTGATCATGCCGGCGCACTTCATGGTACAAAAATATCTGGATTCAGGTGCCCTGGTCCCGGTGCTCCCCGAACTGCTCCCGCCCCCGATGGCCATCTCGGCGATGTACCTGCAAAACCGCCACCTCTCGCCCAAGGTCCGGGTGTTCATCGACTGGGTGAGCGAACTCTTTGCCCGCTGCCCCATGCTAGGCGGTAGTTGCGTGGATGAAACCCTGCTCGACGATCTGGCCAAACGCCCCAGTCATGGTCACACCCTGCGCAATGTGATCGAGAACTGGCGCGGAACCGAAAACGCGATCTGAGCCGCAGGCATTGCGCTGATCCTGCGCTACAGAAAGCCCAAGGCCCTTTTCAGGGCCTTGGGTTTGTATGCTTTCGGAGCGCTTTACGGCTAAAACCTCAGCCCATCACCCTGGCGAAGGCATCTGCAACGCGCGCCACATTGGTGTCGTTCAGACCCGCCACGCAGATGCGGCCACTGCGCACGAGGTAGATGCCGAACTCGTCCCGCAGGCGGTCGACCTGGGCGGCGGAGAGGCCGGTGTAGCTGAACATGCCGCGTTGTTCGATGAGGTAATCGAAGTTGCGGCCCGGCAGCGTGGTCTTGAGCGCACCGACCAGGGTTTCGCGCATGGCGATGATGCGCGTGCGCATGCCTTCCACTTCAGCCAGCCAGCCGGCTTTCAGTGCAGCGTCACCAAGCACGGCACTGACCAGTTCGGCGCCCAGCATCGGCGGGCTGGAGTAGTTGCGGCGCACGGTGGCCTTGAGCTGGCCCAGCACGCGTTCAGCCACCGCCGCGTCGCTACAGACGACCGACAAACCGCCCACTCGCTCGCCGTACAGCGAGAAGATCTTGGAGAAGGAATTCGCCACCAGGAAGGGAATACCGGCAGCGGCCAGCGCGCGGATCGCGTAGGCATCCTGCTCCATGCCGGCACCGAAGCCCTGGTAAGCGATGTCGAGGAAAGGAATCAGCTCGCGGGCGCGGGCAAGCTCGATCACCTTGTCCCACTGTGCCGGCGTGAGGTCGGAACCGGTCGGGTTGTGACAGCACGGGTGCAGCAGCACAATGCTCTGCGCCGGCAGCGCGGCCAGTGCAGCCAGCATCGCGTCGAAGGCCACGCCGAGTGTCTGCGGATCGAAGTAGGGATAGGTGTGCACCTTGAAACCGGCGCCCTCGAAGATCGCGACGTGATTGTCCCAGGTCGGGTCGGAGACCCAGACTTCCGACTGCGGAAAGTAGCGCTTGAGGAAATCCGAGCCGACCTTCAGCGCGCCGGAACCGCCGAGGGTCTGGATCGTCGCCACGCGCCCCGCCTTCACCGCGGCATTGTCGGCACCGAAAAGCAGGCTCTGGATCGCTTCACGATAAGGCTTCAGGCCTTCCATCGGCAGATACACGCTGGGCACGACACGGCGGCCTTCGATACGGCCATAGGCTTGCTGCACGGCGTCGAGCTGGGGGATGACACCCTTCGCGTCGTAGTACAGGCCGATGGAGAGATTGACCTTGTCCACACGCGGATCGGTCTTGAAGGTTTCCATCAGCGACAGGATGGGGTCGCCGGCGTAAGCGTCGATATGCTGGAACATGGGTCAGGCGTCCGGAAAGTTGTAGGGGATTATCAGGCCAGATAGCGGTTGGGCCGATGATTCATGGCAATGATCAGGTTCAGGATCACCGCGCCACAGATCGAAGCAGCCAGCAGCGGCAGACTGACGAGGAAGATCGAGGCCAGCACGATACACACATCCACGCCCATCATCACCTTGCCGGCGCGCAGGTTGTAACGATCCTGCAGGTAGAGCGCAAGGATGTTCACGCCGCCCAGGCTGGCCTTGTGGCGGAACAGCACGATGAAGCCCAGGCCCATCACCGCATTGGCAAAGATTGCGGCGTAGAAGGGATTGAGACGCGAGATATCGATGAAATGCGGATGCAGTTCGGTGAACACCGACACCAGCGCAATCGCACAGAAGGTCTTGAGCACGAAGGCCTTGCCCATGCGGCGGAACGCCAGCCAGTAGAAAGGCATGTTGAGCAGGAAGAAGGCCACGCCGAACTTCACGCCGGTCGCGTAATGGATCAGGAAGGCCAGCCCGGCCATGCCGCCAGTCAGTGCGCCGGCTTGCTTGAGCAGGCTGGCGCCGAAAGAAACGACAAGAGTGCCCAGCAGCAGCGCGAGGATGTCTTCAAGCGCGGTATGCGGCACGCGTTCAGAAAGTGTTGCGGTAGTCATGGAAAGCACAAAAGAATTAATCGTGCAATTTTAAGACACAACATGCACAACTTGCGCATAATCTTTCAATATATCGCTGATATGTGCTGAATCATACCCGTGGGCCCATCACCACACCGGATTCCTTGAGGCGCTCCAGCACCACCGAAGTCCGCAAATGGCTGACGCAATCGCGCAGACCAGCCAGTTCCTGGATGAGGCGACTCAGACTGGCCAGATCGACAACGGCCACCTTGAGCAGATAGTCGTAGTCACCGGTCAGCTTGAGCACATCGCGGATCGAATCCGCCTTGCGCACGAAGTCGTAGAAGATCTCCGAGGCTTCGGGCGTGTGGTTGAGCAGGCGCACTTCCACCACCCCCATCACCGGTGCGCCATCCGCCTCCGGCGAGAGCTGGGCGTGGTAGCCCAGGATCAGCCCGGCCTGCTCCAGCGCAATGCGCCGGCGCGAGCACTGGGAGGCGGAAAGTCCGATCAGGTCGGCCAGTTCCTGGTTCGTCAGGCGACCATTCTGGCGCAACAGATCGAGCATCTTGTAGTCATTGTCATCAATGGCAGCGCTCATGCTTGGTAATTCCCGGTAGGTGGAAGGACGCTTTCAGCCCGCATGATCACGCGCCGGCAACCCGCCATGCAAGCAGGCAACCGGCGCGGATTTCAATCGGCTTTGGCAGGAAGCGCAACGGCGGCGCTTTCCGGCAGCTTTTTGCGCAGGAGATGGAAGCACCAGAGGACGAAGAGCCAGACCGGAATCAGCGCCACCGAGATCCGCGTATCCGGCGTCAACCACATCACCACGAGGATGCCGGCCATGAAGGCCAGACACAGGTAATTCGTCAACGGCGCCGCCCAGCTGCGGTAGCGCGGCGTGACACCACGCCTGGCCATCGCCTGGCGGAACTTCAGGTGCGTGATGCTGATCATCGCCCAGTTGATGATCAGTGCCGCCACCACCAGCGCCATCAGCAGGCCGAACGCCTTGCCCGGCATCAGGTAGTTGAGCAACACGCACCCGGCCGTGGCCGCTGCCGACACCCCCAGTGCCACCACTGGAATGCCACGTGAATTGACGCGCCCGAGCGCGGCTGGCGCATTGCCCTGCACGGCCAGCCCGAGCAGCATGCGGCTGTTGCAATAAACGCAGCTGTTATAGACCGACAAGGCTGCGGTCAGCACCACGATGTTGAGGATCGTCGCGACCAGATCCGAATCCAGCGCATGGAAAATCATCACGAAGGGGCTACCGCCTTCCTGGACCTTGTCCCACGGGAAGAGCGAGAGCAACACCGCCAGCGCGCCAACGTAGAAGAGCAGGATGCGATAGATCACCTGATTGGTCGCCTTCGGAATGCTCTTGGCCGGATCATCCGCCTCGGCTGCAGTGATGCCGACCAGCTCCAGCCCACCGAACGAGAACATGATGATCGCCATGGCCATCACCAGGCCACTCACGCCGTGCGGGAAGAAACCGCCCAGCTGCCAGAGATTGGTCACGCTGGCCTGCGCACCGCCTTCGCCACTGATGAGCAGATAGCCGCCGAAAGCGATCATGCCAAGAATGGCCAGCACCTTGATGATCGAGAACCAGAACTCCATCTCGCCGAACAATTTCACATGCAGCAGATTGATCGCATTGATCAGGAGATAGAAGAACAAGGCCGATGTCCAGGTCGGCACGCCCGGCCACCAGTACTGCACATAGATGCCCACTGCGGTGAGCTCGGCCATGCTGACCAGCACATACAGCACCCAGTAATTCCAGCCGGACATGAACCCGGCCAGGCTGCCCCAGTAGCGGTTTGCGAAATGGCTGAAAGATCCGGCAACGGGCTCTTCAACCACCATCTCGCCCAACTGGCGCATGATGAAAAACGCAATAACCCCGGCAATCGCGTAACCCAGCAACACCGCCGGGCCGGCCAGCTGGATGGTCTGGGCAATCCCCAGGAAAAGCCCGGTACCGATGGCACCGCCCAGCGCGATGAGCTGGATATGGCGATTCTTCAAACCTCGCTTCAAAACATGATTCTTGTGCTGTTCAGGCATGAGCATTCATTTCATAAAGTGGACGACGGTAGGCACTCCACCTCGCCCGTTTCAGGGCAAGGGCAGCAATCAAACGATACGGGGCGATAGCAAGAAGAAGGCCAAACCGATGAAAAACAAAAAATACCTTTTAAAACAGTTTGTTGCTGGTTTAACAAAGCATTCTGCGCAACATACACCATTCACAATCGTGAGTTAAATCGGTGATTAATGCGCTATTCGTGTGCATAGACAAATAATTTGCACTTGTTGTGCGCAATTCCTTGCGCAGTAAAGCGTCGGAGTTTAAACGCTGGCCTGGCTGCTGCACACGCCTGATCACAAACCGGACTATTTCAACGTCCACAACGACTTGCCCGTGATAGATGACGCCAAAGGACCAGATCCAGCTCGATCCAGCCTTGCTGCAGTCAAGCCGTTCGACCCGCTACAACCGGATTTGCGCTGTATCAATCAGGCATGGCGCACGAGGATGGCGCTTCTCAAGAATCGATCATATATCCCGTAGATTTCCTGATTCAGCCTATGTAAACAGGATTAAACCCTCGCAAGAAAATCCTAATAAGTTGTTGATATTCAAGGAAGTCAAGGTCGATTTTCCAACGATTTGCGGCTCATCCGATCATTTCTTTTGCTAACCCGGCGTCACGATTGATGCGTATCCGTAACAAGATCACCGTGGCTTTAATCGGCCTGAATCTACTCACGATAGCGGTCATGGGCTTTGTAGCCCACCAACTCTTGCTCCAGAAATTCAGCGAGCAGGTCCGGCGCTCAGCACTGGTAAATTTCAGCAGCGATTTTGCGGCTTATCACGAAGCCTATGGCGACTGGACTACCGCCGCCCGCAAGGAATCCTTCGACAAATTCGTTGCCCGGCGCGCCGTCTCGCTGGGCCGACAGGTTTCCGTGGGTTTGTTGGGTGTTGAAACCGGAGGCTCAGCCCCAGCAACCCAAGCCATGCACCCGGCCAGCATGGTCAATGGCCTTGTCAGGCCTCCCTTCCACTTCCTGGTGTTCGACCAGCAAGGTCGGGTACTGAAGGCCATCTCCCCTTATAAGGTCGGAGACCTCGTCGACGCAAAAGACCGGCAAACCGCAACTCCCATTCTGCATGACAATAAAATTCTGGCCTACGTGATCCAGCGCGGCGAAATTGCTTACTCCGCGCTGGACCTGGGCTATCTGAGCGCGATTCGCCACGCCCTGTCAGTCGGTGCGGGAATCGGAGTTCTGCTCGCCATCGCGCTGGGCTGGTTCCTGGGCACCATGATTTCCCGGCCACTCTCCCGCCTGAAAAGCGCAATCTCTTCCGTCGAAGCTGGCGAACTCAACCAGCAAGTCGACATTCCTTCCCGCGACGAAATCGGCGATCTGGCGAGTGCGTTCAACAAGATGTCCACCGAACTTTCCCGCAACCGCGCCGCATTGAAACGCTCCAATCAACAGCTGGAACATCAGACCGCAATCCTTCAGGAACTCTCGATCAGAGACCCGCTGACCCAGCTTTACAACCGCCGCTATTTCGACGAACACGCACCACGCATCGGCGACGCGCCGAATCACGCCGCAGCCATCGTGCTGGGCGACGTCGATTTTTTCAAACAGATCAATGACTCGCTCGCACACGAGATTGGCGACAAGGTGCTCTGCCAACTCTCCGTCATCCTGCAGAACAACACGCGCGGCAGCGATATCGTGGCGCGATACGGCGGAGAAGAGTTCGTACTGGCGCTGGCCAACGTCTCAATGCCACAAGCCATCGCACATTGCGAACGCCTGCGCCGCGCCATCGAAACCCATCCCTGGCACGAAATCAGTCCTGAGCTCTCCGTCACGATGAGTTTCGGTGTTTCAGCCATGCTCAAGGAAACCTCCCT
Source organism: Pseudomonadota bacterium (assembly GCA_018262235.1). Taxonomy (GTDB): domain Bacteria; phylum Pseudomonadota; class Gammaproteobacteria; order Burkholderiales; family Rhodocyclaceae; genus Uliginosibacterium. The sequence goes on from JAGTRY010000044.1 coordinate 17,221, forward strand.
GCAGGAAGCGCTAAGAGTCGCTGACAGCATGCTTTATCGTGCGAAAGGGCAAGGCAGGAACTGCGTCGCCTACCCACCACTGGCAGTCGAAGATTCAGAAAAGGCTGCGGCTGCGTTGCCCTCTGCGTAGAGCCAGCCATTGGCCGCGAGGTGGGCGCAGATTTCGGATTCGAAGTGATGTTCCTGGTGCAGGTTCAGCGGCTCAATCCGCAAGTTCGGGGTATTCGGTCTTGAGCCATTGCCGGGTCTGCGCCAGCAGGCTCCCGGCTTCGGCAAGAAGCCAGTGCGGCATTCGACACCGGGTCACCCTCGTAGTCATTCACATTGCGTTGCTTGCGCAGGGCATCCAGCACGACGACTTTATCCGCTAAGCGTGCTCAGTTTTCCTGATACGCCCGCTCGATCAGAGCCTTGGCCTTCTCGAAGTCGGCGGGCGTACGCAGGGTCAGTTCCAGATCGCCTGTGCCCCAATGACCAATGTGAGTCACGTCACGGGAAAAGCCCTTTTCCAGCGCAACGCTTGCCGGATCCAGTTTCAGCGTCAGGAACACATGCGGATCCTGCTTCGAGATCAGCGACATGCATACGAAATTCTTCAGCCGGCGAAATGCCACGTAAAGCTTCAGCGGCTTCTCGATGATGTCGTCGCCTTGCGCGAGGATGAAACTGCGCGTCTGCTCGAACAGCGCCAGCAACTCAGGCGAAGCCGTGGCGATCTGATCAGCATGCGTCTTCATCGCCAGCGTAGAAGCTGCCGGCGCCTTGGCAGGCTTGTCGGCGACGGGCTCATCCCCGTCTGCGAGCAATTGCGTACTCGCCGCGCTCTCGCCATTCACCAGTTCGAGCAGCAGCAGCTCTTCGCCAAAGAGCTTGTAGCGGATCAGTTCGATATTGCGGTTGATCTGCGCCACAGCGTGCTCGTCGTAGCGCGTGAAATCCGCCGCGATGCACAGCAGGCGCGTACTGCCCCACTCGATTTTGTCTGCCTCGTCCTTGCCAAGCTTATCCATCACCAGAAAGCGGAAGTCCGCCTTGTGATCGAGCAGCCAGTCCAGGTAAAACAAGCCCTGGTTCATCACGTTTTCATTGCTGTGGCGCTTGTACTCGATGATCACCGGGCAGCCGTTTTCATCCAGCCCCAGTGAATCGATGCGGCCGCGATGTTTGGCGCCCGTGCTGTACTCGGTAGCGAGAAAACGCACACCGAGAAAAGTCTCCATCTGCGATTCGATCAAGCGCTGCAGCGTGCGCTCTATGGCGGCTGACTTGCCGGCCAGCTCGCTGGCGCCGTTATTGGTGTAGCGGAAGAGTTTGATGTCGCTCACTTATGGCCTCGGGTTTGCGGAGTTTTTGCGGCGTGGGGCAAGGCCTTGGCGGCAGCTTCCAGCATCTGCACGTTGTGCGCTTCGCCCTCAGCCTCAAGCAGCGCGCGTCGCTGAGCGGCAAAGCGTTCGTATTCCGCCTCGGCGTGGGCAATGGCCTGCTTGTGTGAGCGGCTGCCCGCGTCCGGCAGCACCTCGCGTTCGTTGAACTTCAGGAAGTCATTCAGCTTCGCTTCCCAATCCTTGAGAAAGACTTCCTTGCGGCGCCTCGCCTGATCCTCGGCGAAGTCCAGCCACATCACGACGATGCGGTTCAGCTCGTCAATCTCGCCCTCGCGCAGGTAGTTCTTCGCCACGCGCACATCGGTCTTGTTCACACGACCCGACTTCCAGCTCGTCAGCCCCATGTTCGGCGCCGACGCATCCGCCCGCTCGTGGATCAGCTCCGCCGCCGTCTTGCCCGTCACCGCGAAATGCAGCTTGTTCTGGATGGTCTGGAAGAACTGCGTCGTCTCGGCCAGGCTGGGCGAATAGTCCGCCGCCATCGCGAAAATCTCGCGCACCCGCAAATACATGCGCCGCTCGCTGGCGCGAATGTCGCGGATGCGGCCGAGCAGTTCGTCGAAGTAATCCGGCGCGGCGGATGCGCCCACCGGCGGATTCTTCAAGCGCTCGTCATCCATCGTGAAGCCTTTGACGAGGTATTCCCGCAGCCGCTCCGTCGCCCAGCGCCGGAACTGCGTGCCGCGCGCCGAGCGCACGCGGTAACCGACGGCGATGATGGCGTCGAGCTTGTAATACGTGACCCGGTAGTTCTTGCCGTCGGCTGCAGTTGTCATCCATTGGTTGACAACTGAATCCTCGGTCAGCTCGCCTTCGGCAAAGATCGCCTTCAGGTGTTTGGCGATATTTTGCTTGGTCGTCTGGAACAGCTCGGCCATCAAGGCCTGTGACAGCCACAATGATTCACCCGCAAAACGGCACTCGATGCGGGTGCGGCCGTCTTCGCTTTCGTACAGCAGGAATTCGCCGGTGGGTTGATCACTCATGCACCAGCCCTCTTGGTTTCCACCGCCTGCCGCACCTGCTGATACACCGTCCGCATCAAATGGCTGGCTGCCACGGTGCGGAATGCCTCGTCGTTCATGAGACGCACGAAGATCTCTTCATTACCGTCCATACGTTCGATGAAAAGGTTTTCCAGCTGCTTGTTGAACACCGGCTCGAAGTTCTCGATGCTGTTGGCCATCACCGCCTGGCGTAGCTGTTCGTTGGCGATGGCTGTTTCACGCACCTGATCGAAAAAAAGCTGATCCGCTGGCGTGAATTCCGTCCCGAAGCGTTCATTAAGTTTGCCCACCAGCGTTGAGAGCTGCACATCCTCATCTGGCTGGCCGGTGCCTACTTCGGTGGGTCCATAGAGCGCTTCTGGCTCGCCGGCCTTCAGGTCAATCGCACCCTCACTGATCTTCTGCAGACGGTAGTACTTCAGCTCCACCTCGTCATCCACCTGCACGCGGCGATGGTCCGCTTCATAAGGCAGTTTTGTCAGCAGGAAGCGGGCGTAGGTATAGAGCTTCTCGTGGTCTGAATCCTGGTATGGAATCACCTGCGACACGAAGCCATACAGGTTGCGGAAGCTCACCAGTTGGCCCTTGAACACACCGGCGTCCTCCTCGCCAAGTGTTTTGTAACGTTCCACCGCTACATCAAGGATCGCATTCAGCCGTTTGTGCTCGCCGCCCGTGGGGTTCATGCGGTTGCGGAACCAAATCTCGCACCAGTCGTTCACCTCATCGTGCGTAAATACCTTCCACTCACCCAGCGAATGCGCAAGGTTGTTGAGCAGTTGCGGATCGGTATCCTCGCCCTTGGGCGTCACCTCGTAGTAAGGCTTGAAAGCTGCGTAGATCTCGTCCGGCTCATTCACAAAATCCAGTACGAAGGTATCGGTCTTGCCCCGCGTGGTGCGATTCAGGCGCGAGAGCGTCTGCACCGCCTGGATGCCCGCCAGGCGCTTGTCCACATACATGCTGTGCAGCAAGGGCTGGTCGAAACCGGTCTGGTATTTCTCGGCTACCAGCAGCACCTGGTATTCCTCGGTGTTGAATTTCTCCGGCAGCTCGGATTCCTTGATGCCACCGTTCATGCCGACCTCGGTGAACGTCTTGTCGGTAAATTCCTTCAGCGAGATTTCTCCCGAGAAGGCCACCAGCGACTTCACATCCGTGTAGCCCTTGGCCCCGATGTACTTGTCGAAGCCCAGTTTGTAGCGCACCGCGTGTTCGCGCGAGTTGGTCACCACCATCGCCTTGGCGCGGCCGCCGATCTTGTGTTTTGTATGGGTGCGGAAGTGCTCAACGATCACTTCCACCTTCTGCGCAATCTCGTAATCGTGGAACGAGACAAAACGCGCCAGCGCCTGCGCAGCCTTGCGGCGCGGCACTTCCGGGTCTTGCTCCACCTTCTGGATCAGCTTGTAGTAACGCTTGTAGCAGGTGTAGTGCGCCAGCACATCGTGGATGAAGCCCTCTTCAATCGCCTGGCGCATGCTGTAGTGATGGAAGGGCGCCTCGCCGTTTCGCCCCGGTTCGTTGAACACGCACAGGGTCTTGAACTTCGGCGTGGCGGTAAAGGCAAAGAAACTCAGGTTCGGTTGCTTGGCGCGCTTCAATTGCTCGCGCAGCATTTCCTTCTTCGCGTCTTCGCTCAGCGCTTCTTCATCCAGATCCAGCAATTGCTCGGCAATCGCCGCCTCGATGCCATCGCGGTTCAGGATCTTGCGCAGCTCCATTGCCGTCTCGCCACTCTGTGAGCTGTGTGCCTCATCCACGATCACCGCGAAGCGCTTGCCCGCCGTGCTGATTTCCACCGTATGGCCCTTGCCTTCCAGCGTGCGGATAGCCCGCGAGATGAAGGGGAATTTCTGGATCGTCGAGATGATCACCGGCACGCCATCGGCCAGCGCCTTGGCGAGCTGCTGCGTGTTCTCGTCGATCTTCTGCACCACGCCCAGCTTGTGCTCGAACTGGAAGATCGTGTCCTGCAATTGCTGGTCAAGCACGCGGCGGTCGGTGATCACCACCACCGAATGAAAGATCTTCTCGTCGTTCGCATCGTGCAGACTCGATAGCCGGTGCGCCAGCCAGGCAATGGAGTTCGACTTGCCCGAGCCCGCCGAATGCTGGATCAGGTAGTTATGCCCCGCGCCATGCTCACGCGCATGCGCCGTCAGCCCACGCACCGCATCGAGCTGGTGATAGCGCGGGAAGATCATCGTCTCCTTGCGCAGGCGCTTGATGCCCTGCTCGGTCACCACCGTTTTCTCTTCCACATCCAGGTGGATGAAGCGCGCCAGGATGTCCATCAGGCTGTCGCGCGCCAGCACTTCGCGCCACAGATAAGCCGTGCGCACATCGCCCTCTACTGGTGGATTGCCCGCCGCGTGGTGATGGCCCAGATTGAAGGGCAGGAAGAAAGTGTCCTTGCCCTCCAGCCGCGTGGTCATGAACACCAGCTCGGTATCCACCGCAAAATGCACCAGACAGCGCTGCTTGAAGGCAAACAGGATGTCCTTCGGGTCGCGCTCGAAGCGATACTGGCTCTTCGCGTTCTCCACGTTCCAGCGCGTTGCCGACATCGGGTTCTTCAGCTCCAGCGTTGCCACCGGCAGACCATTCACCGCCAGCACCACATCCGGAATCGCGCCGGTCTGCGTCCTTACCTGGCGCACGATGAGGAGGCGGTTATCCGCATAGCGCCCGCTTGCCGCCGGGTCCAGCCCCGTGTTCGGCGCGAAGTAAGCCAGCCGCACCGTCTTGCCCACGCACTTGAAGCCCTCGCGCAGCACGGCCAACGCGCCCTTGCCCGCCAGCTCCTTGACCAGACTGTCGAGCAGCACGGCTGGCGCCCGCGCCGCATCCAGCTTCTCCAGCCGCTCCCACACCCTGGGCTGGGTCGCCCGCACAAAGGCCAGCACCTCCTGTGGGAAGAGTCCGGCCGCCGCGTCATAGCCTGCCGGATCACCCTTCAGGTAGCCGCCCATGCTGGTCAGCGCCTGCTCGATGTCGTTTTCGAAGTCAATTTCCTGGTGCATGCGCTTGTCTCGATTCGGATGATTTCGTCCTGTAAATCAGCGGCCCCAAACCTTCGTTGCTCGTCACGCAACGTAAGGGAAACGCGTTTTCGTTACATTAAAAACAATTTGAGGTAAGTTTCGAAGACATACAGGCGATTCCGTGCCGCCCCCGTCACTTCCTTCAGTAGCCCCAAGCGGATGAAATCGCGCAACAAAGCATTCACCGTTGGGTGCGACAAACCCAGCTCCCGTTCCAGATCTGTCGCCATCACCATGGGCTTGCGATACAACACGTTCAAGGCCTGACGAGCGTTGGGCGTGCGTTTGCCCAGTTGCAGGATCCGATGCTCCGCCTCCGTGCGAAGTGCCAGGATCTGCTGGAAAGTGTCTCGACCCTTGCTGGCCGTTTGTGCCACACCGTTGAGGAAGAAGCGCACCCAGTGAATCAGGTCGTTCGACACGCGAACGCGCATCAAGGCATCGTAGTAACTCGCCCGATTGCGCTCGAAGAAATCCGATAGATACAGCGAAGGCTTGGCCAGCAGACCATGGCTGAGGAAATACAAGGGAATCAGCAGGCGACCGATCCGCCCGTTACCATCCAGGAAGGGGTGGATCGTTTCAAACTGGTAATGGCTGATCGCAGCCCGGATCAGATGCGGCACCACGATCTCCTCGTTGTGCCAGAACTTCTCCAGATCGCTCATCAAATCAGGCACACCCTCCGGATGCGGCGGAATGAAGGTGGCATCCATCAGGCTGGAACCGCCGATCCAGTTCTGGCTGACGCGGAACTCCCCCGGCTGCTTGTGCTCGCCGCGTACCCCGCTCATCAACGTGGCATGGGTCTGCCTGAGCAGGCGGTTGGAAAGCGGCAGGGTCTTGAGCTCCACCACCGCCTGATTCACCGCGTCGATGTAGTTACGCACTTCGCGCCAGTCGTCACGTTTCTCCGGCCGGATCTGCTCTTCGGGCATCAGCGCTTCATCGATGCCGGTTTGCGTCCCCTCGATCTTGCTGGAGGTCTGCGCCTCCTTCACCACGTGCATTTCGATGAAGAGATCGATATCCGGCACGATCAGCGAAAAGGCATTCAACTCGCCCAGCGCCCGCGTCGCCTGCTCCAGCAGGCTGTTGATGGCCGGGTCTTCCCAAATCCACTCATGATTGACCGGCACCGGCTCGAAGCTCTTGTACTGGTAACGCGTCAGCCAGTGGCCGGCCGTGAAGGTTTCGAATTTCATGCCACCTCCTTCTGCATGGGCTGGTCCGCAGCTTCGGGCAGCTTGAAGCCGCGCACGTCGATCTTGCCGGTGACGGCGTTGGTGATGAGGGCGGAGCGGTATTCCTGAAGTCGGTCAATCACAGCAGCGATTTTCGCCTGCATCCTGATCAAGGCATCGACCTCACTTTGCACATGTAGCGCGATGGCGGCTTGATCCGCGATTGGTGGGAATGGCACAGCCAGATTTTCAATCTGCTCGCAGGTAATCGCGCCCTTGGTGCTTCCGCCGCCATCACTCTCGTTTCTCAAGAACGAGTAGGCCATATCAAACAGGAAACGCAGGTAATCCACATTGAACCCGTCGTCTCGGGGCTTCACGAACACCAGGTGCTGATTGATGGTTGCCGTGATTTCGAGCTTGCTGGCCATGCCACGTGTTTTGCCTTGACCGGTAATGCCGACGAGTACAGCGGGCGGCGTCACGATAGGTAAATGACATTCCTTCAGCGCCAGATCGGTAACGAATTGATCAGCCTCGAAAACCGATTCCTGATTCACGACGGAACTGTTCAACCACGGGAAATGACCGTCAAACCAGTAATCGGCGTTCTCCCTGCTTGGCGTCGAGCCGTTGCCAACCTTGGCGACAAATTTGATACGGGTTGTTCCCCAATGCGCCGGAATCTCGCCCAACCACGCCACCCCCGAATCCTTCATCGGTACGGTTGGATCAAGGCCCTTGGTGACAGCGTGACTGATGAGGGCGCTGCGTTTTTCGGCCAGCTTTTCCAGCAGCGCCTGCTTCTTGGCGATTAGCGTGTCGATCTGCGCGGTCTTGTGGTCGAGGAAGCGGGCGATGGTTTGTTGCTCTGCGAGCGGGGGCTCAACCGCTGGGATACGAACCAAGTCGCTTGCGTTGATTGCCGGATAGCTCACACCAACGGAACGAGCTACCACATCTCCAACGAAGCCATTCGACTGCAACAAGTACCCTGCGTAGCCGGAATGAAGATTACTCATCGGCCGGATCACCGCGAAGCCAGTCGAAACAATCATGTTGTCTGCAGGATGGTTGATCGGGGCGATTGCTTTCAGATAAGTCCGAACCGTAGAGACGATCACATCTCCGTCTTTGACTTTCCTTCTGGCACGTGACGGAGCTTTTTCAAACAACAACTTTTCCGATTGCTCTATCCCTTTGGAAAGCGAAACGCTGGAAATGTCCACGTACTCGATCTCGTAATCAGGATCGGTTTGTTCATCAAGCGCATCGTCGTTGCAAGTGGCGACGTTCTTCAAGCGCATTACCGACCAGTGACCCGGCACTTTTTCAAGCCAAGAGCAGCTAGTTGATTTGTAGTTTGGGTAAGGCTTATAGCGCTGCATTAAACCACCTCACCCAGCATCGCAATGATGTCTTTCTCCAGCGCGCTGATCTCGGCGGCGATCGTCTCCAGGGTGCGCGGCGGCTGGTAGACGTAGAAGTGGCGGGTGAGCGGAATCTCGTAGCCGACTCGGGTCTTGTCGTGGGCTATCCAGGCGTCCTTCACATGCGGCAACACTTCGGCTGCGAGGTAGGCCTCGCAGTGCGGTTTGACCAGACGCAGCAGCTTGTCGTGGCCGGTTTCGTTGTCGTATTCGAGCGGTAGCGGCAGAGCGATGTCGGCGGGCAGGGGCACGATTTCGGTGTCGCGCAAGTCGGAGTCGGGCTCGATGCGGCCTTTGGCATCGCGGCAGATGTCGGCACCGGGGTCGCGTTCAGACAGGGCGGCAAGCACAGCCTTGCGCACAGGGGCGGCGAGTTTGAGATCGGCGCGCTTCAGGGCCGCATCGAACACTTTTTCGAAAGCCGGGCGGTTGCGGTAGAGGATGCTGGCGTCGATGTATTCGAGGGCGGCGCGGATGGCGATTTGCTGCGCTTCGCCTGCGGCGACTTCGGCGGCGTGTTCAACTTCGTTCTTGCGTTTCTTGCTGGTGGCGAGATTGGCGAAAGCGCTCTGCTCATCAAGATGCGCGATGCGCTCGGGACTGGTCTGGAAGTTGAGACGCAACGGGCGTTCGACGGTGATCTTGAGGTAGCCGAAATCGCGGTTGTCGAAGAGCTTGCTGCAGATGCGCGGGGCTTTGGCGGGCTTGCCGTCGAGGGCAGGCAGCATGTCACCCAAGAGCTGGCTGGTCGCATCGTGTTCAAAGTTCGCGTAGAAATTGACCAGCGCAGCGATGTGCTCGTCGGAGAGCTCATTGCGCTTGTTGCCGAGGCTCTTGTCCATCTTCTTGAAGTGGCGCGTGCCGTCGATGAGCTGCACCTTGCCCCGGCGGTGCGTGGGCTTCTTGTTGGTGACCAGCCAGATGTAGGTGTAAATGCCGGTGTTGTAGAACAT